>JAFVBK010000140.1 GCA_017480045.1 Clostridia bacterium
ATCCGCGATGGCGTGACCTTCCACAACGGCAAGAGCGTAGACGGCGAGGCCGTGAAGAAGAGCTGTGAGCGCGCCATGACCATGCAGGATCGCGCGGTTTCCGCCGCGAAGATCGCGTCCATTGAAGCGGACGGTCAGACCGTGACCATCACCACCACCGAACCCTTCGGCGCGTTCCTGGCCAACATCTCCGAGCCCATGTATTCCATCATCGATGTGGACGCGGGCACCGACTTCGCCAGTGCGCCCGTCGCCACCGGTCCCTTCATGGTGACCGGCTTCGAGGTGAATACCCAGATCGACCTGGCCCGCTACGACGGCTACTGGGGCGGCGCGTCCGACATCGACACCATGACCATCCTGATGATCGGCGACGACAGCACCCGCGGCATGGCCCTGCAGGGTGGTCAGGTGGACATCGTGCAGCGCATCGCCTGGACGGACATCCCGGCCTTTGAAGCTGACGACAACATGCAGGTGTTCGATACCCAGGGCGCGCGCACCCGCATCCTGTCCTTCAACTATGAAAACCCCTTCCTTGCCGATGTGAACGTGCGCAGGGCCATCGCCGCCGGCATCAACTATGAAGCGCTGGTGGGCGTGCTGGGCAGCGGCGTGAGTGTCGCCGGCGCGCCGTATCCGGCCTCCTCTCCCTATGGCTATGAGACGCTGGACCGCCAGACTTACGATGCCGAGGCCGCGAAACAGTATCTGGTCGACGCGGGTTTTGAAGACGCGGACGGCAACGGCTACGTCGAGAAGGACGGCGAGGAACTGACCCTGACCATCACCTATGCCAACGGCTCCTTTACCACCATGCTGGAGGCGGTGCAGGATATGCTCAAGCAGGTGGGTATCCACATCGAGCTGCAAATTGTGGACAGCACCAGCGAACTGGGCGAGAACGGAACCTTCGATATCCTGTGCGGCAACACCCAGGTGCTCTCCACGGGCGACCCGCAGTGGTATCTGGATTCCTTCTTCAAGACCGGTTCCGCCAACAATACGACCAAGTATTCCAACCCCGCGTTGGACGAGGTGATTGAAAAGCTGGCCCAGACCTTTGATATCGCAGGTCGTGAAGCGCTGACCATCGAGGCGGAGAAGATCATGCTGGACGACTGCGCCGCGATCTGGATGGTGGGCGAAAACAACTTCGTGGTTGCCAACAGCAAGGTTAGCAACATCACGCCCTATCCCATCGACTACTACTTTGTGGACAACCAGCTGACCATCGACTAAGGGCAAGAACACAAATGCGCGGGTATAGCCCGCAAGGCGGGGGAAATTTGGAAATTCTATCGATCAATAACTATTCTATCTCCTATGACGGACGGCGCAGCGCCGTGGACGCCGTGTCGCTCACCGTCGCACGGGGCGAGATTCTCTCCATCGTGGGTGAGAGCGGCAGCGGCAAGTCCACGCTGCTGCACGGGGTGCTGGGGCTGCTGCCCGCCGGGGCGGCGGCTCGCGGCAGCCTCGCGTTGTTCGGGGAGGACGTAAACACGATGAGCGGCAAAGCGCGCCGGGCATTGCGCGGTAGCCGGGTCTCTATGATCTTCCAGGATACCGGGCGCTACATGAATCCCATCGCCCGCATCGGCGCGCAGTATGACGAATTTCTGCGCGTCCACGGCATGAACGACGCCCGGCGGCGGCGCGATTTGCAGCGGGAAATGCTGCTGAAGCTGCACCTGAGCGACCCGGAGCGGGTACTCAGAGCCTATCCCTTTGAGCTTTCCGGCGGCATGCGGCAGCGCGTAGGCATCGCCATAGCCATGTCGCTCAAGCCGGAACTGCTGCTGGCGGACGAACCGACCAGCGCGCTGGACGTGACCGTACAGGCGCAGGTGATCCGCCAGATGATGGAACTGCGGGAGAGCTTTGGCACCGCCATAGTGCTGGTGACACATAACATTGGCGTAGCGGCGTACCTGTCCGACCGCATCGGCGTGATGCAGAACGGGAAATTGGTGGAACTGGGCGATGCCGCCGAGTCGATTGACCATACCCAGCATCCGGAGCCCCGAAGTCTGCTGGACGCGGTGGTGGAAATAGATGACGAAAGTCTGATTGTGAACCATGGCTGAACCACTGCTGGAATTGAGGGGATTGAGCAAGAGCTTTCCCGTGGGAAAGCATGATTGCCTGCGGGCGGTGCGCGGCGTTGATCTGTCGCTCATGAAGGGGGGAAGCCTGGGCATAGTGGGCGAAAGCGGCTGCGGCAAGAGCACCATTGCGCGCATGGTGGCCCAGCTGACGGACGTCACCGACGGGCAGATTCTGTTTGACGGCAGGGATGTGACGCGCCTCGGTCGCGGTCAGCGCAAGGCCCTGTGGCGCATGGTTCAGATGGTGTTTCAAGACCCTTACTCGGTGTTCAGCCCGCGCATGACGGTAGGGGATTTTCTCACCGAGGGGATCGTGCACTTCGGCATAGCGGGCAGGAGTCAGGCGCGCGAAATGCTACACGAACTGCTGGATCGTGTGGAACTGCCCGCATGGTTGGCGAAGCGCCTTCCACACCAGCTCTCCGGCGGACAGCAGCAGCGCGTGGTCATTGCCCGGGCGCGGTCCTTCCAGCCGGAATTG
>JAFVBK010000141.1 GCA_017480045.1 Clostridia bacterium
AAAATGACCATATTTAAGGGAGAAATTGTATGGAAGGATTAAAGCGGAAGATCGTGCTGGAAAACGGCAGCGAATATTACGGCGTGGGGTTTGGCGACCGCGGCGAGCGCATCTGCGAGGCGGTGTTCAACACCTCCATGGTGGGCTACCAGGAGATCGTCTCCGACCCCAGCTACACCGGACAGGCCGTGGTGATGACCTACCCCATCATTGGCAATTACGGCATCACCGACGAGGACTTTGAGACCAAGACCCCCACCATCGGCGCGCTGATTGTGCGGGAGTATAACGACAACCCCTCCAACTTCCGCTACACCAAGACCCTCTCGGAGCTGATGCTGGAGTGCTCGGTGCCCGGCATCGCGGGCATTGACACCCGCAAACTCACCCGGGAGATCCGGGACGTAGGCAGCAGGAAGTGCCTCATCACCGACGCCGATACCCCCACGGACGAGGCCGTGGCACGCCTGAAGGCAGCGGAGCTGCCGCATGATCTGGTTTCCCGCGTGAGCTGCCGCAAGCGTTGGTACTCCCGCACCTCGAACCACCGCTTCAACGTGGTGGCCATCGACTGCGGCATGAAGCTGAACATCGTGCGCAGCTTAAACGACCGGGGCTGCAACGTGACCGTGGTACCCTACAACACCACCGCTCAGGAGATCGAATTCATGCAGCCGGACGGTGTGTTCCTCTCCAACGGCCCCGGCGATCCCCAGGATGTGCCGGAGGTGGTAGAGACTGTGAAGGCCCTGCGCGGCAAATACCCCATCTTTGGCATCTGCCTGGGCCATCAGGTGATTTCGCTGGCCTACGGCGCGGAGACCTATAAGCTGAAATTCGGCCACCGCGGCGGCAACCACCCGGTGCGGAACCTCGCCACCGGGAAGATCGAGATCACCAGCCAGAACCACAGCTACGCCGTGGATAACGATTCTCTCGCGGGCACTGCCCTGGAGCCCACGCACATCAATCTGCTGGACGGTACCATCGAGGGCGTGGCCTGCAAGGCGGACCGGGTCTTCTCCGTGCAGTACCACCCGGAGAGTGCCCCCGGCCCCCAGGACAGCGGCTATCTGTTCGACGAATTCATCAAACTGTTAGAGGGAGGAGAACCCAATGCCTAAGAGAACCGACATCCACAAAATTCTGGTCATTGGCTCCGGCCCCATCGTGATCGGCCAGGCGGCGGAGTTTGACTACGCCGGTACCCAGGCCTGTCTTGCCCTGCGGGAAGAGGGGTACGAGGTGGTGCTGGCAAATTCCAACCCCGCCACCATCATGACCGACACCTCCATCGCGGATAAGGTCTACATGGAGCCCCTCACGCCCGAATATGTGGCCCGCATCATCCGCTACGAGCGTCCGGACGCCATCGTGCCCGGCATCGGCGGCCAGACTGGCCTGAACCTGGCCATGCAGCTGGAAAAGAAGGGCGTGCTGCGGGAATGCCAGGTGGAGCTGCTGGGCACACCGTTCAAATCCATCGAGCGGGCCGAGGACCGGGAGCTGTTCAAGGAGATGTGCCAGAGCATCGGCGAGCCGGTGATCCCCTCCAGGATCACCTATAGCCTGGAGGAGGCCAAGGCGGCGGCCAAAGAAATCGGTTATCCCGTGGTGCTGCGCCCGGCCTTCACCCTGGGCGGCACCGGCGGCGGCTTCGCCTACAACGAAGCGGAGCTGATCGAGGTCGGCACCAACGGCTTCAAGCTCTCCCCCGTCCATCAGGTGCTGGTGGAGAAGTCCGTGAAGGGCTACAAGGAGATCGAGTTTGAGGTCATGCGCGATTCCAACGACCACGCCATCACCATCTGCGGCATGGAAAACGTGGACCCCGTGGGCGTGCACACCGGCGATTCCATCGTGGTGGCGCCCATCCTGTCCCTGAACGAGCACGACCTGAAAATGCTGAACGACTCCGCCATCAAGATCATTCGCGAGCTCAAGATCGAGGGCGGCTGCAACGTGCAGTTCGCGCTGCACCCCGAAACCAGCGAATACTATCTGATCGAGGTCAATCCCCGCGTCAGCCGCTCCTCGGCACTGGCCAGCAAGGCCTCCGGCTACCCCATCGCCTCCGTCACCGCCAAGATCGCGCTGGGCATGGCGTTGGAGGACATTCCCGTGGCCGGCGGCACCGCGGCCATCGAGCCCAGCCTGGACTACGTGGTCGCCAAATTCCCCCGCTTCCCCTTCGACAAGTTCGCCTCCGCGCCCAACCTGCTGGGCACCCAGATGAAGGCCACCGGCGAGGTGATGGGCATCGGCGCGAACCTGGAGGAGTGCATGCTCAAGTCGGTGCGGTCGCTGGAGAGCGGCGCGCATCACCTGTCCCTCCCGAAGTTCACCCGCATGGACGACGACGGCCTCTGGCGCTACATCAAGGATTTCCGCGCCGACGGCATCTTCGCCATCACCGAGCTGATTCGCCGGGGCGCGCCCATGGACAAGCTCCATGAGATCACGATGATCACCCCGCTGTTCCTGGAATCCATCAAGAAGATCGTAGATATGGAGGCCAACCTTCGCCAGAGCGTCGGCAGCCTTGAAGCCCTGTGGGCAGCCAAGCGAATGGGCTTTGCGGACAGGACCGTGGCCGAGCTCTGGGGCATGGGCGAGCTGGAGGTCTGGCGGCTGCGCAGGGAGAGCGGCATCGTGCCCGCCTTCCCGATGGTGGACACTCTGCACACCGGCGCCTACATCCCCTATCTGTATTCCTCCTACAGCCTGCCCAACGCCTCCGTCCGCACGGACCGCAGGAAGATCGTGGTGCTGGGCGCGGGCCCGATTCGCATCGGCCAGGGCGTGGAGTTTGACTATTCCACCGTCCACGCGGTGCAGACCATTCGCCGCAACGGCTACGAGGCCATCATTATCAACAACAATCCGGAGACCGTCTCCACCGACTACAAGACCTCCGACAAGCTGTATTTCGAGCCGCTGACGCCGGAGGACGTGATGAACGTCATCGATTTTGAACAGCCGGAGGGCGTGATCACCTCTCTGGGCGGTCAGACCGCCATCAACCTGGCCCGGCCGCTGATGGAGCGGGGCGTGAAGCTGATCGGCACCGACTGCGCCGCCATCGATCGCGCCGAAAACCGGGACAGCTTCGAAAAGATGCTGATAGAGCTGGGCATCCCCCAGCCTCAGGGCCGCGCCGTGACCAACGTGGAGGAGGGCGTCAAGACCGCCGCGGAGATCGGCTATCCGGTGCTGGTGCGCCCCAGCTTCGTGCTGGGCGGCCGGGCCATGCAGATCGTGGCCAACGAGCAGCAGCTGCGCCGCTACCTGAAGGAGGCGGTGGAAATCGACGCCGACAAGCCCGTGCTGGTGGACCACTACATTCAGGGCAAGGAGGTAGAGGTGGACGCCATCTGCGACGGCCGCGACGAGATCGTGCCCGGCATCAATGATCTCGTGGAGCGAACCGGCATCCACTCCGGCGACACCATCTCCGACAGGGTGAAGGGCGTCATCCTGCAATACGCCAAGAAGCTGGGCCTGGGCGTCGGCATCGTCGGGCTCTACAACATCCAGTTCATCGTGGATAAGGATGAAAACGTGTTTATCATCGAGGTCAATCCCCGCTCCAGCCGCACGGTGCCCTTCCTCTCCAAGGCCACGGGCTGGTCGCTGGCGGACATCGCCACCGAGGCCATCCTGGGCAAGACGCTGAAGGAGCAGGGCATATTCGACCTGTATCCGGAGGAGAAGAAGCGCTGCTACGTGAAGGTGCCGGTGTTCTCCTTCAACAAGATCAAGGGGCTGGACGCCTACCTGAGCCCTGAGATGAAATCCACCGGCGAGGCCATCGGCTACGACGGCAAGCTGAATCGCGCCCTCTACAAGGCCCTGCAGGCCGCGGGCATGCACCTGCAAAACTACGGCACCGTGTTTGCCACCATCGCGGACGAGGACAAGGCCGAGGCCCTGCCGCTGATCCGCCGGTTCTACAACCTGGGCTTCAACATCGAGGCCACCGCCGGCACCGCCGCCTACCTCAAGGAGCGGGGCATCCGCACCCACATGCTCAAGAAGATCGGCGAGGACAGCAGCGACGAGATCGTGGACGCCATGCGGCAGGGGCACATCGCCTACGTCATCAACACCCGAAACATCAACTCCGTGGACGCTATGTCCGACGGCGTGAAGATCCGCCGCGCCGCCACCGAGAACAACGTGACCATGTTCACCAGCCTCGACACCGTGCGCGTGCTGCTGGACGTGCTGGAGGAGATCACGATCACGGTATCCACCATCGACAATGTGTGAGGTGCGCCATGCAGCAAACCACCTACACCATCACCAGCAATCGGGATATCGCGCCAAACGTCTACCGCATGACCCTCGCGGGCGACACCGGCGCCATCACCCGCCCCGGACAATTCATCAACCTCAGGCTGGAGGGGCTGTTTTTGCGGCGGCCCATCTCCGTGTGCGACTGGAATGAAGCCAATCTCGCCATCATCTACAAGGTCGTGGGCAGGGGCACGGCGCAGATGGCCGAAATGCAGCCCGGCGAGCAGCTGGACGCGCTCACGGGCCTGGGCAACGGCTACGACGTTGCCGCCTGCCCGGAGAACCCGCTGCTGGTGGGCGGCGGCGTGGGCGTTCCGCCGCTGTACGGGCTGGCCAGGGCGCTGATCGCCGCGGGCAAGCGGCCCTCGGCCATCCTCGGCTTCAACCGCGCCGATGAGATCTTCTATCAGAAGGAATTCGAGGTGCTGGGCATTCCCGTGACCGTCGCCACCGCGGACGGCAGCGCGGGCGTGAAGGGCTTCGTCACCGACGCCATGCCGGAATCCGCCTACGTTTACGCCTGCGGCCCGGAGCCGATGCTGAGGGCCGTATACGCCAGGTCAAGCGGCGGTCAGTTCTCCTTTGAGGCCCGCATGGGCTGCGGCTTCGGGGCCTGCATGGGCTGCACCTGCCAGACCATCGCCGGGCCGAAGCGCATCTGCAAGGACGGGCCCGTGCTCAGGAAGGAGGAGATCGTATGGTAAACACGCGGGTCAATCTCAGCGGACTCCCGCTGGACAATCCCGTGATCCCCGCCAGCGGCACATTTGGCTTCGGCTATGAATTCGCGGAGCTATACGATATCAACGTGCTGGGCAGCATCGCCCTCAAGGGCACGACGCGGGAGCCCCGCTTTGGCAATCCCCTGCCCCGCATTGCCGAGTGCTCCGATGGATTGATCAACAGCGTGGGGCTGCAAAATCCCGGCGTGAACGCGGTGATCGACGAGGAGCTGCCAAAGCTGGCGAGGGTATTTCACAAGCCCGCCATCGCCAACATCAGCGGCTTCTCCATCGAGGATTACGCCTATTGCGCCGAGCGCCTCGACGCCGACGATCGCGTCGGATTGCTGGAGATCAACGTCAGCTGCCCCAACGTGCACAACGGCGGCATGAGCTTCGGCACCGATCCAGCGAGCGCCGCGGCGGTCACGCGGGCTGTGAAGGCCGTGACGAAGAAGCCGGTCTACATGAAGCTGACGCCCAACGTCACCGACATCGCCGCCATCGCCAAGGCCTGCGAGGACGCGGGCGCGGACGGCATCAGCCTCATCAACACGCTGCTGGGCATGCGCATCGATCTGAAGAAGCGTGCGCCGGTCATCGCCAACAAGATGGGCGGCTTCTCCGGCCGGGCGATTCTGCCGGTGGCCCTGCGGATGGTCTGGCAGGTATACGAGGCGGTGGACATCCCCATCATCGGCATGGGCGGCGTCGCCAGCGCCGAGGACGTGATCGAGATGCTGCTGGCCGGCGCCACCGCCGTGCAGGTTGGCGCGGAGAATCTGGTGAACCCCTGGGCCTGCCCGCGGATCATCGCGGCGCTGCCCGACGCCATGGCAAAATATGGAATCGATAAATTAGAGGATATCATAGGAGGCGCGCATTAAATGGGCAAGGACGTCATCATCGCCTGCGATTTTTCAAGCCGCGAGGCGGCGCTCACATTTCTGGACAGGTTCAGCGGCGAAACCCGCAAGCCCTACGTGAAGATCGGCATGGAGCTGTTCTACGGTGCGGGACCGGAGATCGTGCGGGAAATCAAGCGCCGGGAACATAAAATCTTCCTCGACCTGAAGCTCTGCGACATCCCGAACACCGTCAAGAAGAGCATGTCCGTGCTCAGAGACCTGGACGTGGACATGACCAATCTGCACGCCTTCGGAACCATCGAGATGATGAAGGCCGCCGTCGAGGGCCTCACCCGCCCGGACGGCACCCGTCCGCTGCTGGTCGCCGTCACCCAGCTCACCTCCACCAGCGAGCAGCGCATGCGCGACGAGCTGCTGATCGACAAAGCCCTCCCGTACGTGGTGATGCACTACGCCGGAAACGCCCAGGCCGCGGGCCTGGACGGCGTGGTCTGCTCGCCGCTGGAGAGCCCCGTGGTGCATGAAGGCTGCGGCGCGGGCTTCCTCACCGTCACCCCCGGCGTGCGCTTCGCGGACGGAGCCGTGGGCGACCAGGTGCGCGTCACCACCCCCGCAAGGGCCCGCGCGCTGGGCAGCGACTATATCGTCGTCGGCCGGCCCATCACCGCCGCCGACGATCCCGTCGCGGCGTATCGGAGATGTTTGGAGGAATTCGTCGGGTGACACATTCTGTGAGAGTGGAGTTTTAATATGCCGCGCGCGTTGGTCCCGGACGGATCAAACGTTCCGTTCCCGCGAAGCAGCGCGATCTGGTTTACTGAATATCTCAACGTCGTTCCAAGCATTCTTCAACTCCACACTCCACTCTCCACTCTCCACACCCTGCTCTTCACTCTTTAATTCCAACGGAGGTAACCTTTTATGGACAAGCGCATCGCAAAAGATCTTCTCTCCATCGGCGCGGTATTTCTCCGCCCCGACCAGCCCTTCACCTGGGCAAGCGGCATCAAGAGCCCCATCTACTGCGACAACCGGCTGACGTTGACCGCGCCCGCCGTTCGCAGCGACGTTGAAAATGGCCTGGCGGAGGTCATCCGCCGGGAGTACCCGGACGTGGAGGTGCTGATGGGCACATCCACCGCCGGCATCGCCCACGCCGCCATCGTCGGCCACCTGATGGACCTGCCCATGGGCTACGTGCGCTCCAGCGCCAAGGACCACGGCCGGGGCAACCAGATCGAAGGGAAGCTCCTGCCGGGCCAGAAGGTGGTGGTGGTGGAGGACCTGATCTCCACCGCCGGCAGCTGCGTCGAGGTGGTGAACGCGCTGCGGGAAGCCGGCGCCGAGGTGCTGGGCATCGCGAGCATCTTCACCTATGGCATGCAAAAGGGGCTGGACCGGCTGGCGGCGGCGAACGTGAAAAACGTGAGCCTCACCAATCTGGACGCGGTGGCGGAGGTCGCCGCGGCGGAGGGCTACATTCAGCCGGAGGACGTGGCGAGGCTCAAAAAATTCCGGGACAATCCCTCGGATGAAAGCTGGATCGGAGGCAACGCATGAGAAGCCTGATCGATATACAGGAGCTGTCGGTTCAGGAGATCGACGAGCTGATCGCCGTGGCGAACGACATCATCGCCCACCCGGAGGCCTACCGCGAAAAGTGCAAGTACAAGAAGCTGGCCACGCTGTTCTTCGAGCCCTCCACCCGCACGCGGCTGAGCTTCGAGGCCGCCATGTACGAGCTGGGCGGCCAGGTGCTGGGCTTTTCAGAGGCCCAGAGCAGCAGCGCCTCCAAGGGCGAGAGCGTCTCGGACACGGTGCGCGTGATCAGCGGCTACGCCGACATCATCGCCATGCGCCACCCCAAGGAGGGCGCGCCGCTGGTGGCCAGCCTGGCCGCGACGGTGCCGGTGATCAACGCCGGCGACGGCGGACACCTGCACCCCACCCAGACGCTGGCCGACCTGCTGACCATCAGCCGGGAGAAGGGCCGCCTCGACAACCTGACCATCGGCGTCTGCGGCGACCTCAAATTCGGCCGCACGGTGCACTCGCTGATCGCGGCCATGGCGCGCTACGAAAACGTGAAGTTCGCGCTGATCTCCCCGGCGGAGCTGAAGCTGCCCAGCTACATCAAGAAGGAGATCTTGCAGGCCAAGGGCATCGAATACACGCAAACCACCGACCTCTCCGCCGCCATGCCCGACCTGGACATCCTCTACATGACCCGCGTGCAGCGCGAGCGCTTCTTCAACGAGGAGGATTACCTGCGCCTGAAGGACAGCTACATCCTCACCCCGGACAAGCTGCGGAACGCCAAGGCCGACCTCTCCATCATGCACCCGCTGCCCCGCGTGAATGAAATCTCCACCGCCATCGACGCCGATCCCCGCGCCTGCTACTTCCGGCAGACGCTGTACGGCAAATACATCCGCATGGCGCTGATTCTGAAATTGCTGGAGGTGGCATAAGTGAACATCGATTCCATTCACAACGGCATCGTGCTGGATCACATCAAGGCCGGCAAGGCCATGGAAATCTATACGTTCCTGGGCCTGGACGCGCTGGATTGCTCCGTCGCCATCATCAAAAACGCCCCCAGCAAGAAGCAGGGGCGCAAGGATATCATCAAGATCGATTCTGAAATGGCGCTGGATCTCAACATCCTGGGCTTTATCGACCCGGCCATCACCGTGAACGTCATCAAGGACGGCGAGCTGGTGGAGAAGAAGCACCTGAAGCTGCCGAAGCAGATCCGGGATGTTTTGAAATGCAAAAATCCCCGCTGCATCGCCAGCGTCGAGCAGGAGCTGCCCCACGTGTTCGTGCTGACGGACAAGAAGAAGGCCGTGTATCGCTGCCTGTACTGCGAGACGAAGGCGGAATAACCGCTGGTCGAAAAGCAGCCATCAAGTGCGGCCTCATTCCCATTCAAAGCTATAATAATACCGTGCTTGATTCAAGTGTAAAGTCTCCCTGACGCTTCGCCATATCTTCTGTAACTGCTACTCTCAAGATGGCATATCCAAGCGCAACGCTGTCATTTGGGGGTGAAGATGAAGCGGATGTCCTGCCGTTGGGCTGGCGGAGCGTCAAGGTTTTTGGGGCATGCTTTTATTTGTGAATGGTATAGCTTCTTTGCTTGTTTGCGTGATCTGGACGGGAAATTTTGCCATTTTGCAATTCATTATTTATTTGTAAAATTTTCCATACGCTTATTGACTTTTTGTTTTTTTTTTTTTTAGAATTTTCGTAAACAATGCACTAGGAGGATTGTTATGCGAAAATTCAAAGCTCTGCTCGCCTTTCTATTGATCCTTTCTATTTTGCCCTTTAACGGCGGCTTGTTCGCGCCCAGCGCGCTGGCGGAAACGTCGCTCACTACCGGGTCTGTCGTAAACTATTTCAACAGCCTGGTAGGCATTAGCTGGGGCAGCGGCAAGTGTTTAAATTTTGTCCGCACCTCTTGGCAGAATCTGGGCGCCGCGATGAGTTCGTCCTGTTGCGCCTATAACTATGGTTCAAGTCACATTGCGTCCACGGACATCAATAGCATACCCGTCGGCGCGGACGTGTTCTTCGGCAATTGCGGCGGCGGCCCCTGCGGCACCTGCGGCGCATCCTATTACGGACATGTCGGCGTCTACGTAGGCGGCGGTTACTTCGTGCACGCAACGGGCGGCAAGGTACAAAAGACCCCCGTTTCCAACTGGGCCAGTAAATTCCGCGGCTGGGGCTACCACGGCGGCGTTCGCATCGTCAATGATGACTCCGAATTGCGTGACGGCAACAACGGTAGCGCCACCGGCACGATCACGGACCGCTCCTCCAATCGCATTAGTTTCTCTCTGGACAAGCTTGAAACCATCGGCAAGACGCTGCACCTCTACGGTTGGGCCTACGATACGCAAAACCCGAGCGCGCAGGTAACGATTCACGTCTATCCCGGCGAAGGCGTTAAAGGCTATACCACGACAGGCCATCGCACTGACGTCAACTCAGCGTTCAATATCGATGGTTTGCACGGCTTCGACATTTACTGCGAGACAAGTCTCGTGGGCAGCGCAAGCATTTCTATCGACGCCCTTTACACGGATAATACGGGCGCGGAGAACATCATCAAAGGAACGGTTAACTACCACAACGAATACACCGTTTCATATAACGCCAATGGCGGCTCCGGCGCGCCCGCGTCGCAGAAAAAAATTGACGGCACCACCTTAAAGCTTTCCACAACCGTTCCGAGCCGGGCGGGCTATATATTCTCCGGCTGGGCTACCAGCAAGACGGGCGCAGTGGCCTATCAGCCCGGCAACGGCTACAGCAAAAACAATGCTGTCACACTGTATGCGCAATGGGTGGCCAATACCTACAATGTGGATTACAACGCAAACGGTGGTTCCGGCGCGCCTGAATACCAAACCAAGACGCACGGCACCGATCTGACGCTGAGCACCACCGTGCCGACTCGCAGCGGCTATACATTCAAGGGCTGGGCTACCAGCAGCGACTCGACCACAGTGGTTTATTCACCAGGTTCAAAGTACACCGAGAATGAGGATCTGCAATTGTTCGCCGTCTGGGCGCAGCGTACCTATAGCGTTGTTTACAACGCCAATGGCGGCTCCGGCGCGCCTGCCTCTCAAACCAAGACGCACGGCGTGCAATTGAAGCTTTCCGAGACGATACCCTATCGATCCGGCTATCGCTTCATGAGATGGGCCACCAGCAGCGATACGTCGCAGGGCGTTATAGACGACTATGGGCCCGGCGATATATACAGCAAGGATATGGACTTGTATCTGTACGCTGTATGGTCGATCAATACATATGAGGTCACCTACGACGCCAACGGCGGCTCCGGCGCGCCCGCTTCCCAGTCCAAGAACTACGGCGCCAGCCTGACCTTGAGCGACGCGGTTCCCACGCGCGGCGGCTACACCTTCATGGGCTGGGCTACCAGCAGCACAGCTACGAAGGCGGAATATCAACCTGGCGACACCTATACCGCCGACGCCGATCTCAATCTTTACGCCATCTGGCAGGCGATCACCTACACGGTAGCCTACGACGCCAACGGCGGCTCCGGCGCGCCCGCCTCCCAAATCAAGAGCTACGGCGCCAGCCTGACCCTGAGCAGCACAGTCCCCACGCGCGACGGCTACGCCTTCCTGGGCTGGGCTACCAGCGACGCGGCGACGGCGGCGGAATACCAGCCCGGCGATTCCTACGTTAAAAACGCCAGCCTTGAACTCTACGCCGTCTGGCAAGCGCTCACCTATACGGTGACTTACGACGCCCATGGCGGCTCCGGCGCACCCGCATCCCAGGTGAAGCGCTACAATGAAGATTTGACGCTTAGCAGCGAGATACCGGTGAAGGACGGCTGGATCTTCCTCGGCTGGAGAATAACTACGAACAAGGCGAGCTATGATTATCGCCCCGGTGATATTTACACCGAAAACGCGGATCTCAAGCTCTACGCGTTCTGGATGAAGGACAGCTACAGGATAACCTACGACGCCAACGGCGGCTCCGACGCACCCGCTTCTCAGATCAAGTATACCGATGAAAGCTTCACGCTCAGCAGCGCCGTGCCCACGCGGAATGGTTTCGCCTTCCTGGGTTGGGCCACGAGCAGCACGGCGACGGCGGCGGAATATCAGCCCGGCGACAGCTATACCGGCAACCGAGCGCTGGCCTTATACGCTGTATGGAAGCAACAGAACATCGCTGTCACGTCCATCACGCTCAGTCAGCGCAGTCTGGATATCAAAGAACGCGAGCAGGTACAGCTGACTGCAACTGTGGCGCCCATTGACGCCACGAATCCATCGGTAACCTGGTCCAGCAGCGACGACTCAATCGCTACCGTTGATATCAATGGCTTGGTCACGGGCGTCGGCGCCGGATCCTGCGCCATCATCGTCAAGGATACCTCAGGAAGCATCAGCGCTTTCTGCTTTGTAAACGTCGAAGAAAATCCTCTTCTGACGGTGAAATTGCCTGAAGCGCTGACTGAAATTGAAAGTGAAGCTTTCTTTGGAGACAGTTCCATTGGTATCGTAGTCATGGGCGAAAAGGTCACCAAAATATCCAGCGGCGCTTTCCGCAACTGTGTGAATTTGACAGAGGTCTGGATACCCGCAAGCGTCAAAACAATCGCTACCAATGCCTTTGACGGTTGCGACAAGCTGACCATTCATTGCGTCGCTGAAAGTATTGCCTGGTACTACGCAAAAGCGCATGATATACCATGCAGCGCCGACTATTGATAGTGGTTACAGCATTCTCCATCTGATCTACTGTGATTATGATTGTTAGTTAGCCACAATCATAAAGCTGCCCCAAAATGATTCTCTTAGTCATTTTGGGGCAGCTCCTTTAATTGCTATTTTTTCTCTGATTTCTTCATCACTTCTGCGTTTCCAGCACCACATCTCCCGGCAACCGCATCCATCCCTCCGCTTCGGGAAATACGCTCCAGAAGAAGCGGCTCCCGGCGGCGGGAATGGCCCAGCGACTGCCGTCCTCCCGACGGAACACGAGGTTGCCGTCGCTGGCCATGGCGTAGCGCAGCTCGATGAAGCGCTCCGCGCCGTTTTCCCAGCGCATCGGCGCGTCCGCGTCCTGCATGCGCACCAGCAGCAGCGCTCCGAGAGGAGCGTTCGCGCCCTCCCCCTCCGCCAGCGGCTGCGCGCCCTCCAGCAGCTTTTGCAGGGCGTAGGTCTCCACCGCGTTATTGTCGTCCACGGTCCAAAGGTGTCGCTCGCCCAGGCTGTCAACGAGGTACAAGCACGCCTCGGAAATCACCCATTCGCGCGCCTCGTCCAGCTCCGGTACCGCCGCGCCGCGCCGCAGGTATTTCGTCTCCACATAGCCGTCCGTACCCGCGAAGTTCACCCGCGAAAAGCCGGCGTCGGCTTCCCCCAGGTAGCAAACCTGCATGCCCGGAACCACTTCGATGCTGCGCGCCTGCCCGGAGGGCCGCTCCCGGAAGTCGACCTGGAAGCCGTAGGCGAGACAGCCGTCCGCGTCCGTCACCACAAGCCACTCCCCCGCCTCGAAGGGGCCGTCGTCCAGCAGGTATTCCCAGCCGCTATTCGGATCGATCCAGGTTTTTTCATCCGCGACTGGCGTTTCCGTGGGCTCCGCCGTCGCGCACGCCGCGGCCTTTTCCTCATCGGTCACAACGCTGTCCGGATTCACCGACAGCACCACATTGTCCGGCCTCGGCGCGCTCAGCTGGCGCAGCGCCGCGCCCAGCCCCAGGGCGACGAGCGCGAAGGCCGCCGCGGCCAGCGCTACTTTGGCTGCGCGCCTGCGCCTGCGCTCATAGCGGCGAATGTCCTCCCCGCCCTCGATGATCGCCTGAATGAAGGCATCGGAGGCCTCCGGGAGCCCGTCTCTGTAGACGCCCCGCCTGTCATCCATTCGCGCCGCCTCCCTTCCGTCGCGCGGGCCCCGCGCCGTCCTCGTCCAGCGCCGCCCGAAGCCTTTCCCGCGCCTGGCGAATGCGGGCCTTGACCTGCTCCGCCGTCGCGCCCAGTATCCTGCCGATCTCCTTCTGACTGTAGCCGTCGAAATAGTACAGCAACACCGGCAGCCGAAGTCTGTCCGGCAGCGCGTGAATCGCTTCAAACAGCTCCGTGTTCGGCGCGTCGACGCGCTCGACGCGTCCCTCTCGTTGCATTTCCTGCAGCAGTACTCGGTTTCGTATCTGTCGACGCTGATGATCCCGGCACTGGTTCACCAGAATGCGCATAAACCACACCTCAAACGCGCCCTCATCCCGCAGGCCACTCCGGTGCTTCCAGGCCTTGAGCATGGCCTCCTGCACGGCGTCCGCGGCATCCTGTTCATTCCAGAGGATCGCCATGGCGACGTGGTACAGCTTCCCGCGCATGCCCATGACCGCCTCCAGAAACCTGTCCTCGTTCACCGCCATCCCTCCCCTGACCCAGTGTACACCATATGGACGCGCGAGGGGCGGCATCGGGGTGCGAATATATAAAATTAACATACTCTGATCGATCGTAAAGCGACAAATCAGAATTTACCTGCGTCGAATTTTGTCGGCCGGGCAAAATAGGCGCGGTGAAAAGCGCTCGTTTTTTTACGGATTTGAGCGATAGACGCAACTATTCTGACATATATTGCATCTAATATACATATCATGCGCGCGCGGCCATGGGATTTTGCCCGCGCGGCGGAAAAGGAGCGATATATGTCAAAATATTTGCACATGCTCGTGGCGTGGATCACCCGCGCCCACGATATGATTATGACCCTCAACGACAATTTTGAAACGAACTTCTCCGACAAGGAGCTGCACTTTCTGGTCATCGGAGCGGTCGGCTTGATGTTGATAATGCTGGTATATCCGGTGTTCAAGCTGCTGGCCAACAAAAATCGCGTGCTGGCCATCACGTGGATTTACGTGCTCACCGTTCTGATCGTGCTGACCTTCGCCATCGAAATCGGCCAGCGCATCACCGGCACCGGCAGCATGGACTTTGGCGACGTTGTGGCCGGAATGGGCGGCTTCTTCGCCGTTACGGCGGCGTTGGTGGTGCTTCACTTGGCTGGCTGGACGGTGAAGGCGCTGTTTCAGCTTGGGCGTGGAAGGAGGCATAGCCCGCGAAGCGTGAAGGCGCGAGGCTGGCAGTAAAGCCGCGCATTCCTCTTCTTTCGACAACCTTCATTTGACATTTCATCAAAAGGGAGTAATATATTACTGATGTAAAGCGTCATTGGAGGAAGAACATGCTTACCGACCGAAAAAAATGGTTCATGAAGGGACTGAAGGACGGCGTTCCCATTATGCTGGGCTACTTTGCTGTGTCCATCGCGCTGGGCATCTCGGCGCGCAACGCGGGCATGACGGCCGCTCAGGCCACCATCGCCAGCGCGTTGGTGATGGCCTCGGCGGGGCAGTATATCGGCTTTACGCTGATCGCCGCGGGCGCCAGCTATGCGGAGGTGATCGTGATGGAGGCCATCGCCAACGCCCGGTATCTGCTGATGTCCACCGCGCTTTCCCAGAAGGTGGACCCCAAGCTGCCGCTGCGGCACCGGCTGCTGATGGGCCTTTGGATCACCGATGAGATATTCGGCGTCTCCGTGTCGGTGGAGGGCAGATTGAACCCCTATTACAACTACGGCATGGCCGCGGTGGCCACCCCCGGCTGGGCGCTGGGCACGCTGATGGGCGTGGTGCTGGGCAACGTGCTGCCCGTGCGGGTGGTCAGCGCGCTGAGCGTGGGACTGTTCGGCATGTTCATGTCCATATTCGTGCCGCCAATGCGCAAGAACCGCGTCATCGCGGCGTTGGTGGCGATCTCCTTTGCCGCCAGCTGCGCGTTCAACGCCATGGCGCTGTTCAACGGCATTTCCTCCGGCATGAAGATCATCATACTCACCGTGGTCATATCGCTGGGCGCGGCCCTGCTTTTCCCGGTGGAAGGGGAGGACGACCATGCGGCATAACGTCTATCTGTACATACTGGGCATGTGGCTGGTGTCCTACCTGATCCGCACCCTGCCGCTGACGCTGATTCGGCGGGAAATCACCAACAAAACCATACGCTCCTTCCTGTATTATGTGCCCTATGTCACGCTGGCGGTGATGACCTTTCCGGCCATACTCTCCGCCACTCAGAGTCCGATCTCCGGCGCGCTGGCGCTGGTGCTGGGGCTCGTGCTGGCCTGGTTCGGCGGAAGCTTGTTTCAGGTGTCCGTGGCCTGCTGCGCGATCGTGTTCATCGCGGAGCTGGTGATGGGGCTGTAAATAAAAGGGACTGTATCACAGGATAGAAGTTCAACGACAGAGACCCACCAAAAATGTAGGAGTGGCAATGGCGCCGCCCCTACATATCATTTGCGCGCCGATCACAGCCTTTTGAGGCAGCCCCTTTTAGAATCCCAAAGCCTCGTTCACCAGAATCACATGAATTCGATCCTTGTGCCGGGAGAAGCGAGTGATCAGGAATTGGCAGCAGATGGTGTCCGGCGACTTGCAGTCCATGCACGCGCCAGTCTTGGCGCAGGGCGTGGAGAGCCCAAAGCGCTGGACGTTGGCCGGCGCGGCCACGTTGCGGGCCCGCTTCATCGCGCTGTCCACATCGCAGCAGACCTTATTCATGCCCACGATGAAGACGACCTTCCTCGGCCCCTGTGCGATGGCGGACACGCGGTTGGCGTTGCCGTCGATGTTCACCAGTATGCCGTCGTCGGTGATGGCGTTGGCGCTGGAGAGGAACACGTCGGCGTCGTAGGCCAGCAGCATGGCCGCGCGCTTGTCCTCATAGGCGTCCCGGTCGATAAAGCTGTAGTTGCCGGCCTTCAGCGCCTCCACCAGGCCGATTTCGTGGATGCTCATGCCGCCGCCCATGGTCACGGTCGCGCCCTCATCGATTAGCGAGAGCGCGAGATCCCGCGCGGCCTCGCGACCCTCCGCGTAGTAGCCGGTCATGTTGCGGGAGGCCAGTCCCTTGATGACCTTCTGGGCCAGCAGCGCGTTGCGCTTGGTCATGTATTCGCTCATTTTCAATAACCTCCCGGTTTTTTGTGTGATTATAACATGGTCCGCCGTGGTTGTGCAACGCTAATCACGGCGGCCAGGGCGACATCATTTTATTTTCCATTTCTCCTACAAATCAGCATTCACCACATCGCAGGCTTCGATGCCATAATACCGCAGACGATCGATCACATTCGCGTCGATGCGCTCGCCGCATACGGCGATGGGTACGCAGGGAGGGCAGCTGACGGCGGGGGCGGCGAGCACGCAGCCCTCGCATCGATCGACGGACAGGGTTTCCCGCGGGGCGAGGGCGGCCTCCCGGATGGACATGGACCGCTCAGGCGCGCGGTAGAGCGGCGCGGCGCACGCCAGCGGCGCGCGCCGGGGTATGGCCGTCAGCGCGTCCAGCAGCCGTCGCAAATCGCCGTCGCCGTTGTTGGGCGTTGGCATCAGGGTGAGAAAATCCGGATCGTGAAGCTCAGGAAAAACGTTTGCTTCCAGCAGCCGCGCCGCCAGCGCGTCGCCGGTGTAGCCGAAGGGCTTCGCGGAGAGGGTCAGCTTCATCGGCTCATCGCCGATCAGCGCGTAGCCGTGCGCGGTGAGCGCGGCTCTCAGCGCATCCAATTCAGGCAGGAAGGTCGCAAGCGCCTCCGTGAAGCCCTCCAAATCGCGGTTGCAGGCGTCCAGCGATTGCAGGATCAGCCAGGACGGGCTGGAGGAGCCGAACAGCGCCAGCGCCTCCCTCACCAGGCGCGCATCGATGCCCAGCCGGGGATGAATGTGCAGATAAGCCGCGCCGGTGAGGGCTGGCAGCGTCTTGTGCGCCGAGTCGCAGCACATATCCGCGCCCAGGTCGACGGGGTGCCGAGAGCCGCCGGGCAGGAACTTCAGGTAGGCCCCGTGGGCGTTGTCCACCAGCAGCGGCGCGCCATGGCGGTGGCAGACCGCGGCGATGGCGGCGATGTCCGCCATGTGGCCCAGGTAATCCGGGCTGGTGAGGTAGACCGCGCGACAGGTCTCCAGCCGGGAGAGTGCCGCGTCCACCTCCGCCGCCGTGACGGCGCAGCTATGGTAGGCGTCCCCGGCGCGGGGATGCAGCCACGCCACGTCGAGGTCCAGCAGCGCGGCGGCGCTCAGGAAGGCCCGGTGAGCGTTGCGGCCCGCCAGCACGGCGCCGCCCGCCGGCACGGCGAGGGCCAGCATCGCCCGAATCGCAAGCGAGCTGCCCTCGGCGGAATAGTACGTTTGCGCGCCAAACAACCGGGAGGCGTTGGCCTCGCTCTCCGCGATGACGCCGGTCGGGGCGTACAGCTCATCCGCGCCGTCGATCTCGGGGATATCCAGCGCCTCACAGCCAAGCGCGCCCGCGCCCTTGTGCCCCGGCATGTGCAGGCGCGCGGGCCGGGAGGCGGCGTAGTTTTTAACGAAGTCGACGATGGGGGTTTGCATGAGGCACCTCTTTCAAGTGATTCAGCGCGTGCGGTATTTGAGGAAACAGGAATAGTGGCTGCCGCGCGCTTTTCAGGCATTTCCTGTTCCCTGAATTCCGATATGCCAGAGAGCGACGGATCAGGATTCTCCAAGCTGCCTGTCAATCTCCGCCATGATCGCGCACTCCATGCGCTTCTTGAAAAGCTCGCAGCCGTACTTGTACACGCCGGTGACGCTGCCGGTAGCGTGCCAGGCGTTGGCGGCGCAGCCCCCGGAGCAATACAGTCTCGCCCAGCAGTCGCGACATTCGGCGCGGGCGTAGACATTGCAGGCGGCGAACTCGGCCTGCTTTTCGGCGTTGGTGACGCCCGTCCAGATGTCGCCCAGCTTAAACTGCTCCTCGCCCACGAACTGGTGGCAGGGGTAGAGGTCGCCCCAGGGGGTGACGGCCATGTATTCGGTACCGCTGCCACAGCCGGAGATGCGCTTGTAGATGCAGGGCCCGCCGGTGAGGTCGATCATGTAATGGTAGAAGGTGAAGGGACGGCCCTCCTTGCGGCGCTGAATCATCAGCTGTGCCAAATCCTCGTACTGCTTAAGCACGATGGGCAGGTCCGCCTCCGTCAGCGCGGCGGGGTCGCCCTCGGCGCAGACCACCGGCTCCATGGAGAGCTCCGTAAAGCCCAGGTCCAGCATGGTCTGAATGTCCTTCAGGAAATCCGGGTTGGCGTGGGTAAAGGTGCCGCGCATATAGTAGTTCCGACCGCCGCGGGCCTGAACGAACTTTTGAAACTTCGGCACGATCCGTTCCCAGCTGCCGTTGCCGGCGTAGTCCACGCGGTAGGCGTCGTGAATCTCTCTGCGCCCGTCCAGGCTGAGCACCACGTTGGCGCACTCCCGGTTGGCAAAGTCGATCACGTCGTCGTCCACCAGCACGCCGTTGGTGGTCAGCGTGAATCGGAAGTTCTTGCCCTTTTCCTTTTCGATGGAGCGGGCGTAGGCCACCAGGCGCTTCACCACGTCGAAGTTCATCAGCGGTTCGCCGCCGAAGAAGTCCACCTCCAGGTTGCGCCGGGAGCCGGAGTTTTCGATCAGGAAGTCCAGCGCCCTCTTGCCCACCTCGTAGCCCATTACGGCTCGGTCGCCGTGGTACTTGCCCTGGCTGGCGAAGCAATAGGCGCAGTTGAGGTTGCAGGTGTGGGCCACGTGCAGGCACAGCGCCTTTACCACGCCGCTGGTGCGCTGCTTGAGCGCGCCCGCCATCGGCTCGAAGGTGTCCGGCGCGAACAGCTTCCCGGCGTCCTTCAGCGCGGCAATCTGATCGTAGCACTCCGAAAGCTCCGCCGCGGGGATGTTGGGGTGCTTCTCGGCCATCTGAGAAAGGATATCGGCGCGATCGTGATCTTCAAACAGGCTGATGATATCGTAGGCGGCGGCGTCCACCACGTGCGCCGCGCCGGAGCACACGTCCAGCACGATGTTGTAGCCGCCGAGTTTGTATTGATGAATCATGGCTTTCCTCCCGAAAAGCGTTTGTAGGGGCGGCGTTGCGCCGCCCGCCAGACAGTACGTAGCAAAGCGTACAGGGCGGGCGCCGCAACGGCGCCCCTACAGGTGATGGTTGCGTAAAAATGTCCAGCGCTTGAAGAAGCCGAAGGTTATTACTTGTCGGCCTTCTGCTCGCACTGCTGGTTGGCGATGCCGCAGCTGGTCTTGCAGGCGGACTGACAGGAGGTCTGGCACTCGCCGCAGCCGCCGTTCACGGCGCTGTCGCACAGGTTGCGGGTTTCGATGGTCTTGATATGCGTCATTTTTATTTCCTCCACATACGTTGATAGATATATCATAGCAGAGGCGGGGCGGATTGTCAAATGAATTTTGATTTGTCGAATCGAGCGGCGGGCAACGCCGCCGCCATTGCCCTTTGCCGATTCTCAATTTCCCTGACGGAACCCTTGCGGCTCAAAAATCATGCCACTCAATCTCCCGCGCCCGCCGGGTGGCCGCATCGCCGGGCTCCTCCCCTGCCAGCGAAGCGGCGATCCAAGTCCGCACGGCGTTTCGATCCCGCGCCAGCTGGACAGCGAGCGCATCGAGACTTTCAAAGCGCCGCTCCAGGCGCAGAAAGCGCAGATATTCCACCCGCACAGGCCTGTCGTATAGGTCCCCTTCAAAGCCGATCAGGTTCACCTCCACGGTGGGCTTGCCCTCCGGCGCGGTGGGATGCACCCCCTGATTCAGCATGCCGGGCCAGGCCAGCGCATCGCCGTCGATCCAAAATGCCGCAGCGTACACGCCGTTTCGCGGCCATTCCCCCACCGCCGCCCGCGGCGCGACATTTGCCGTGGGAAAGCCCAGCTTCCTGCCCAGGTGCTTGCCCTGCTCCACTATGCCGTCAATGATCATGGTCATCCTCCGATTTCCGTCGTCTGGCAGCATTATACAGCATCCATGTAAACTGTGACACCCGTTCGCCTTTTTTATGAGAAAACCTTGTACTGCGTCGCAAAAGGCGGTCAGGCATGGTATACTTATAACCGTAAAAATATCTTCACTGGGAGGACAACCCC
>JAFVBK010000142.1 GCA_017480045.1 Clostridia bacterium
ACCAGGCGCTGGTGGGCGACAAGACGCTGATTTTCCGCATGGCGGACGCCGAGATGTATACCGGCATGAACAAGTCCTACCACTCGATCACCATGGATCGCGCCAGCGCCCTGCACAAGATGATCCGCTACATCACGCTGGTGCTGGGCAGCGACGGCTACCTGACCTTCATGGGCAACGAGTTCGGCCACCCGGAGTGGATCGACTTCCCCCGCGAGGGCAACGGCTGGAGCTACAAGTATGCCCGCCGCCAGTGGTCGCTGGTGCAGAACGGCATGCTGAAATACGAGTGGCTGGCCAACTTCGACAAGGCCATGCTGAAGTTCAGCCGCAAGTATCGCGTGCTGAACAAGACGGACACGGTCAACCTGTGGATCGACCAGCCGGGCAAGATCATCGCCTTCTCCAAGGGTGGGCTGGTGTATGTGTTCAACTTCCACCCCACCTATTCCCCCACCGACTTCTTCCTGCCGACCCATTCCGTGGGCGAGGGCAAGTACAAGGTTATCTTCTCCACCGACGATATCGACTTCGGCGGCATGGATCGCACCAGCAAGGACTACGTGTACTACACCAAGTTCGTCGAGGGCAAGGGCACGGGCTTTGAGATCTACGTACCGTGCCGCACGGCGATCGTGTTCAAGAAGATCGACTAAAAGTTGTTTAATGACAAAATGTACAGATCCTTCGCTTCGCGCAGATGATAACAAAACAACGCTGTGTCATCCTGAGCGGAGCGAAGGATCTGTGCGTACGTCATTTGACAGCATTCCACAATAGCATGAGCTCGCCTAATCTTCTACGTCCAAATATCCCTCCAGAGCGCGGTCGAATTCGATCGAGGTCCTTGTGTTTGTGATAATCAGACTGCCCATCCAGGGATAGGCCGAGCCGTCATCATTCTGTATTATGCCAGTATCATGCAGCTCTATGGTCGTATTTTCGTCGGGGGTCCAGACGAGCACAGTCTGCCGACTGTTCCCCGAAACGCCGTTAAGCAGGTCGCCCAGAGTCATGGCTGCCCTTTCCGGATTCGGTTCTCCGTAGTCCTCGGACAGCCGATCAGCCAGCGCTTGCATATCGCCGCCCAAGCTCTCCTCTGTGAAGTAGGCGTAGATGGCAAACAGCTCACCGTCGTAGTACATGAACGCGGCGCGCCCGCAGTCGAAGCCCAGACATTTACCGCCGTCCCTATCTACGACGGTCAGAACGCCGTAGTCCCCCATGTCCTCGTCGTAGATCTCGCAACCCTCCAGATAATCAAGCGCGTCCTGCGGTGTAGCGGTCCATGTAATCGCGCCGTCGAATACAAAACCCTCGGCCAGCGCGGTGGGCAACGCAAGCGTCAACAGAAGCAGCGCACAGAGCAGTTTCTTCATCCTCATTCTCCCGATATGAAAGGGGCGGTCAAACGACCGCCCTAAATGATTGTTGGCTTACTTCTTCTTGCCCTGGTTCGCCACGGCTTCCATCTTGGCCTTCAGCGCCTCCTGGTCGCCCAGATAGTAGCTCTTGATGACCTTGAAGTCGTCGTCGAACTCGTACACCAGCGGGGTGCCGGTGGGGATGTTGACGCCGATGATGTCGTCGTCGGAAATGTTGTCGAAGTACTTCACCAGCGCGCGCAGGCTGTTGCCGTGGGCGGCGATGATGACGCGCTTGCCGGCCAGCATGTCGGGCTTGATGACCTCATTGAAGTAGGGCACCGCGCGCTCGATGGTGGTCTCCAGGCTCTCGTTGGCGGGCAGCAGGACCTTGTCCACGTCGCGGTACATGGGCTGATTCAGCGCGGAGCGCTCGTCGGTGGGCTCCAGGGCCGGCGGCTTGATGTTGAAGCTGCGGCGCCAGATCTTCACCTGATCCTCACCATACTTCTCGGCGGTCTCAGACTTGTTCAGGCCCTGCAGCGCGCCATAGTGGCGCTCGTTCAGCTTCCAGCTCTTGACGACCGGCAGCCAGGCGCGGTCCATCTCGTCCAAGATGTGATACAGCGTGTGAATGGCGCGCTTGAGATAGGACGTGTAGCAAATGTCGAAGTCATAGCCCTCGGCCTTCAGCAGCTGACCGGCGGCCTTGGCTTCCTCGTGGCCCTTTTCGCTCAGGTCCACATCGGTCCAGCCGGTGAACAGGTTCAGCTTGTTCCACTCGCTCTCGCCGTGGCGGACCAAAACCAGTTTCATCATGGGAATCTACCTCCTAGTATTGAGTTTGGAGTTTTGAGCGTGGAGTTATAGAATGTGCTATTTCAGCTCCACACGCCACGCTCAACACTCCACACTGAATTCCTGATCTTCGATCAGAAATTCACAACCTGCGCGAAATCCTCCGCCTTCAGGGACGCGCCGCCGATCAGGCCGCCGTCGATTTCCGGCTGCGCCATGAGGCCCTTCACGTTGGAGCCCTTCATGCTGCCGCCGTACTGAATGCGGATCTTGGCCGCGGCTTCCTCGCCGAACTTGGCGGCGATGGCCTTGCGGATGACGCCAATGGTCTCGTTCGCCTGCTCGTCGGTGGCGGTCAGGCCGGTGCCGATGGCCCACACGGGCTCGTAGGCGACGACCACGTTCTCCAGCTCCTCGGCGGTCAGGGTGTGCAGCGCCATCTGGGTCTGATAGGTGACGATCATGTCGGTGTAGCCCGCTTCGCGCTCGTCCTTCATCTCGCCGACGCACACGATGGCCTTCAGGCCGGCCTTCACGGCCGCGACGGTGCGCAGATTGACGGTCTTGTCGGTCTCGCCGAAGTACTGGCGGCGCTCGGAGTGGCCGATGATGACGTACTCGACGCCGGAGGCCTTGAGCATATCAGCGGACAGCTCGCCGGTGTAGGCGCCGGAAGCCTTAAAGTGAACATTCTGAGCGCCCAGCTTGATGTTGGTGCCCTCGATGACGGGCTTGACGGCGGCAAAGTTTACCGCGGGGGTGCAGACGACGACGTCGCACTTGGCGTCCTTCACCAGCGGAATCAGGTCCTTGACCAGCTGAGCGGCCTCTTCGGGGGTCTTGTTCATCTTCCAGTTACCGGCGATAATCGGCTTGCGCATGGGAATCTCCTCCTCGAATTCACATTTGTCAGTTCTCTGTTATGCGTTCTATATTCAGAGTGAAGCGTGGCGATGAGGATGGCCAAAAGCCCGGAAGCGGGTCCAGACCCAGCGGCAAATCAACACGCTTTAACGCCAATCCCCAGTTCTCCACTCTCCACGCTCATCGATCAGTCCTTGTCCTTCAGGCAAGCGACACCGGGCAGCACCTTGCCCTCCAGGAATTCCAGGGAGGCGCCGCCGCCGGTGGAGATGTGGCTCATCTTGGGAGCCAGACCCATCTGGGTAACGGCAGCCGCACTGTCGCCGCCGCCGATGATGGTGGTGGCGTCGGACTCGGCCATAGCGGTGGCGATGGCCAGGGTGCCCCTGGCAAACTCAGGCTTCTCAAATACGCCCATCGGGCCGTTCCAGACGACGGTCTTGGCGCTCTTCACGGCTTCGGAGAACAGTTCCACGGTCTTGGGGCCGATGTCCAGGCCCTGATAGCCCGCGGGAATCTTGCCAGCGTCGACCACCTTGATGTCGGTGGGGTTGTCGAAATCGTTGGCGATCACGTTGTCCACCGGCAGCAGGAACTTCACGCCCTTCTCCTCGGCGGCCTTCATCATGTCGCGGGCCAGATCGATGCGCTCGGCATCCAGCAGGCTGTCGCCCACTTCGCCGCCCAGCGCCTTGGAGAAGGTGTAGGCCATGCCGCCGCCGATGATCAGGGTATCGACCTTCTCAAGCAGGTTGGTGATGACGCCGATCTTGTCCTTCACCTTCGCGCCGCCCAGAATGGCGACGAACGGGCGCACCGGATTCTCCACGGCGTTGCCCAGGAAGGTGAGCTCCTTGCCGATCAGATAGCCGGCGACGGCTGGCAGATAATCGGCCACGCCCGCGGTGGAGGCATGGGCGCGATGCACGGTGCCGAAGGCGTCGGACACGTACAACTCGGCCATGGAAGCCAGCTCCTTAGCGAAGGCGGGATCGTTCTTTTCCTCTTCGGCGTGGAAGCGGACGTTCTCCAGCAGCACGGCCTTGCCGGGCTCCACCTCGGCGGCCAGCTTCTTGGCGGAGGGACCGATGACATCCTCAGCCAGCTTTACTTCGAAGCCCAGCTTCTCGCTCAGGCGCTTGGCAACCGGCGCGAGGGAATACTTCATGTTAAACTCGCCCTTGGGGCGGCCCAGGTGGGAGCACAGGATCACGGCGGCGCCGTTGTCCAGCAGATACTTGATGGTCGGCAGCGCGGCGTTGATGCGGGTCTCGTCCGTGATATTCTTGTCCGCGTCCAGCGGCACGTTGAAGTCGCAGCGCACGAGGACCTTCTTGCCCTTCACCTGAACGTCCTCAATGGTCATCTTATTGAGATTCATGCTGAGTCACTCCTTAATCAAATTGATATCCATATTCTAACACATTGCGGGGAAAAATAAAAGGGGCTTTTGCCCGTTGCTCACTATAAAATTTGCGTTGATTATGTCAAATGGAGGAAAATAGCCCCGCATTGGATGTCTACAATTAACGATTGCGTGCTATAATGATTGGCAAAATTGAGATTTGCGAGCCGGCGTGCGGCGGAACGATGAAAGTCGCCCGGCGTACAGGCGGTCAAACAGTAAATCCCCGTTTCCCGCGCTAGATTCGCGTGCCTGCGACGGCGCGGCTGGAGGCCATGACATGAACAAAACGATTATCGAGGCGAGGGGCGTGTCCTTCACCTACGAAGGCGCGGACAGTCCCGCCGTGGACAACGTGAGTCTGTCCGTTTCGCAGGGCGAATTTCTGGCGATACTGGGCAGAAACGGCAGCGGCAAGAGCACATTTGCCAAGCTGCTGAACGCGCTGCTGCTGCCCACGGCAGGCGAACTGACGGTGAACGGCATAAGGCCCGTCAGCGAGGACGATTGCTACGCGGTGCGCAAATCCTGCGGCATGGTGTTTCAGAATCCGGACAACCAGATTGTCACCACCATCGTCGAAGAGGATTGCGCCTTCGGGCTGGAAAATCTGGGAACGCCCCCGGCGGAGATCAGGCGGCGCGTGGACGAGGCGCTTGAGAGCGTGGGTATGAGCGACTTCGCCCAGGCCTCCCCCTCCATGCTGTCCGGCGGCCAAAAGCAGCGCATCGCCGTGGCCGGCGTGCTGGCCATGCGGCCGAAGATCATCGTTTTCGACGAGTCCACCGCCATGCTGGATCCCATCGGCAGGCGGGATGTGTTCAGCCTGGCCAGGCGGCTGAACATCGAGGAGGGCATCACCATCGTGTGGATCACCCACTTCATGGAGGAGGCCGCGCTGGCGGACCGGCTGGTGGTGATGGACGGCGGCAGAGTCGCCATGGAGGGCGCGCCCCGCGAGGTGTTCGCGCAGACGAAAAGGGTGCTGGCGCTGGGGCTGGACGTGCCGGAGATGATGAAGCTGGCGGACGGCCTGCGCAAGGCCGGCGTGAAGCTGCCCCAGAGGCTTATGACTGTAAATGAAATGGCGGTGGAGCTATGCCGATTAAAGTCGAAAAACTGACCCATGTCTACATGCCCGGCACGCCCTTTGAGGCCAAGGCGCTCAACGAGGTGCGCATGCAGGTCGAGGACGGCGAGTTCATCGGCATCATCGGCCACACCGGCAGCGGCAAGAGCACGCTTATCTCCCACTTGAACGGGCTGGAAAAGTCCGAGCCGGGAGTGGTGCTGGTGAACGGCATCGATCTGGGCGACAAGGGCACCGACCTGATCGCCGTGCGTCGCGCGGTGGTACTGGTGTTTCAGTATCCGGAGTATCAGCTGTTTGAGGAGACCGTGGCAAAGGACGTGGCCTTCGGGCCGACGAACCTGGGCCTGGACGCCGAGGAAATCAAGCGGCGGGTGGACTGGGCGCTTCGGCAGGTGGGCCTCGATCCCGAAGGAGTGGCCGAAAAATCCCCCTTTGAGCTGTCCAGCGGGCAGAAGCGGCGCGTGGCCATCGCGGGCGTGCTGGCCATGAAGCCTTCGATCCTGATCCTGGACGAGCCGGCGGCGGGCCTCGACCCGGCGGGCAGGCGGGATATGCTCGACCTGATTCGCGGCATCCACGACGCGGGCACCACGGTGGTCATGGTCTCCCATTCCATGGACGACGTGGGCCGCTGCTGCGACCGGCTGTACGTGCTGAGCAAGGGTGAGATCGCCTATTCCGGCACGCCCGCAGAGGTATTTCTCCACGATCGCAGGCTGCACGAGATCGGCCTGGATGTGCCGGAATGCGCCAAGCTGGCGCGGCAGCTGCGGGAGGCGGGCTTCGATATGCCGGAGGGCATCTATCGCACGGAGGATGTCTGTGCCGCCATCCTGGAAAATCTGAGCGGGAGGAAGTGACGGGGAATGCTAAAAAACATGACGCTTGGGCAGTATTTCCCCGGCGAATCGCTGATCCATAGGCTGGACCCGCGCACCAAGCTGATGGCGACCATCGCGCTGATCGCCATCGTGTTTGTATCTCAGGGCTTCGCGGGCTTCATGCTGATCGCGGCATTCGTGCTGGTCTGCGCCGCTTCCACAGGCATTCACCTGAAGTTCCTGATTCGCGGCCTGAAGCCGATGTTCTTTATCATCATCTTCACCTTCATACTGAATCTGTTTTTCCAGACCGGCGGCAGCGCGCTGGTGCAGGTGGGCCCGGTAAAGATCACCGACCAGGGCCTGCGCATGGCCTCGTTCATGGCCGTGCGGCTGATGCTGCTGGTGGTGTGCTCGCAGCTTCTGACGCTGACGACCTCCCCCATCTCGCTGACGGACGGCCTGGAATCGCTGTTCAGGCCCCTGCAGGTGATTCACTTCCCGGCCCACGAGATCGCCATGATGATGTCCATCGCGCTGCGATTCATCCCCACGCTGATGGACGAGGCCGACAAGATCATGAAGGCCCAGAAGGCCCGCGGCGCGAATTTTGAAACCGGCAGCGTCGTGCAGCGCGCGAAGGCCATGGTCCCGCTGCTGGTACCGCTGTTCGTGGGGGCGTTCAGGCGGGCCGAGGAGCTGGCCCTTGCGATGGATGCCCGCTGCTATCGCGGCGGAGCAGGCCGTACCCGCATGAAGCAGCTGAAGTATCAGGGCATCGACGCGCTGGCGTGCACGGCGATACTGCTGCTGCTGGCCGCGGTGATTCTTTTGAACCGTTTTCACGTATTTTAGGGAGTGCGCATGCGCAGAATTCACTTGATCGTCGAATACGACGGCACGAATTACGCCGGCTGGCAGCGGCAGGCCAATGCGCTGGCAGTGCAGCAGGTGATCGAGGAGCGGCTGAAAAGGCTGACCGGCGAAGCCATCGTGCTCCACGGGGCCAGCCGCACAGACGCCGGGGTGCATGCCTTGGGCCAATCGGCCCACTTTGACACCGATAGCCGCATTCCCGGCGAGAAGTTCAGCTACGCGCTGAACGCGCTGCTGCCCCACGACATTCGCGTGCGGTTGTCTGAGGATGCCGCGCCAGATTTCCACGCCCGCTTTTCCACGAAGGGCAAGCGCTACCGCTACCTGTTCTACGACGCGCCCCACGCGGGCGCTCTGAACCGCAATACCCACGCCCACAGCATCTATCCGCTGGACGACGCGCGAATGCGGGCGGAGGCGCGGACGCTCATCGGCACCCACGATTTCGCGGCCTTTGCCGCCAGCGGTTCCGTGGTGAAGGACACCGTGCGCACCATCTGGCGGGCGGAGGTCAGCCGCTCCGGCAACGACGTCATGCTGATCGTGGAGGGCAGCGGCTTCCTCTACAACATGGTGCGCATCATCGCGGGCACCCTGCGGGACGTGGGCTCCGGCAAGCTGGCGCCCGGCGCGCTGGCGCGAGCCATCGAGACCGGCGACCGGCTGGACCTCGGCGTCACCGCCCCCGCCCACGGCCTCACGCTGATGGAAGTATTCTATTGAGTGTGGAGTTTGGAGTGTGGAGAGTGGAGTGTAGATAGATGCTGGCGCGAAATACGGCAGAGTATATCCAATCACGCTTGTTGTCTTATACAAGCGTTCAGGGAACATTTCAATTGACGCTTTTTGTTTGTACTTTGCGTCAGCAGCACACTATAGCTCCACACTCCACTCCCTGAATGATCGGAGGTAACAATGACCATCACCAACGCCATGCGCCTTTTAAAGCAGGCCAATATCCCCTTTGAGACCAGCGAGTACGAGGTGGACGAGAGCGATCTGAGCGGCGTCCACGCGGCGCGGATGCTGGGCGTGGAGCCGGACCAGGTGTTCAAGACGCTGGTGGCGCGGGGCGGCAAGAGCGGAATCTATGTGTTCTGCATTCCCGTGGCGGAGGAGCTGGATCTCAAAAAGTGCGCCACGGCCGTGGGCGAAAAGAAGCTGGAGATGATCCACGTAAAGGAGCTGCTGGGCTTGACGGGCTACATACGCGGCGGCTGCTCCCCCATCGGCATGAAGAAGAAATACCCGACCTATATCGACGAGATTGCCACGCTGTTCGATGCGATCTATGTCAGCGCGGGCATGCGGGGCCAGCAACTCATACTCAACCCGGAGGATCTGCGCGCCTATACCGACGCCAGGTTCGTCGATCTGACCAAGCGATAACGACACCGCGAGGAGGTAAAAACATGATTCGCCACATCGTCATGTTCAAGATCAAGAATGAATTCAGGGGCGAGATTCCCCAACTGGTGAAGAACTTTCAGGGCATGAAGGGCCGCATCGAGGGCATGCTGGAGTTGGAGGCCAGGCAGGACATACTGCACAGCGAGCGCTCCTACGACCTGGCGCTGATTACCCTGTTTGAGGATCGCGCCGCTTTTGACGCCTATCAGGCTCACCCGGTGCACCTGCCGGTGAAGAAGCGCATGCACGAGGTGCGCAGCGCGTCGGTGGCGTGCGATTTCGAAATCTGATCTTGTCAACGATTTCCGGCGAAGCCCCCTGGCTTTGGCGCGGTGCCAGAATCTCCGATTTTACCATGCCAGTCTGCAAAACAGACTGCGAAATCTTCGATTTCGCGCCTTGCGATTCGTCCGTTAATCGTGCCCAATTTCAAAAGTATTCCCGGCCGATACACGATCGACCGGGAATATTGTATTCTCAAACCGTAGAGGCTTACTTCATGGCCTCTTCCACCGCGACGGCCACGGCAACGGTGGCGCCGACCATCGGGTTGTTGCCCATGCCCAGGAAGCCCATCATCTCCACGTGCGCGGGCACGGAGGAGGAGCCGGCGAACTGAGCGTCGGAGTGCATGCGGCCCATGGTGTCGGTCATGCCGTAGGAGGCGGGGCCGGCGGCCATGTTGTCGGGATGCAGGGTGCGGCCGGTGCCGCCGCCGGAGGCCACTGAGAAGTACTTCTTGCCGGCCTCCCAGCGTTCCTTCTTATAGGTGCCCGCCACGGGATGCTGGAAGCGGGTGGGGTTGGTGGAGTTGCCGGTGATGGACACGTCGGCGTTCTCATGCCACATGATGGCCACGCCCTCGCGCACATCGTCCGCGCCGTAGCAGTTGACCTTCGCGCGGTCGCCGTTGGAATAGGCGGTCTTGCTGATGACGGTCAGCGCGTGGTCTTCCTTGACGTCGGCGGAGAGGTAGTCGTACTTGGTCTGCACATAGGTGAAGCCGTTGATGCGGCTGATGATCATGGCGGCATCCTTGCCCAGGTCGTTCAGGATGACCCGCAGGGGCGTTTTGCGCACCTTGTTGGCGTTGCGGGCGATACCGATGGCGCCTTCGGC
>JAFVBK010000143.1 GCA_017480045.1 Clostridia bacterium
AAAATGAGATCGAGTATCTGGGCAAAAAGGGCTACGACGTGACCAAGGCCTCACGGCACGATCTGCCGGTGCTGATCGCCCGCGGCGACGACGGCGCCACCACCGTGGCCACCACGATGATCATCGCGGCCATGGCGGGCATTCGCGTGTTTGCCACCGGCGGCATCGGCGGCGTGCACCGGGGCGCGGAGACCACCATGGACATCTCCGCCGACCTGGAGGAGCTGGCGCAGACGCCGGTGCTGGTGGTATGCGCGGGCGCGAAGTCCATCCTCGACCTGGGCCTGACGCTGGAATATCTGGAGACCAAGGGCGTGCCCGTGATCGGCTATCAGACGGAGGAGCTGCCCGCCTTCTACACCCGCGTGAGCGGCTTCGGCGTGGATTATCGGCTGGATTCCCCAGGCGAAATCGCGGCAGCCTTCCGCGCCAAGCTGGATATGGGCCTCAAGGGCGGCATGCTGGTCACAAATCCCATCCCGGAGCAGTACAGCATGGATCCGGCGGTCATCAACAGGGCCATCGACGAGGCTGTGGCCGAAGCCAACGCCCAGGGCGTCAAGGGCAAGCAGACCACGCCCTTCCTGCTGGCGAAGATCAAGGACATCACCGGCGGCGACAGTCTGGCCAGCAACATCCGGCTGGTCTACAACAACGCCGCGCTGGCCGCGCAGGTGGCCGCGCGGCTGTAATGCGTTCTCATCGTCAGCCCTCATGATAAAAATCCCGCTCCGATTCGTGGAATCGGAACGGGATTTTTATCGTCTTTCCCCATAGCAGCCCAACAGCGATTGCATGTCCAAGTACAGCGCGCAGGTCTGCTGATCGCATCGGTTGAGCTGGCCGCGCAGCAGATAGTCCGCCGTGATGCTCAATGCATCGCAAACGCGCGCGACCGTCTCGACGGAGGGCTTCTTTTCCGCGCGTTCCAAATGTCCAACAAAGGACGGCGTTATATCCGCCGCCTCTGCCAATTGCTCCTGCGTCAGCCCCAACTCCCTGCGCCGACGCTGCATGCGTTCTCCCATGGCGTGATAATCCAGGCTCCTCGACATGCGAATCACATCCAAAAATCTCGTTTTCATCTACAAACTTCAGTTAGTAGATTATTTATCTACTCAATAGTAGCATACTGTCTCACATTTGTCTACTATCCGTATGTAAAACGATTTTTCATCTATAATTATGTTGAAGGGAGGTAGGCAACATGATCGGAGCGCGTTTATTGGCATTGCGTGAAGACGCGGATTTATCGCAGAGCCAATTGGGCGAAATTCTCAACATCAGCAAGCATGCCATATCCTCCTACGAGCGCGAAAAATCTGAGCCGCCGGACGCGACCAAAATAGCAATCGCGAAATATTTCAACGTGTCGGTGGATTATCTGCTGGGATTGACCGATATCCCCGCCCTTTCTGATCAGCAGTATCCCATTATTCGTCTGCCAAAGAATTTCCCAAAGGCGAAAATTCCTGAATTAAAGCGGTATGCCAAATTCCTGATGTCGGAAGACTGATAAATTACTTCGGGAGCGTTGCCGCTCCCTTTTTGCGATTCAGCGCAATTTGATCAATTTATGAAGAACGGAGTTTTTGGCGGCCTGCTGCCAAAGCGAGGAATCTTCGCGCCTGCGCACCCTGCGCACAGGCCGCTCGATTCCATCGTTTATTGCAGCAGGCCGCCGTTGCGTCTTCATGCTTTAATGGAATTTGGCATCAATTAAGGGGTTAGAACGGCGCTTCATCGCGCTCTTCCCCCATCGCCCCGGCGATGGAGATGTTCACGCCATTGACCTCCACGCCCTCGTCGGCGCGAATCAGGATGTACTTGAATCCGTCGATCACCCGCGTCTCGATCAGGTCGCTGCGTTCGGGGTTCACCTGCACCACCACGTCCGGCGTGCGCACCTCAAACTTTTTCGGCTCGGCGATGTTCACGGCCCGCAGCTCCATGCCCTGGCCGAACTCGGCGTCATACTTCTCCTCGAAGGCGGCCAGCTTTTCGTCCGGCACGCCGCAGGCCTCCAGCATGCCCGTCACCTCCCGCTTGGAGATCACCAGCGGCTCGGCGGCTTTGTCCTGGTTGTGGGTCTCTATCATCTCGCGGAACTGCTCGTGCACGGTCTGAGCCACCTCGAAGCTCAAATCCTCGTCCAGCGCGTCCTCCAACACCGCCTGGAACACCTCCCGTTGCTCGGCGGCGGGCATCGGCGCGTCCGCGTGGAACACGGCGTCGATGAACTCGTCGTGCACGTCGGCGGCGTCGCGGGTAAAATACAGCGCGCTGTAGATGTTCGTGGCGCGATCGTCGAAGGTCGGGAACATAAAGCCCAGCTCCGGCGCGGAGACCACCCAATCCAGCTCCCGGCTGTGAAAGGCGTTGTCCACGCTGAAATAGCTGAGCGCGGGCTTGGTCGGCTTCACCGGGCACACGCTGACCAGTATGTAGTTGAATACCTCTTCGGAAATCACGTCCGCCTTGTTCTCGTCGGCGTGCTTGAAGGGCACATCGTAGGCGTCGTGCATCATCAATATCAGGTAGTTGCCCTCCAGCTCCAGGTTTTCGATGATCTTCGCGCAGAGCTGCTCCGCACCGGCGTCCACGCTCAGCGCGGTATTGCGCAGGCCCATCAGCAGGCCGTGGGCCTCGTCCTCCATCACCTGATCCGGGCGAAACTCGATGTCGATCAGGTTCTTGCCCGGCACGCCCGCCAGCGTGCGCTTGAAGATGGCCAGGTACTTCTCCTGCTCCTCCTGGGGAAAGCTCATCAGCGAACGATCAAAGGTGGCCACGATCTCTCGCTTCTCGTTCACATAGCAGCCCCGCACCCGGCTGATGGCGTTCTTGTCCGGATTAAAGCGGCGGCGAATTTCAGCAATCTCTTTTCTGTTCATCGTTTGACCTCGATAAAAGTAATGGGTGCGCGCCGCGGCGCGTACCCCGATATTATAACACGATAATGCGGTTGCATTTTGACAACAATATGGCAATTTATTCAATGCCGTTGTTTCACATTCTATGAGGGCATCCCCAAAAATGCGCAGACCCTCCGCCGCGCTCAGGGCGAAGGCATAACGCAACGCATTCATCCTGAGCACAGCGAAGGCTCTGTACATCACGGCATCCGGCGACATCGCCGGCCGCCGCGTCCATTTCCCATTTTCAGGCAAGTCAAAGTCCGGCAACGCAGATAGGGCGGAAAGGGCGCCGCGGAATGATTGCCTTTCAGATAAAGACTGGCATCAATCAGATTTCCAACCCCGCCAGCCTGAAGCCGGCCTCCACCACGTTTTCCGGCAGCTCGCTGAACATGGAGTTGACGGACTGGTAGTTGTAGTAGCGCATGATCGTCTCGGCGAACATCGGCGCCACGGAGACCGTGCGGAACTTCTCCTGGCCGACGATGTTGGGGTTTTCCACCGTGTCGGTGGAATAGACGCGCTGGATGGGGCTGGCGTTGATGCGGGCTACGCCCTGCTCGGAGATGATGTTGTGGCTCAGCAGGGCGGTGATGTCCCTCGCGCCGCGGGCTCGCAGCGACTCCGCCAGGTTCACCAGCGTGCCGCCGGAGATGGTAAAGTCGTCCACGATCAGGCAGTTCTTGTCCTTCACGTCGCCGATGACCTCCAGCACCTGGGCGTTCTCGGTGTGGTCGGTGCGGGTCTTGTCGCCGATGGCGATGGGCAGACGCAGCGCGTCGGCAAACTTGCGCGCCTGCTTGGCAAAGCCCGCGTCCGGAGAGACGACCACCATGTTCTCGGTGCCCTCGCGCTTGATGACCTCCGTCAGCATCGGCATGGCGTACAGATGATCCATCGGGCGCTTGAAGAAGCCCTGCAGCTGCGGGGCGTGCAGGTCCATGGTCACGAAGCGGTCGGCGCCCGCCAGCTCCATGGATTCGGCGCACACGCGGGCGCGAATGGACACGCGGGGTTCGTCCTTCTTGTCGCCCTTGCCGTAGCCGAAGTAGGGCATGATCAGCGTGCAGCTCAAAGCGCTGGAGCGCTTGAAGGCGTCCATCCAGAACAGGATTTCCACGAACTCATCGTTGGAATGCATGCCGATGGGCTGCACCAGAAAGACATCCCGATCGCGCACCGTTTCGTTGATGCGCACAAAGGTATTGCCCTCCGAGAAGGTAATGACCTCGGAAGAGCCCAGCGGCTTGCCCATATACGCGCACATGCGCTCCGCAAAGGTTCTGCCGCCGCTGCCGGCGAAGATCGAGATATTCGCGGTTTCAAACATAAAAACCCTACACTCCTTCGTTTTGCCGATTTAATCGATGTGCCATTCGTATCGCGGGGAAAATGGTTCCCCACCGCCTGCACAGCCGAAGCCGGGCAAGAAAAAAACCGTCATTTCAGGGAAGCCACAGCCTCCACCTCGATCATAGCGCCCATCGGCAGCGCCGAAACCTGCACGCAGCTGCGGGCCGGATAGTCCGGGCCGAAGTATTCCGCGTAAATTTCGTTCACCGCGCCAAAGGAGCCAAGATCAGTCAGAAACACGGTTGTTTTCAATATGTCCGTCATGGAGAGCTCCAATTCCTCCAAAACGGTTTTGATGTTTTCGAATACCTGTCGGGCCTGACCGCCGACATCCGCCGAGGCCAGCTTGCCGCTGGACGGATCGACGGGAATCATGCCCGACAGAAAACAGACGCCATCCGCAATTGTCGCCGTGGAATAAGGCCCGATGGCCTTTGGCCCGCGGCGGGTCAAAAAGCATTGCTTCACAGTCTCTCCCCCTCACGCTGATTATGATTTCATCCGATCGACTTCGCGCCGTCAGGTACCCTCTTCCGGTTGGTTCGGGTCTATTACGTTGCCGCTGGCGTCGTGCACGCCTCGCCAGTAAACGTTCATACCCGCCACATAGGCGTCGTAGCTGATCTGCTCACGGCTGACCTCTTCCTTGGTATCCCAGTCATAGGCCACCAGCCAGCCCTCGCTGTGACAGCTACCGTGGCCCTTCTGCTTCAGCACGGGCTTGTCTGTGATATAGTAGACGTACTTGCCGTCCATATCGTATTCATAGCGCTTGCGATCGCTCTTCTTTTCATCGATCACCACGGAAGCCAGCTCATAGTGGTATTCCGGGCGCGTGCCATAGATCGTAACAGTGGCGTTCTCCCGATCCACGCTGGTATAGATATAGATGGCGTGATCGGTGTCATTGCGGAACACGAAATCCTTGCCGCCGCTGCCGTACTCCACGGCGGCATCCTGGCTGGGCTCCACATAGCTGACGGTCATGTTGTGGCTGTGGCGCTCCAGGATCGTCATGTTCGCCATAATCACCGCGTTGTACAGCGTGGTGGAAGCCTGACAAACGCCGCCGCCGACGCCCTTCTTCAGCTCGTTGCCGGCGTATTCCGGAGCCGCCTTGAAGCCTCTGGCCTCGGTGCGGGGACCGACGATATCGTTGAAATCGGCGGTATCGCCGGGATAGACCACGTAGCCGTTGAAATAGCTCAGCGCGAGCCGCACGTTGGAACGGCTGTCCGAACCGCGGAAGCTGACGTCCGTGGAGAACTTGGCGACAACCTTCATCTCCATGTTGTCGGAGGAGATGGTGGGCTCGACCGATTCCACAGGCAGCTGCGTGTCGCCCGCGCCGGTCAAAATCAGCGCCTCAAGGTTATCCCTCGTCTGCGCCTTGTCCAGGGCCTGCCCGCTCTGGGAGGCGGTGATGATCACCGGCTTCTCCTCCGTCACGGCCACCTCGGCGTCAACCGGCGCCACATAGATCTCATCGGCCAATCCGTCGATATAGTCGTCCAGCGCCTGAGTATCGTAGCTGATCTCACTGTTGAACTCCGCGGGCACCGTCTTCAGGTTCTCCTCCAGCTGCCGGATCGTCGCCCTGTCGCCCACGTGACCCAGGTTCCAGGCGCGCTCCAGCTCGGAATCGTACTCCATCTGCACGCCGAAATCGGCGGGCGTGAAGCTCCACGAATTGCCCCCGTAGGTCAGGGCATAGGTCGTGTTCAAGCGCTCGTTCTTCGCCTGCGCCATCAGAGCGTAGCCCTCATCCTTGGTATAGCCGGAAAGGCAGATGCCGTTGACGTACACGTTGTCTATGAACCGCTCTTCGCTGCCCGCGACAGCGGTCTTGATCAGCTGGACAACGCCGAACACAACCAGCGCCACCACGACGGCGCACAGCGCCAGGCGGGCCTTGGCGGGAATGCCCTGCCAGCCTCGCTTTTTGGGCGCGGAACCGCGTCGGACCGCGGGCGCGGACCGGCGCGCATGCGCGCCTTGCCTGGCGGAAGCGCCCTGCCG
>JAFVBK010000144.1 GCA_017480045.1 Clostridia bacterium
AGGTTTACAGCCACCCGCACGCACTCGGCGAGCTCGTCGTCAAAGCGCTGATCGGTAAAGTCGCCCACGGTGTCCACGCAGGGCAGCGACAGCCCCTGGTTGACCAGCGCGCGCCGTGTGGCGGCGGCCAGCTCCGGGTTGGTGGGGCTGTTCTTGCCGGCGAAGGCGGGGCCGTTCACGTCATAGATCTCCACGCCCGCCAGCTTCGCGTCCAGCGCCGCGGCCACGGCGTCGTTCCATGTGAGGTTTTTCCAGTATTGGATGGAGAATGAAAGCTTCATGCGTCAATCCTCCTTTGATTACTGAGCGTCATAGACGATCTTGTTCAGCGCGCTGATGTAGGCCCGGATGGACGCGCCGATGATGTCGGTGGAGATGCCGTTGCCGGAATAGACCCGCCCGTCGGCGCGCAGCTTCACCAGCGCGCTGCCCATGGCGTCGCGGCCCTCGGTGACGGTCTGGATCTGGAAGTCGTCCAGCTCGTAGTGGTGACCGATGATCTGCTCGATGGCCAGGAACGCGGCGTCGATGGGGCCGTCGCCCACGCCCACGCCCCTCAGCTTCTCACCGTTTCGGTTCAGCAGGATGTTGGCGGTGGCGGTGATCACGTTGCCGCTATTGATGACATAGTTCTCAATATGATAGGTACTGGGCACCTGCAGCGCGGTGCTGGCGACGATGGCGTCCAGCTCACGGGTGCCGACGAAGTGCTTCTTCCCAGCCACGCGCTTGAAGGCCTCGTACACCTTGGCGTTGTCCTCCTCCGAGAGGTCGTAGCCCAGCTGGCGCACCACCTTGATAACCTCGCCGATCTCGTCGTTCGCGTCCAGGCACACGCCCGCCGTATCGCCGATGGCCATGTTGCTGAAGGGAGATTCGCTCGCCTCGCGGGGCTGCAGCAGCCGGTTCAGCTGGCCCACCACGCGGCCGAGCTCCGTGGTGCGCAGGTTCGCCGCGATGTCCAGCGCCGCGCCCTTGACCTCCACGAATCGGGCCGCCTGCTCAAGCGTCGGATATCCGGCGGGAACGGCGGCGCACTTCAAGCCGTCCGCGCCCTGGCCGATGGCGGCGGCGGCGCAAGCGATGCCCATGCTCATCTCGTCGCTGATCTGCACCAGCAGCTCCGCGCCCTCCAGCGCCGGCACGTTCGTCTTCACGCCGGCGATGAACGCGGCGAACTCGTCCGGCAGCAGGATGCCGGCGGTATCGCACAGCGTCACCCGGTCCGCGCCCGCCTCGACGGCGGCGGCGATGGCCTGGTACAGGAAAGCCGGCTCGGCGCGGGTGGCGTCCACAGCGGAGAATTCCACATTTTCGCACAGGCCGCGAGCCTTCTTTACCTGCCCGACGATGGCCTCCAGCATGGCGGGGGCCTTCTTGTGGCAGGTATACTCCATCAGCGCCGGAGAGAGGGGCGCGAGCACGTTCAACCGCGGCTGCCGCGCGCCGCGAACGCTCTCCCATGTCTCCTCCACATTGCCGGTGGCGATGTCCACCGCCGCGACGATCGGCGTGGAGACCATGGCCGCGATGGTCTTGTTTGAAAGCTGGTCCGCCTTGCCGCCGTCGATGGGCGCCAGCTCGATGCCGTCCACCTTCAGACGGTCCAGCCCGCGGGCGATCTCCAGCTTCTCCTTGAACGTCAGCGCGCCTTCGCGCAGGGCATTCACCTCTCTGAGCGTCATGTCAATCAACTTAATGGTCTTCATCGTGTCACTCCCCGATTGATATTCTGATGGATTCCTTTGGGTACAAAAAGCCCGAAGCACAAGCAATTTTGTGCTTCGGGACGATCAGACATAAATCAAACCGCGGTACCACCCGGATTGCCGCTTGCGCGGCCACTCTTCAGCGCTCCATCAAGCGCCCAGCCATGATAACGGGGCATCCGGACAGTCTTACTCGCCTTTCAGACCGTCTGCTCAGGCACGAGACTGCATCCTCATCCGCCCATCGGCTTTCACCAACCGCCGACTCTCTTCAGGCGCGAACCAAGCGCATAATGCCTTCATCGCATTTACAGCTATTAATTTAGCTGAGTAAAGTGTACTCCTTTTCCCCCGCCCTTGTCAAGCCGTTTGCGCGGAGTTTTCATACAATTCACAAACAAAGTGAAATTATTCCGGCGAAGTTTTTTATCAACGGCTCTTCGATACGTAAAATCCCCGTCGCGCGCGGCGGGGATTCGGGTTTGCGTTTCAATTTTATCCTTCGATCATGATGACTTTCTTTTCGGGGAGCTTGCGGGCCTCCTGCTTGGGCACGTTCAGGCTCAGCACGCCGTTTTCAAACCGGGCGGTGATGTCCGTCTCGGTCAGGGCGTCGCCCACATAGAAGCTGCGCTGCAGCGCGCCGGCGTAGCGCTCCTGGCGGATGACCTTGCCCTTTTTGTCCGTCTGGTCCTTGTCCAGGCCCTTGGCGGCGTTCACGGTCAGATAGCCGTTCTCCAGGCTCAGCGTGATCTCATCCTTCTTGAAGCCCGGCAGGTCGATGTCCACCTCGTAATGATCCTCGTGCTCATGCACGTCCGTCTTCATTTCGCGCGCGGCGTTCTTGCCGTACAGCCTGCGGTCGATGTTCCTGAACTCCCGCGGCATCGGGAAATCATCAAAAAACTCATCGAACAAATTTTCAGCAAAGATACTCGGCATCAACATAACTCATACCTCCTTTGACGCATCGACCCATACAGGTCTTTCGCCCTATGTTGTTACCATTGAACTTCGGGTTTATTCCTCTTCTGTTCCGCCGGGAATCGCGCCCCTTGGGAACCCCTTCCCTCCGTTCGCCTATTATTATACTCATTTTGTTAGCACTGTCAAGAGGCGAGTGCTAATCAGTGCTGTGAACAATTTGTGAACGAATCTGCTGCCCCTTCCGTTGATTCCCAGCAAAGCCCTATGCGTCCCGGCGCAGCGTTTTTGACCTTGCAAAATTGAACCGCTAACATAACAAAACTCGCCCTTCCGCTCGTTGAGGCGGCAAATCCCAGTGGGTTTGCCGTTTTTCGCGAAGCGAAAAATGAGGAATCAAGCAAGCTTGATTCCTCACCTTATGGAGCTGATGGCCGGATTCGAACCGGCGACCTCCTCCTTCCCAAGGGCGATTTTGCACAATTAATAATTATAATATTTATGCAAACCAGCTAAAAATTCTGTTAAATCAGCCTCGTTCTGGTGGCATTTTACAGAGCGATTACAATTAAAAAACGGGCATCGACGGAAGGGATTACCAGCCGCCGGTGCCTGTTTTCAC
>JAFVBK010000145.1 GCA_017480045.1 Clostridia bacterium
GAATAGTAGACGCCGGGAGAGCGCACCAGCTGGGACACGATGACGCGCTCCGCGCCGTTGATGATGAAGGTACCGTGTTCGGTCATCAGCGGGAAGTCGCCCATGAACACTTCGGATTCCTTGATCTCGTGGGTGTCTCGGTTGGTCAGGCGCACCGTCACCTTAAGCGGCGCGGCATACGTGGTGTCGCGCTCCTTGCACTTTTCGACGGTATACTTCGGCTTGTCGTCCAGCGAATAATCCGTGAACTCCAGGATCAGGCTTTCGCTGTAGTCGGTGATCGGCGAAACGTCCGCCAGCACCTCGCGAAGGCCCTCCTTCAAAAAATGTTCATAGGACTTCTTCTGAACCTCGATCAGATCTGGTACTTCCAGTGCCTCTTCGATGCGCGAAAAGCACATGCGCGTGCGTTTGCCCATTTGCATCGGATGCGCCATACCCTAAATCACCCCTATCTTCGTCGTCATACCGCGGGTCATATTGGCCTGCAGCGCGCAGCCTGTTTCAGCCGAAAAGCGATTGCTAATTCTGAGTTAAATCTCATTTTGAATGTGAATTTTCAGCGCGCTTTCAAATTTGATCGTCCTCGAAAACGCCCTCGTTTCCGGCATTTTGGCTGCGGAAGCGGCTTTTCGTCCATACTAACGCAATATAAGACTATATCATAATCATTTTTGTTTGTCAAGGCATATCGCCGCATGCTTTTGCGATCAAAAACCGGATTTTTCCGGTTTTACTGAAAATTTAACAGAATTTGACCGCAAAAACGCAGCCGGCTTATGACAGCCAAAGCTGCGGTAATGCGATTCTATAATTGCAAATCAAATTTTGTTCCGCAATATTTCCTGCAAAATCAGGCATTCCCTACTCCTTACCCCCTGCCTCCCAGGCTCAGCGGCAGCTCCAGGCGGTTGGCCTCCAGCAGCGCCTTGTCGCGCAGGATGACTTTCGCCGGGCCATCGGCGACGATTCGCCCCTCGGCGATCAGTATCACCCGCTGGCAGGTATCCAGGATCATATCCAGGTCGTGGGAGGCGATCAGGCGGGTCTGCGGAAGGTCGCGGATAATGTTGATCACCAGCCGCCGGTTGTACGGGTCCAGCGCCGAAGTCGGCTCGTCCATCAAGATCGCCTCCGGCGCCATGGCGAGGATGGTAGCGATGGCCGCCATGCGCTTTTCGCCGCCGGATAGCCGGTGGTTGTGGCGGCGCTTCAGCGCCTCAAGGCCCAGCCGCCGGAGCGCCTCGTCCGCCCGCGCCTCGGCTTCCTCGCGGGAGAGGCCGTAGTTCAGCGGCCCGAACAGCATGTCCTCGTACACCGTGGGCATGAACATCTGGTTGTCGGAATTTTGCAGCACGAAGCCCAGCTTCCGCCGAACCTCCGGAAGCGTCCGCTTTTCTACCCGCAGGCCGTCCACGCGCACCTCACCCTCCGGGATCACCAGCCCCAGCAGCGCCTTCATCAGCGTGGATTTGCCCGCGCCGTTCGCGCCGATCAGGCCCACCGCCTCGCCCACGCCGATGCCAAATGACACCGCCCGCAGCGCGGGCCGGTCCTTCTCGTAGGCGAAGGACACATTTTCACACACGATCATCGTCTCACCTCACAAGGGCGCGGCCCAGCCACTGAACCACGTCCGCCCACCGAAACAGCGCGAACGCGCCGACGCATACCAGCAGATAGCCCATGTCGGCCGCGTCCATCCGCCGCGCGCCCGCATAGTAAAACTCCCCGCGAAAGCCCCGCAGCCGCATGCTGGCGTACAGCTCCTCGGCGCGGTCCATGCTGCGCAGCAGCAGCTGGCCCAGGAAGGAGCCCCAGGCTGAAAAGTCCATGCCCCGCTGCCCCGGCGCGCGGAGATGATAGGCGTCGGTCATCACCGCCAGCTCCTCGGTCATCACGCCCACGTAGCGCCAGGTCAGCAGCAGCAGCGTCACCAGCGTGCTCGGCACACGCAGCCTGCGCAGCGCGGCGCAGAGCGCGTCGATGGAGGTGGTGGCCATCATCAAAAAGGATGCCATCAGGCACAGCACGCCCTTGAGCATCAGCGTCAGCATCGAAACTGTGCCGCCGGAGATCGCCGTGCCGCCGATATACAGCATCGGCGCGCGGTCAAAGATGGGGTTGAAAAGCCCCACCGCCAGCACCAACGGCAGCACAAAGCGCAGCTTGCGAAAGCACGCGCTCACCGGCACGCCGCTGAGCTGAAACAGCAAAGCGGGCCAGAGCAGCATGATGATCATGCTGCTCAGCGCGTACTTGCCGTAGGATACCACCACGGCGATATATGCGATTGTCACCAGCAGCTTCGCCACCGGGCCGCGGCGGTGCACCCAGGATTGCCCGGCAGCAAGCCCGTCCATCTCGCCCAGCTCGCGGAGCGCTCTGTCCATGTTGTTCATGTTTTTATCGGTGTCATCGGTATATGTGGCGTTTCATGCTCGCAGTGGCCGCCGCGGCGCCCGTCTGGTAGAATGCCCGCTTCATAGATGGCGCGCAGCGCCGCCACTATAAATCGCGCTTGTCCGCTTTGTCCCACGCCGCATGCAATGCCGCACATTCGTCCTGTATGACCACTATTTGACGTTCGCCCGGCGCTTGCGGAAGAAGCCCCCCGCCATGCAGATCACCACGGCGACGCCGGCGACCATGGCCGAGCCCACCAGGCCGGAGACCGTGGTGCCCGCGGCGCTGTCGCTGCCCGCGAAGGCGTAGTCTGGCAGGAAGGAGGTCGCCTCCTGCACGCTGCCGGCGGCGTTTGCCAGGCCGCTCTCTACGCCGAAATGCTCCTCGTCCAGGCCCATGTTTTCACTGTAGCCCGCCTCGGCGTTGCCGAACAGCGCCCACTCCAGACCGTCGGGGTTGGAGCTGGCCAGCAGCGACAGCCCGCCGCCCACCAGCGCCGCCACTACGGCGAGGACGGCCACCACGGATTTCAGCGAGCGCCTCGCGCCGCCGATGGACGCGGCGTCCACGTCCCGCAGCAGCTCCGGCCGGGATTCGTGCACAAACACCAGCACCGCCGCCGTCACCAGGCCCTCGATCAGGCCAATGGCCAGGTGGATGGGCTGCATCAGCGCCAAGAACGCGCCAAAGGGCAGCTCAGTGATGCCGGAAAGGCTGGTCTCCAGCACCACGGAAAAGGCGCCCAGCTGTAGAGTCGCCACGCAGCCAAGCACGCTGGCGCAGACAATCCGCGCCCGCTGCGCGGCTCTTTCGCCCCGGCCCGCGAACCACTTGCCGCCCACGATCGGCCGCCAGATCAGGTAATAGCCCACAAAGCAGCCGTAAAAGGCCATATTCCATATGTTCGCGCCCAGGGCCATCAGCCCGCCATCGGCAAAGAACAGGCATTGTATCGCCAGAATCACGATCATCGACAGAAATCCCGCCTGCGGCCCCAGCAGCGCGGAGAGCAGCATGCCGCCGCACATGTGGCCGGAGGAACCGGTGCCGGGGATGGTATAGTTGATCATCTGGCCCGCGAACACCAGCGCCGCCGTCACCGCCATGGTGGGCAGCTTCTGAGGGTTGTCGTCCCGCTTCAGCCGGTGAATGGAAATGCCAGCCGCCGCGCCTGAGGCCGCGTACATCGCCGCCGCTACCGCCGGGGAAAGCAGCGCGTCCGCCATGTGCATGGATAAAACCTCGCTTTCGCTTATTACTATAATATGATCATTATAGACGCATCAAAAAGCGCCCACAAGCCCCCCAGGGGGTTGTGGGCGAAGATTTTGTGAAATATGCACAAGGAAAAGTCGCCAAAGGAGGCCTCTTAAAACGCCGCGGCCAGCGCGTAAAGGATGGCAAATGCTATGCGGGGCTGCTTTCTTTCGTTGGACTTCTATTTTGTGACAGTCCCCTTCGGGCTCGGCATCGGCTGATCCTTACGCCCCGCTCTTCCTCGCCTCCGCCAGCACCTGGGAAAGCGCCCGCCGCTTGTCCTGTCCGGCGAAGTGCAGCTGCTTCGCCCGATCCAGCCAGTGCGCGAATTCAGGGCCGGGCTTCAGGCCTGCCGCCAGCAGGTCCTTCCCCGTCACCATCGGGCGGGCCATCACCTGGCGATAGTCCTCCAGGCGCTCCAACAGGAAGGCCTCGTTGGCCTCGTCGTAGGGCTGGTCCAGCTTGCCGGAGGCATCGGCGCGGGAGAGCAGGATCAGGTCCTCCGGGCAGACGCTCAGGTCGAAGAGCTGCCGGGTCTTTTTCTTCTTGGAATGACACTGCGCCAGCACGTTGGGCCGCATGTGCAGCCACATCATGTTCTTCGCGTACTCGATCAGCTTTGTCTGATTGGTGAGCCGGCGCAGCTGCGCCTCACAGGCCGGCAGGCCGAGGGTCTCGTGTCCGTAGGAGGTGATCTTGCCGTCCGGCTGCGTCTCGGTGGCGGCGGGCTTGCCCAGATCGTGCGTCAGCGCCGCGACCATGAAGCCCAGGGGCCACTGGGCCCGCGTCCGCAGCGCGGCGGCGCAGTCCAGCGCCAGCATCGTGTGCTCGAATACGTCTCCCTCCGGGTGATAGACCGGGTTTTGCGGCACGCCGGCACAGGCCTCTATTTCCGGGAAGTATTCCTTCAGGTGGCCCATCTCCCGCAGGGCGCGGAAGAAGATCGAGGGCCTGTCCGCCTTCAAGAGCGCCTTTTTCAGCTCGTCAAACACCCGCTCCACCGACAGCCGCATCACGTCCATGGAGGCGCACAGCGCGACGGTTTCGTCCGCGATTTCACCCTCCAGCCGCGCGGCGAACTGCGCCGCCCGGAACACCCGCAGCGCGTCCTCAGCGAAGGTCGCGTCGTTGACGTGGCGAACGCGGCGCGCCCGCAGATCCGCCTGACCGCCCCACAGGTCGATCAGCTCTCCGGTCAACACATCCCGCAGCATGGCGTTGATGGTGAAATCCCGCCGCTTGCTGGCCGCCTCGAAGGACAGCTTCGGATCGACGGAGACGTCAAAGTCGGTGTGCCGGTCACCGGTGCGCCGCTCCTTGCGGGGCATGGCGATGTCAAGATTCGAGTGCGAGAGCCCATATACGCCGAAGCTCGCGCCCTTTTCAACCACCTCGCCCAGCTCGGAAAGCATCGCCCGCAGGGCCCGCGGCGCCATGCCGTAGACCTCCACATCGATATCCTTGCAGGGAACGCCCATCAGCCCGTCGCGCACGACGCCGCCGACGAACATCGCTCTGCCCCCCTGCGCCGCCGCCCGCCGCGCGATTTCCCGCGCCAGCGCCATATCCTGTTCGTATGTGTTCATCGCCATCACCGGGAGTATTATAGCATTTCAGCTGGAGGATGGCAAATTCAGATTTGCCCCATCAGGGCAACATCATTTACTCTGGATATGTCCACCTCATCCGTCCTGCTGCGCTTTGCTTGCAGTCCACCTTCCCCTCAAGGGGAAGGCTTTTTGCTGCCGCGCGATTTTCCAAAAGGCTTCCCCTTGAGGGGAAGCTGGCACGCGTAGCGTGACTGATGAGGTGTTTCACGCCCTTCAATAGTAAATGATGTTACCCTGTTTGCCCCATCGATCTTACACAAAATTTCCACGCTATAGATGAAAAAGTCTGAAAGTATGTTATAATAGGAGGTAAGTTCTACTTGGGAACAATTTTCACCTGTCAAGGAGGCTTCCCCAAAGATGGACGACCCGTTCGGTCCGAGTA
>JAFVBK010000146.1 GCA_017480045.1 Clostridia bacterium
CAGGGCGGCGGGGGAAAGGGGGTGGCGCGGTTGTTGACCATTGCGCTTGGCATTATCGGGTGGGTCCTGGTTGCGGCGGCGCTGTGCGCCCTGGCCCTCCGGCGGAGGCGGCCGGCGGCCGTAGCTTTGGCGGTGGCCATCGCCCTCCTTGCGTGGTTTTACGTGCCCCGGCCCCTGTTTCCCTCGGGGTACGAGGGCCATGTCTTTTTGGTCCGGGTGGAGGGCGGCCCCTCCTTCCGACCCTCCGCCCAGTTGTCGGCGGAGCTGGTGGACCGCTGCCGCGCCCTTTCGGCCCAGCGGAGCGTCCTGCGGACTGTGAGGCATCAGGCCGGGGCGGACTTCTACCTGTATTTCACCTCTGCGGACCGGCCCCAGGACACCCTGGCCTGCCGGGGCATTGAGCGGCGGGGACCGAGCCTGTTTTCCTCCGACGGTGTGACCTGGGTGGTCCGCGGCGATGTGGAGGCTCTGGCGACAGCACTGGAGGGCAGCGGCCCGGCCGGGGAGGCGGCGCCCTAAGACGCGCCGGGCGGCACAACGCTGACGTCATTACCTTCATGCAGGAATTCTGCGGGAAGAGCTTTCCGGAGGCGGTGGACTATCTTCTGGCCTTCCATGGCCGGTCCCGGGACTTCCCCGCCCCTGCGGTACATCCCGCTGGGAAAGGAGCAGCGCCCGCCCTCTGCCCTTCCCCCTGCGTGGCAGAATGCCCGAAGGGTCTACGGCTATCTGGTGAAAAGAGGAATTGCACCCCGGGTGATTGAATCTTTTCTCCGCGCCGGACTCCTCTACGAGGACAGCCTACACCACAACTGCGTCTTCGTGGGACGGGACAAAGACGGAAAAGCCGTGTTTGCCGCTAAGCGCGGCACCTATGACCGCCCGGGTGAGAAGGGATTCAAAGGGGACGTGGCCGGCAGTGACAAAACCGTGGCCTTCAGCCTGCCCTGCGACCTTGCCGCGGATTGGGTGGCCGTCTTCGAGGCGCCCATTGACCTCATGAGCTTCTGCACCCCGCACCGGGGCGTCGCCTGCAACGCCGTGGCTCTCTGCGGCCTCTCCGAGGGGGCGCTGGATACCTATCTCCGGAATCACCCCCATATCCGGCAGATCTTCCTGTGCCTGGACGCGGATGAACCCGGGCAACAGGCTGCTGAAGTCCTGCGGCAGAAGTATGAAAAGGCTGGGTACCAAGTCTCCATTCGGACACCGGAGCGGGGAAAGGATTAGAACGAGTACCTGCAGTTCCGGCAATCCGTCCGGGAACAGGAGGCAAGCATTGAGAAAAGCGACCCGAACAGAGAAAATCCCCGGAAGGGCTGAGAAGGTAAGGCGTGGCAGATCCGCGCTCTCGGCGCAGCAGACGATCCCTTATGTGCGGATGCTGCAAGACGGCGTCTGCCAGCTCCCCGGCGGCCTCTTTACCAAGACGCTGGCCTATGAGGACATCAACTACTCCGTAGCGTCCGCGGAGGATCAGTCGGCTATTTTCAGCGGTTGGAGCGCGTTCCTCAACTACTTCGACAGCTCGGTGCCGTTCCAGCTCTCTTTTGTCAATCGGAGGAGCGGTAGCGGCGGGCGGTATCAGGTGAATATCCCTCCGGCTCATGACGAGTATGACAGCATCCGTGGCGAGTTCGCCGGGATGCTCAAAGGCCAGATTGCTCGCTCCAACAACGGCATTGACCGGGCCAAGTACATCACCTTCGGCGTCTCCGCAGACGGCCCCGCCTCCGCACGGCCCCGTCTGGAGCGCGTGGAGGCCGATGTGCAGGGCAATTTTAAGCGGCTGGGGGTATCCTCTCAAACCCTGGATGGGCGGGAGCGCCTTTCCGTGCTCCACGGGCAGATGCACCCCGGCCCGCGGCGGGAGGCGTTCCGCTTTTCGTGGGCGGACATCGTAAAGACCGGGCAAGGGACAAAGGACGCCATCGTGCCCTTTGACGGTTTCGACTTCTCACAAGCCCGCACCTTCCGCGTGGGCCGCTATTGGGGCGCGGCGTCGTATTTGCAGATCATGGCGTCGGAGCTCTCTGACCGCTTGCTGCGGGAGATCCTCGAACTGGACGCGGAGCTCACCGTCACCCTGCACATCCAGACGGTGGATCAGACGGCGGCCATCAAGAAGATCAAGGGCAAGCTGACCGACATAGACCGCATGAAGGTGGAGGAACAGAAAAAGGCGATCCGGGCCGGGTACGACCCGGATATTCTGCCGCCCGATCTCGTCACCTTCTCCAAAGACGCGGCGGAGCTGCTCTCCGACCTGCAAAGCCGGAACGAGCGGATGCTGCTTTTGACCTTCACGGTCATCAACCTCGCGCCCACCCGTGAGCGTTTGGAAAACGATGTGTTCACCGTGTCGGGCATCGCGCAGAAGTACAACTGCGCCTTAAAGCGTCTGGACTGGCAGCAGGAGCAGGGCTTCGTGTTCTCGCTGGTGCTGGGGCATAACGAGGTGGAAATCCAGCGGAGCATGACCACAAGCTCCACAGCGATCTTCGTGCCCTTCATCACGCGGGAGCTCCGCATAGGCGGGCAGGCGCTCTACTACGGGATGAACGCGCTTTCTCATAACGTCATCATGGCGGACAGGAAAAGGCTGAAATCCGCCAACGGGCTCTACCTCGGCTCCACCGGCTCCGGCAAGAGCTTCGCCGCAAAGCGCGAACTCATCCATGTGTTTCTGACGACGCAGGATCGCATCGTCATTGTCGATCCGATGGGCGAATACGCCCCACTGGTGAGGCGGCTGGGAGGGCAGGTTATCGACATCGCGCCGGGTAGCCCGCACTATATCAACCCGATGGACATCCAGATCGGCATGGACGAGGACGAGAGCCCGCTCTCCATGAAGGCCGACTTCCTGTTGTCCCTGTGCGAGCTCATCGTGGGCGGCAAGGAAGGCTTGCAGCCCATCGAAAAGACGGTGATCGACCGCTGTGTGCGGCAGGTGTACCGGGAGATCGCGCTGGGGCTGGGAGACGGCGGCATGCCGCTGCTGCAAGACCTGTATGAGGAACTTTTGCGGCAGCCGTAGCCGGAGGCAAAGCGCGTGGCGACGGCGCTGGAGCTCTACTGCACGGGCTCCCTCAACCTGTTCAACCACCCCACGAATGTCAAGACGGACAGCCGCGTAGTGTGCATCGTGCTCAAAGGCATGGGCGAACACCTCCGCAAGATCGCCATGCACGTCACAAACGAGTTTGTCACGGAGGCGGTCAACGCCAACTTCGCAAACGGGATGGCGACGTGGTGCTACTTCGACGAGTTTCACATCCTGCTCCGCGACCCGCTGACCGCCAGCTACTTTGTGGCGGTGTGGAAGATGCTGCGCAAAAAGGCTGCGTACCCAGCGCGCTAAGGCAGAATGTAAAGGACCTTCTGGCGAGCTGGGAGATCGAAAACATCCTCGGCAACACGGACTTTATGATCCTGCTGTCCCAAGCGCAGAGCGACAGGGCCATTCTCGCAAAGCAGTTAGGAATCAGCGAGCATCAGCTTTCCTTCATCACGCAGAGCAATTCCGGCGAAGGGCTTCTGTTCTATGGCAGTGTGACGATCCCCTTCGTTGACCGCTTCCCGAAGGGCGAAATCTACGACCTGCTTACCACCCGCCCGGAGGACTTGAACCATGAAGAAAAAGCGTGAGACTTCGGGACAAAGTGTCCCAAAGTCCGAAGCGCGGCAGCCCGATGCGGGGCCGGACGGAGGCGGCCAGAAAACTTCGGAGGTAGCGCAGAACCCGCGACAGCGAGCCTTGAAGTTCAAGTTCCGGCAGAAAAGCGGGCAGGAGAAGGCGGCGGCCTCCAAGCTCCGCATAGAGCGCCGGGAGAAAACGCTGGAAAGGGCGCAAGACAGGCTCGCCAAACAGAAGCCGCCCAAGAAGCCGGGCCCCGTCAAGCGGCGGGCCGGGCCGTCGGGCGCGGTGTTCACGGGTATGTCCACCGTAAAATTTCGGAGGTGGAGCAGGAAAACGTGGGTGTGGAAGCCGCCCACCGCACCGAGCTTTTTGCCGAGACAGTGGGGAAAAAGGAGCTGCGCTCCGCAAAGCGCCGCATCCGCACCCGTCCTGCCCGCGCCGTCCGCAGAGCCGAGAGCCGCTTTGTCAAGTCCGCCACGGACTATCATTTCAGGCAGGCGGTTTTGGAGCACCCGGAGCTGGAGCGAAACAATGTCCTTTCCCTGCTGTGGCAGAAACAGCGGCAGCGGCGGGAATATGTGAAGCGGATGCGGGAGGCCGCCGGGAAAACGGCGGGCACGGCGAAAACGCTGACCTCCCGTGCGGCGGAGCTCACGAGGGAACACCCCGGCGCCATCGCCCTCGCTGTGATCTGCGCCCTGCTCCTGATCCTCATGCAGTCCGGCACCGCCTCCCTCTCGCTTGTGGGCGGCGGAGTCTCAGGCAGCGTAGCCGCGAGCACCTATCCGGCGGAGGACGCCGACCTGCTGGAGGCCGAGGATGCTTATGCGGGGCTGGAGACGGAGCTGCAAAACCGGCTGGACAGCTACGAAAGCACCCACAGCTACGACGAGTACCATTTTAACCTCGACGAGATCACCCATGATCCCTATGTGCTGCTGTCCATCCTGTCGGCGCTGCACCCGGAGGGCTGGACGCTGACTGACGTACAAAGCGAGCTGCAAACCCTCTTTGACCGTCAGTATATCTTCACCGAGGATGTAACGGTGGAAATCCGCTATCGGACGGAAACCGTGACGGACGACGAGGGCAACGAGTACGAGATCGAAGTCCCCTACCGCTACTATATCTGCGCCGTCACGCTGGAGAACTTCAACCTGTCCCATCTGCCCGTGTACATCATGGGCGAGGAGGCGCTGTCCCGCTACGCCCTCTATATGGCGACGCTGGGAAACCGGCCCGACCTGTTCCCATCCTCCGCCTATGTGGAGAAATACAGCAGGCCCGTTCTACGCTATGAGATGCCCCCGGAGGTGCTGGCTGATGAAACCTTCGCCACGATGATCGCGGAGGCCGAAAGGTATCTGGGCTTTCCCTATGTTTGGGGCGGCAGCAGCCCGGCCACGTTCTTTGACTGTTCGGGCTTCGTGTCGTGGGTCATCAATCACAGCGGCTGGGATGTGGGGCAGCTGGGCGCGACGGGCCTTTACAACATCTGCACGCCCGTCTCCGACGCCGAGGCGAGGCCGGGCGATCTGGTGTTCTTTCAGGGCACCTATGACACGGCGGGAATGTCCCATGTGGGCATCTATGTCGGGGACGGCGTAATGCTCCGTTGCGGCGATCCCATTCAATATACCAGTATCCGAACAAGCTATTGGCAATCCCATTTCGCCGCCTTCGGGCGGCTCCCATGAGGAAGGAGGAACTATCGAGAAATGGCAATCAGCAAAAGCGCGAAAATTGAGGCCGAGATGGAAAGGGTCAAGGGCCGGATAGCCGAACAGCAAGCCAGACTGAAAGAGCTGGAACAGCGCCGCCGCGAGGCCGAAAACGAGGAGATCGTGGGCGTCGTGCGGGGCATGAGCATTTCGCTTGCCGACCTGCCGCAGCTTCTACAAACACTGAAATCCGGGACTTTGGGACAAAGTGTCCCGAAGTCCGAAACGACGAAAACGGAGGACAACGGAATATGGCGAGCGTTTTGTCAAGGGCGAATTTATCTTTTATTGAAAATACGGGCTGCTCTGGATTTGTTCCAAAGCCGCCCGCGTTTAGTCATAAGAATGGACAGATCTCATAATAAGCATAGATACGAAGACGAATGTTGTCAAGGGTGAATTACCTGTTCAGACAAGCCACCTACATCACAAAGCGCCCGGAAGCCGCTGTTTTCAACGATTTCCGGGCGTCTGCTTGCGTCACGAGCTTGCTTTCTCGCCACAACGATCAGTTGATTGAAGCCTGTTTCCTCCGGGTATTTCCACGCTACCTGTCGGCAACCGTTAGCTCGGAGCAGCTGCGTCAGTTCTTCCCGGCTGGTCGCTTTATATTCGCAGACAAACTTGCTGATGCAGAGCGTTTCCTCATCCTCGATACCTTCTCTCGTGTCTCAGGCACAGAAGGTGTTTTAACGTGCTGCTTGCCCAAACCGATTATCCGCCTTTCCGCAGCGGAACCCGGATCGTGACCCTTGTCCCGCCAGCTTCCCGCTGCGTGATTTCCAATGTGCCGCCGCACATCATTTCCAAACGCTCCCGGATGTTTTTGAGCGCGGTATGCGGCTCGCCATCGTCGGCGGGAGCAAAGCCGGGGCCGGTGTCCTCAACGATGATTTCGCTGCCGCTCTCCGTCTCGCGGGTCAAAACTGTGAGATACAGCGGCGCAAGGTCTGGGCTGACGCCGTGCAGGACGGCATTTTCCACGATAGGCTGCAAGGTCAACGGCGGGACACGGAACATGGTGCAGGGCGTATCCAATTCCACGAACAGCTTATCCTCGTGCCGCACCTTCTCCACCGCCAGATACGCCCGCGTATGCTCCAGCTCCTCCGTAAAGGGGATCGTATCCTCTTTTGCAAGCGCGGTAAAGTTGTTGCGCAGATAGGTGGTGAAATCCAGCGTGACCTGCTGCGCCTTTTCCGCATCCTGCGCGATCAGATAGTAAATGCTCATCATCGTGTTGCAGATAAAATGCGGACGCATTTGCAGCACGGCGATGCTAGAGCGCTGGCGGGCGTTTTCCTCGCTCTGCCGGATGGTGCGCTCCGCCTGGTCGATCAGAAGAAAGACGAACATAAACAGCACGGCCACCGATGTACCCAGGACGATCAGCCGCAGACCGTAGGAGATCATCTGGATCACCATACAGACCAGCGGGATAGCAAAATAGAGAGAGAACGCGAGCCGCTGCCGGTGGGTGAGGGCGGCGCGGTCATGATAGACTCCGATCAGGTTTACCGCCATCAGAAGAACCGGAGGAATCAGCAGCAGCGGATACCAGGGGCCCCGATGGTACACATTGTCGGGGGTATAGTAGTAGATCCATGTGGTAAACTGCGTGACCGCCAGCAGCGCAAAATACACCGTCCACAGCGCGATGACCGCGTAAAATAGGGGGCTTCGCTTCCAGCTTTTGCCCATACAGCGGAGCAGATACAGGGTGAACGGCGGGATCAGCAGGGACGAGAACAGGGAGTTCGTAAAGAGCGATACCTGGGACAGGAGCACGGTACTGGCAATCTCACAGATCACAGCGGAGCCTGTATAGCCCAGCAGCAGGAGAAAAAGGAGCAGAAAGAAGCCGCGGCTCTCCCGATCTGTCTGACGGAGAAAAATAGCCAGAAGCAGCCCCTGGACGGCGATCCCGAAACCGCCGACCACGATGGCAAAGTTGGCAAGGTCAAGTCCGCTCATCCTCATACGCCGCCGAGCCCCCTTAACGGATACCGCAGACGGGTCAACGCCTCCCGCACCGCGTCCACGGCGAGGGGCTTGAGCAGATAGCCGCAGGCGCCGGTGGCCCAGGCGTCAAAGGAATACTCCCGATACGCCGTGAGATAGATCACATTGGTCCGGGGATGGATCGCCAGCAGCTCCCGGCATACATTCAAACCGCTGACCCGTCCCATTTCGATATCCAGAAACGCCAGCGCCACACGGTTCTCCCGCGCGTAGGCCACCGCCTCGACCGGGTCGGTAAAAAGGGATATCTCCGCGCCGGGAATGGCTTTTTTTATGATCGGCAAGCCGCCCTGCAGGATGATCCTCTCATCGTCTACCATAATGACCTTGAGCCTTTCGCCGGCGTTCTCCGAGGTGCGCAAAAGCTCGGCCACGTCCGCGCCCAGCTGATCGGTGAGCAGGGAGATCATGGCCGCGTCGGGCAGCCGGTCGCCGGTTTCCCATTTGGCCACCGTGGAGCGGTCAACGTGCAGCGCATCGCCGAGCCGCTGCTGGGAAAAGCCTTTTTCGATTCGCAGACGCCGCAGCGCCTCGCCAAAAGTGATGTTCATGTTCTTTCGCTCCTTATGGGGGGATTGCCCTCATCATACGCATTCTCAGGAGGAAGCGCAAGAGCTTTGGAAAATAATAAATTGTGGCATTCTGCCACACCCCCTTGCAAAACGGTCTTGACTTTTTCTAAAATAACCGTGCATAAGTATACAAGTGCCGCCCGTCCGGGCGGCGGTAAGGAGGAACTCTTGATGAAGCACATTCGGAAAAGGACCCTGGGCATCCTGCTCGCGCTGGTGATGCTGCTCTCCCTCGTGCCGGGCATTAGCCTGACGGCACATGCGGACGGCGGGTCGGATTACACCGTCACGATCCCCGCGACGCTGACTGTGGAAAACAGCGGCTGGAATGATGCGGGCGGCATCAGTGTGACGGGCACTCTTGAGGCCAACAAGAAGCTGATCGTAAGCGCCAGTTCTGATGGCGAATATGCCCTTGTATCCGGTGAGAATAAAGTCGCATACACGCTTGCTGCGACAAGCGGCGGTGCGGAAACCACCTCTTGGGAGTTTACCACGCTTCCCGGCAGCGCCTCGCTCGGCATCTTCGTGGAGGATTACAGCAGCAAGCCCGCAGGCACCTATACCGACACCGTCACCTTTACGGCAAAGGTGGAGGACGCCAAAGCTGCCGCTGAAACACCCGCCATTGCGCAAGCAGATTGCACGTTCAGTCCAACAAACGGAACGAGCACACTCTCGAACACCAATATTACAACCTCAATGGAATACTCCACCAACAGCGGCACGACTTGGACCGACGTGACCACCGCAGGCTCTATCGCTTCACTCGCCGCAGGAACAGTACAGATTCGCGTCAGGGAAACCGATGAAAAACTGGCCAGCGAAGCCGTCTCAATCACCGTACCGCAGGTGCTGAGGATAAACGAACTCGTAGGCCCGTACACTGGTGATAAACTCACATGCGAATACTACGCTGGAGAAACATGGCAGGCTTTGGTTAACAGGTATGATTTGATTAAAGCCTACAGCAACCGTGCGGCTTTCGGCTCGGATGGGTTTATCTATTACGAAAACGGCTCCGCTGTGCCAGTCACTGATGCTGTGGATAATACAAAGACATACGAAGTTCAATAACTCAAACTTCGCACCCCCATAACGAGCAAAAAGCGCGGGATTGTTGCAAAACTGCCAAATTATTTAGATATCATCGCAAGATGTGATGACATAAATTTGCTAATTCAGGGTGCGAAGTTTGAGTTACTATCTCGATAACTAATAAACAAGGAGGACATTTGTATGGCAAAGTTTACTGTTAATGTCCCTTGCGGACCAATCTGGAACAATGAGGATGCTCAGAAAAAGTGTCCGATTGTATGTGCCGCCCATATGGGTAAATGGACTGGTCAGTGGCTTACAGTTGTACCCAATGAGATGAGTGTGTGCGAGTGTGAATACGATACGGAAAAAACTGGTTCTTCTGTTTTGGAAATCAACGTGATTGCAGGTCCTATTTGGAATAATGAGGATGCACAAGTGAAATGCCCCATCGTATGTGCATCATACGGCGGTGAGTGGACAGGCGAATGGCACACTCCTAAGGAATCATGGGGAAAAATGAGCCTCTGCAAATGCAGATTTAAGATTGGTAATGAATAAATGACAAAGCATAACAGAGTGTTTGCGGCTATTCTCGCCCTCGCCCTTGCGCTCATGCTGACCGCCTGCGGCGCGGGCGGCGACACCGTGGAGCGGTTCGCGGAGGCCGCGCCCGGCAGCGGCGAGAGCATCGCGATCCCGGGCTATGAGAAGCTGAGCTTCGCGGCGGGCAAAACGGCGCAGGCCGTGAACCTCCAAAACCCGGCGGAGAACGCCTGTACCTTCGTCCTCACCCTGACGATGGAGGGCGGCGAAGCCCTCTGGACGGGCAATGAGCTCTCCCCCGGCGA
>JAFVBK010000147.1 GCA_017480045.1 Clostridia bacterium
AAACTCCGGCATTTCCTCCACCGACGCCTCCGCCAGCGCCGCGCCGAGCGATGCCAGCAGCGCCAAAACCAGCGCCAGGCTTATAAATCTGAATGTGCGCGTCACAAATCTCGCCTCCCACCACGGTCGATCAATCGTTGCAAATTCTGATAAAACATGTTCGATTCAGATTATATCATAAATATGAACAAATTGCAAGAAAATTGTAATTTTTGCAGTGAGATACAAAAGCGCCGCCGAAGTCAATCGCTTCGGCGGCGCTTGCCCACTGTCTTCCCTTACGGCTGATCCGCGCTGTACAGCCGCTGCTGGAAGGCGTCGTCGGCAACGCCGGTCGCCTCCATGCCATAGGCCTCCTGGGCCCGCTTGACCGCGGCCTCGGTCATCGCGCCATAGCCGCCGTCGGCCTTGCCGTCATAGTAGCCCAGGTCGCGCAGGCGCACCTGCAGCGTCACCACCTTGTCACCGGTGGAGTTCAGATCCAGCGTCTCATAGGTCTTCGTCTCGGCCACAGCGGGCTCCGCCCCCTCAAACAGCTTTTGCTGGAAGGCATTGTCCGCGATGCCGTTGGCCTCCATGCCGAAGGCCTCCTGCGCCGCCTTGATGGCATCCTCGGTGTACTGGCCGAAGGAGCCGTCGGCGGTGCCGGACAGATAGCCCAGCTCGATCAGGCGGGCCTGCAGGCTGGCAACCTCGTCGCTCTTGATGCCCCGCTGCAGCGTGTTATACACGACCTCCGGCTCAGGCTCCGGCTCGTCGCTCTCCAACTGGAACAGAATCTGCTGGGCCACGCCGTCGTTATAGGTGGTCACCACCAGGTAGAACATATCCTCGCGATTGCTGGCATACTCAAAGCGCTTGTACAGCATCTTGGGCTCATTCGCGTTCATGGCGACATTGTAGTTGCCCGCGATTTCCGCGTCCATCAACTGATAGCCGCGCTCCACGGTATTGCCGGATTCGCTGCGCAGACCGATATCGACCACGTTCTGAGGCACGATGGCGGCCTCGCCGGCATAGTCGTTCAGAACCAGCTCAAAGCCCGCGCCAGCTTCGTTGCCCTGCAGCTTATACTGGGTGGAATACTTGTTGGCAAAATCGGTGGGCCGCATGTAGTCCTTCATCGTCTGGGTGAAGCTGATGGTCTCATAGGGCTCGTCGGTGGCTTCCACGCGAGCGTTGCCGTCGGCCTTGATCTGGGTATTATAGGTGAAGCTCTCGCCAAAGGGCACGATCGCGATCACCTGCGGGCCTTCGGAAGCCACGGCTTCAGCCGGATTTTCAGCTTCCACTTCCGCGGCGGACTCCATTTCGGCTTCGCCGTTTTCATCCTCTATGCTCAGATATTCATCGGGCACCTCCGCCTCGGCAGGGTCATACTCCGCCACCTGATCAGAGGACATATCCTGCTCAGACACGGTCTCAGCGGCCGAGGCCTCGACAGCCGCCGGCGCCTCGGTGGGCTCAGCCGTCGGCGCTTCGGTCGGCTCCGGTGTCGGCGCTTCCGTCGGCTCCGGTGTCGGCGCTTCCGTCGGCTCAGCCGTCGGTGCCTCGGTCGGCTCAGCCGTCGGTGCCTCGGTCACTTCCGCCGGGGCTTCAACCTGCTGCTCAGACGCGTCAGCCGCTTCGATTTCAGGGAAAGCCGCGTTCTCAGACTTCGGCGTCGCGTCGCCCTCAGCGTTCCCCTCGTCGCTTCCTTCGAAAAGCCCCCAACCAAAGCCATCGTCCGCGGATTCAGCTTCCGTCTGGGATTCGACCGCTGCCTCAGACCGCGGCTCTTCAGTGGGCTCAGGCTCCGCCGTCGCCTCGACAGTCGGCGTCGGGAGGGAGGAGGTGATATCCGGCCTGCGGTTGGCATACCAGCGGTTGGCAAAGATGCCCGCCACGATGCCGAGAATAAAAAAGATGATGCCAGCGACCGCCAGACGCCTGCGATATTGCGCGCGCATACGGCGCATACGGGCGCGATTGGCCGCGCTCTGTCTCGTGGAATCTTCTCTCATGGTAATTTGCCTCCTGGTTCAATGACAAAATCATACATATTAATATTATAGCCACTGTGCCAATTGATCGTCAAGCCGGAACAAAGGCGCAGGGGCTAAAATATCTTGATGAAATTGTGACTATACGGTGTCTGCCATGCGGTAAACGCTATACGCCGATTTCTCCCTCCGGGTTCAGCGCCTCCACGGCGGGCAAATCCGCCAGCGTTTCCATGCCGAAGTGTTGCAAAAATTTGTCGGTGGTGCCATAGAGAATCGGGCGGCCCAGGGTCTCCCTGCGGCCCTGCTCCTCGATGAAGCCCTTGTTGATGAGGCTCTGCACGGAATAATCGCATTTCACGCCGCGCACCGCCTCGATATCGCCCTTGGTGACGGGCTGGCGATAGGCGATGATGGACAGCGTCTCCAGCACGGCCTGGGACAGCGGCTGCTTTTGCAGCGGCTGCAAGAAGGCCTCCACCTGTTCCGCATACTTGGGGCAGATGGAGAGGAACACCGTTTCGCCGCTGCGGTTCAACTGAATGCCACGGTTCTCCAGCGCCAGGTGATCTCCCAGCGCCGCCAGCGCCTCGTTCAGCTCGGAAACCGTCAGGTTCATGGCGTGGGCCAGCGCGTCGGTGCGCACCGGATCTCCGGAAACAAACAGTATCGCCTCGATAATCGCGCTCAAATTCTCCATAGCGGCAGCCCTTCTCCCTTCGTATACCGTGCCATTTTATCACATTATCGATTCCCAATCAAGATAAATTCCAGTTTGCCGCAAAGCGACAAATCCGGATTTCCGCCATATTCCCCCTGAAATGCGACAAAAACCGGCAACCTGGGCAATTGTTTCACATTTATTACAAAACTATTGAATCCTATTACAGGATGATGTATAATCACACTCGCAAAAGCGTGCGATATACGCACCGGCCGCTGCGGGCGTTTCACCGGCGCGGCAAAAGATAAGAAGGCAACAACAATGCGAAAATGGATTGCGATCATCGCCCTGGCGGCGCTGCTGGTCTGCGTACTGGCGCCGCACGTCAGCTTCACGGAGGATAGGGACACGGTGCTGCTGGCGCGGGCCATCTACGCGCTGGCGCGCAACGAGTCCTACGGCACCAAGCTGGCGATCGGCACGGTGGCCATGAATCGGCTGGAAAGCGTGTGGTTCGCGGATGACCTGGGCTCCGTGCTGAACGAACAGCACCAGTTCCCCATCGGCAGCCGCTACGACGCCGAGAGCCTGAGGGCCGCCCACGCGGTGCTCTCCGGCACGCGCGCGTTGAGCGGCAACGCGCTGTACTATCAGTCTCTCAGCGCCAGTCAGCCCCGCGCGGACGCGCCGCTGGCCACCGTCGGCGGCTACGCCTTCTATGGGTGAAACCCACAGTTATCCGCGGCCTTTCTCTTCAACGGTTTTCGCCGAAGCCCTTCGCTCTCCGGTGCGGTGCCAGAATCTTCGATTTCGCGCCTGACGGTCCGTCCGCTAATCGGGCCAAATTCCAACAATCCCGCCCCTCAGATTCAAGGGGCGGGATTGCTGCGTTTGCGGGTGAAAGCCGCGGCCATTCGCCGCTGACGGAATCACCGCTCTATTTCAAATACACTCGTCCGGCTCAATTCTCCCCCATCCTTGCCGATCTGGGCGACGCAGAAGCCGGTCAGGGCCATGTTGTCATCCAGCGGAGCGGCGATGTGCTGGGAGTCGATGTACACCGTCTCCAATGCCTGGTCGTCCGCCACGATCTTGCTGAACTCGGTGAAGCGCTCGCCGGTCACCAGCAGACGGTGATACTCCCGCTGGGCGTCGGTGATGACGATATCGCGGCTGCCCAGGCGCATATCGGTGCGTTCATAGGGATATTCGCCCTCGAAGGCCTCCTGATCGCCGTAGAGCATGTCGTATTCCAGCATTTCCAGCTTGGCCAGGTACTCGTCCCCCGCCTCGCCGGCGTCGACGGACTGGTGCAGCTTCGTCACCACGCCGCCGGAAAAGCCCAGCTGCTTGAGCAGGTTGGCGTTCAGGCGATAGGCCTGCAGATCCGGCGCCTCAAACTGTCCGCCGAAATTGTTCCAGATCACATATCGGCTGGCATAGATGCTGCCGGTGGTCAACAGGTCGTTCTCCAGCTCCAGCGCGGGCAGATGGTCGCCGTAGGCCACCACGATGGTAGGCTCGTCAAACTTGATCAGCGCCATGGTCAGCTCGCGCAGGAATTCGTCCGTGCCCGGCAGCGCGTTGATGAAATTCTGGAAGGGCGCCAACGGAATCTGCTCCGGCAGGGACAGCACCTCGATGTCCCCTTCCTTGGGCTCGTAGGTCTCGGCGTACTTGCCGTGGGTCTCCACCGCGATGCAGAACACCAGGTCGCGCGCCTCGGTGCTGTCCAGCGCGTTCAGAATCTCCTCGGTCAACACCGAATCCTTCGCCCAGCCGAGCGGGGTATACTTCACGTCCTGCATGTATTCCAGCGGCACGAACCGGTCGAAGCCCTCGTTGGGATAGACGGCGTTGCGGCTGTAGAACGAGGCGCTGTTATTGTGCATGGCCGTGGCGGTATAGCCGTATTCCTTCAGATTATAACACATGGTTTCGCAGGTGGTGTTCTGCAAAATCGTGTTGTAGGGATACTCGCCCGCGCCGAAGAAATCCAGGTTCAGGCCGGTGATGACCTCGAACTCCGTGTTAGCGGTGCCGCCGCCGATGGTGGGCACATAGAGCAGCCCGCTGGGGAAGCGGCTGCACAGCCGGTTGAACCAGGGCGTCGGATCGGCGGAATACTCGCCGCCAATGATGGTCCCTACGTCAAAGAAGGATTCCAGCTGCACGAACACGATGTTCGGATGGGCCAGGTTGTCGTCGGCGTCAAACACCGGATACACCAGCTCGCCGCCCTCCGGCTCCTCCTCGATATCGGTGAGGATCTCCGCCACGGTCTCGGCGGAATACTCCTGGGGCCGCGTGATGCCCTGCCGCCCAAAGGTGAAGGTGAAGCAGGTGACAAAGCCGTAGTCGTTGTATGCGTCCACCAGGCTGTCAAACCTATTGGGCAGCTCGCCCGCGCGCACGCCCAGCGCCGCCACCATGGCCGTTAGCAACACGAAGCCCACAAACGCCGCCAGCGACATCGGGAAGTTGTAGCGCTTGCGCCGCTTCATCCGGGCGAACATCATGATCACCGCGAAGATCGCCAGGAATCCGGAGGAGAAGATGACGATGATCTTCGTCCATGTATAGTAGACCGTGATCAACGAGAAGGCATCCTTCATCATCAGTATGTCCACCGAGCAGAAGGGCTGCGTGCGCTCCTTGATGACCATATATTCCACGATGCCCAGGATCACCCAGACGATGGCCGTGGTGATCAGCACCGCGCGGCGGGGCTTAAACAGCTCTGAAAACACCAGCGTGGTGAGTATGATCAGCGCGCTGAACAGGAATGCCACGGGGCGCTGACTGATGAACTGTATGAGCCGTGCCGGGGAGAGGCCCCGGTTCAGCAGTTCTACCACCAGCGCCAGCAGCAAAGCAAGCGCCGGCAGCAGGATCAGCCTGGATCGCACGCTGCCGGTATCATACGCAATCTTTCTCGACGCCTTTGAGCGCCTGGATTTGGTTGCCATTGCGGATATCCTCCGTTGGTTGGATTCTGATTTGTCGCTTCGCGACAAATTGGAATTCACCAATTATCGCTCCCATCCGCCGGAATCACCTTTTCCATGGCGGCGATGGCGCATTCGATCATGTCGTCGTCGGGCTCGCGGGTGGTCAGATGCTGCAGCGCCTTGCCGGGAGCGGAGATGACGCGGGTGAGCAGGTTGTCGTGCCGGCCGGCGAACTTGATCAGTTCATAGCCGATGCCCACCACCACGGGGAAGGTCAGCAGCTTGAGGCCCGTGCGCAGCAGCAGGTTGTCCACCCGGATGAACATCGACACGATGATGCCCACGATCAGCATCAGAATCATGAACGACGTGCCGCAGCGGGGATGGAAGCGCACCTGCGGGCGCACATTTTCCACCGTCAGCGGCAGGCCCTTTTCATAGCAGAAGATGGTCTTGTGCTCCGCGCCGTGGTACATATAGGTGCGGCGAATGTCCTTCATCAGCGAGGTGGCCCACACATACCCCACAAACAGCAGTATGCGCAGCACGCCCTCAAAGCATGCCCGCAGATAGTAGTTCTGGGCCACATTGGGCATGGAGGAGGTGATCCACTTCCACAGCTGCATGGGCAGGTACACGAACAGCCCCAGCGCCAGCGCCACGGCCAGCACCGTCGCGATGGGCATCATCAGCTTTTCGAATATCTTATCCCACACGCTGGGCCCCTTGGCCTTCTTCTTTTCGTCCTCCTCGTCCTCCAGGCCGGACAGCTCCGCCGAGCGCATCAGGCACTTGTAGCCGAAGGACAGGGAGTCGATCATGTTGAAGATGCCCCGAACGAAGGGAATCTTCAATAGCTTCGCCCGGTTCGCGCCCTTGGTGGGGTATTCCTCCAGTATGATTTCCTTGGTCTTATCGTTGCGCACCGCCATGGCCGTGACCTTCGGGCCCCGCATCATGATGCCCTCGATCAGCGCCTGCCCGCCGATGCTCGTCTTCTTCGTCGCCATGCAAAACTTCCTTTCCGCGGCGGGAACCGCCCATCACATCTATCCGAGTATATTATACACAGCTTTTCGCGGTTGTCAAATTTCATTATAGCGGCCAATATAGACTGATTATAAACAGCTAACTGAGGTTGCGGGAAGGAAAGCGGCGTGGTATAATGATTAAGAAAACCGAAGGTTTCCCGGGGCGCCGGGCAAGGGAGCGAAGCGAGCTGCGCGGCACGGCGACAATCATGGTAAATGATTAGCGAACCGGGGCGGAGCCCGGTTGCGCGGGTCAGCGGAAGCCCAAAGGGATTGCGCTGACAATCTGGTATAATGATTAGCGAACCGGGGCGGAGCCCGGTTGCGCGGGTCAGCGGAAGCCTAAATGGATTACGCTGACAATCATGGTATAATGAGAGCGGTAATCATCCGCTCAACAAATAAAAACAGGGGGGCATTTCCATGAACGACAAGCAGATTATCGAGGACATCATTCGCGGCATCGCCGCGTCCTTTACCGGCGCGGACAGCACGCGGGACTGGACGGAGGAGACGATATGGTTCGACGCCTCGCCCTACGCCTGCGTGGGCGCGAGCAAGGCGGCGAAGGTATTCGACGCCGCTTTTGGCAATCTGCAAAGCTGCCGCGTCGATATTCTGACGATGAAGACGCGGGTCCACGGCGATTCCGCGCTGGTTTGCTCCGTGCAGAGGTGGGATACCGTGAACAAGGACGGCAGCGCCAACCCGCCGTTTATGATGCGGCAGACCAACTATCTGGAAAAGCAGAATGGCGAATGGAAGGTCCTGCACGAGCACACCTCCGCCGCCGCGGACTGGGACGGAACGATCGACGAGTGAGCCCGCCATGTCCAGCTACCTTTCCCTCCTCCGCCGCCACGGCGCGGACATTTTGAATTCTCCCGGCATGCGCCTCCAGCAGGGGCATTTGCAACACGGTCGGGTCAGCGTGTACGCGCACTCCGTGGCCGTGGCGCTGCTGTGTCTGAAGCTTTCTCGGAGGCTGCGGCTCAAGGTGAACGAGCGGGCGCTGGTGCGCGGCGCTCTGCTGCACGACTATTTCCTCTACGACTGGCACGAGAAGGATCCCTCCCACCGCTGGCATGGCTTCACCCATCCGGCGAAGGCGCTCAAAAACGCCTCGCGAGATTTCCGCCTCGACCGCATCGAGCGTGACATGATCGCGCACCACATGTTCCCCCTCGTTCCCAGCCCGCCCCGCTGCCGGGAGAGCTTGCTGCTGTGCGTGGCGGACAAGCTGTGCGCGATTAAGGAGACATTTAAACGCTGATTGGTCGCGCGGCGCTCGACCAATCAGAATTTACCCAATCTCCCCTTGCAATTCCTCCACGCCGCGTGTATAATAACCCCTGCAATTAAATATGAGACAGTTCGAGGCCCTCCTGTCTGACGGATGCTGCGGCATCCCAAAAAAACAAAACCAGGTTTGCGTTCCGCGCGAACGCTATGAGGGCATGGGAAACCATGCCTTTTTGTTTGCGCGAACGTCGAAAGGGCATGGATCTTCCATGCCCCTTTGCTTTTACGGCGCGCGTATCGCCGGGGCCCCTCTCTGTCTCGAAAACAGGAGGAAAGCCCCTATGAATTCCAATAACAGCAAATCCCGCTTCACCACCCGCGCCATCGTTCGCGCGGGCCTGATCGCCGCCATCTACGTCGTTCTGACGCTGATCTTCCAGCCCATCAGCTTCGGCGCGATACAGTTTCGCATCGCCGAGGCGCTGACGCTGCTGCCCATTCTGACGGCGGACGCGGTGCCCGGCCTGTTCATCGGCTGCCTGATCGCCAACTGGCTGGGCGGCGGCGTGTGGTTCGACGTGGCGCTGGGCTCCGTCGCCACGCTGTTGGCCGCGCTGTGCAGCCGCAAATTCCGCCAAAAGCCCGCCCTCGCGGCCATCTTCCCCACCGTCTTCAACGGCCTGATCGTCGGCCCGGTGGTCTACTTCGCCTATGTGCGCGCACCCGGCGACCCCGTGAGCGTTGGTACGCTGCTGTTCAACATGGCCACCGTGGCCTTCGGCGAGCTGGTAGTGTGCTACGTGCTGGGCATGCCGATGCTCTACGCGCTGAAAAAACTGCCGGAGGATGTGCTGGGAGAATAAGCGCGTTCATACACAAAAGTAGGGGCGGCGTTGCGCCGCCCGCCGGGTAGTACGACTCGTTTCGTACAAGGCGGGCGCCGAAACGGCGCCCCTACCTATGTTTAAATGCTGGTCGCTGCGTTTTGAAAAAACCCCTCTGTTCTGTTTCAGCTGTTCTTCAGCTTCTCATCCCGCTCCTGAGCCAGGCGCGCGCCCTCGGCGAACAGCGCCTTGGCATTCTCCGGGAAGGTGCGCCGCAGCGAGGCGTAGCGCACCTCGCCGTCCAGGAATTCCTCGTAGGGCAGGGTCGGCGCCTTGGAATCCAAGTGGAACTTCGGCTCCGCGGCGGGATTGTAGCGGTACAGGAACCAGTAGCCGGCGTCCACGGCGCGCTTCATCTCGTCCTGCACCTTCGCCTTGCCGCACCTGAGACCGTGGCTCTGGCAGGGCGCGTAGGCGATGATCACGCTGGGGCCGTCGAAGGCCTCCGCCTCGTGAATGGCCTTTACCAGCTGGGCATTGTCCGCGCCCATGGCCACCTGGGCCACGTACACGTTGCCGTAGGTCATCAGCATGCCGCCGATATCCTTCTTGGGCCGCTTCTTGCCCGCGGCGGCGAACTGGGCCACCGCGCCCACGGGCGTGGCCTTCGAGGACTGCCCGCCGGTGTTGGAGTAGATCTCGGTATCCACGATCAGCACGTTCACGTTCTCGCCGCTGGCGATCACGTGGTCCAGCCCGCCAAAGCCGATGTCGTAGGCCCAGCCGTCGCCGCCGTACATCCAGAAGGTCTTCTTCGCCAGCTGGTCCCTATAGCGCAGGATGGTTTGGGCCGCCTCATCCCCCGCCTGCTCCAGCGCGGCGATCAGCGCGCGGCTGGCGGGCGCGGAGGCGTCGAAGTCGTCGTAGGTCTCAAGCCACTCGTCGATGGCGGCGTTCACCGCCCCGTCCGCGCAGGTCTCACGGTAGGCCAGCACACGGGCCTTCTCCGCCTCGCGCTGCTGGCGCACGGAGAGCACCATGCCCAGGCTGAACTCAGCGTTGTTCTCAAACAGCGAGTTGGACCAGGCGGGGCCCTGGCCGCAGCGGTTCACGGTATAGGGAATGCCCGGCATCGCGCTGCCCCAGGCCTGGGAGCAGCCGGTGGCGTTCGCCCAGTACACCCGGTCGCCGTACAGCTGGGTCAGCAGCTTGGCGTAGGGCGTCTCACCGCAGCCCGCACAGGCGGCGGAGAACTCCAGCAGCGGCTGGCGGAACTGGCTGCCCTTCACGGTATAGGGGTCGAACAGGTCGCCCTTGTCGGAGAGCGACAGGGCGTAGGCCCAGGCCGCGGCGGTGTCCGGCGCGGCCTGAACCGGCGTCATGGTCAGCGCCTTCTCCTTCGCGGGGCAAACGTTCGCGCAGCTGCCGCAGCCGGTGCAGTCCAGATTGCTGACGGCCATGGCAAAGTACAGCCCCTCGGCCGGTTTTCCCTTGGCGGGGACGGCAATCATGCCCTCCGGGGCGCTTTTCCTTTCATCCTCGCTCAGCAGATACGGGCGAATGACCGCGTGGGGACAGACATAGCTGCACCTGTTGCACTGAATGCACTTCGCCGCGTCCCACACCGGCACCTGAGTGGCGATGCCCCGCTTCTCATAGGCCGTCAGGCCCATGTCCATCACGCCATCCTCGTAACCCGCGAAGGCCGAGACGGGCAGATCGTCGCCCTTCTGGGCGTTGATGGGATCCAGCAGCGCCGTCACCACCGCCGGCACGTCCCGCGCGGGCGCGGGCGCGTCCTCGGCGTCCTTCCAGGCCTCAGGCACGTCGATCTTCACCAGGCCCTCGCTGCCCGCGTCGATGGCGGCCAGGTTCTTGTTCACCACGTCCTCGCCCTTGGCAAAGTAGGTCTTGGTGGCGGCGGCCTTCATGTAGCCCACGGCCTCCTCCACCGGGATGATGGGCATCAGGTGGAAGAACGCCGATTGCAGCACCATGTTGAAATGGTTGCCCAGGCCCAGCTCGCCCGCGATCCTCACCGCGTCGATGGTGTAGAAGTTCAGCCCCTTGCGGGCAATCTCCCGCTTGGCGTGGGCGGGCAGATGCCTTTCAAGGGCCGCCGCGTCCCAGCCGCAGTTCAGCAGCAGCGTGCCGCCGGGCTTGACCTCCTCGGCGATATCGTACTTCTCGATATAGGTCGGGTTGTGGCAGGCCACGAAGTCCGCCTGTTTGACATAGTATGACGAGCGAATCGGCGCGTCGCCGAAGCGCAGGTGGCTCTTGGTGACGCCGAAGCTCTTCTTGGCGTCGTACTCGAAGTAGGCCTGGGCGAACTTGGGCGTGTGGGAATTGATGATCTCCACCGTGTTCTTGTTCGCGCCCACGGTGCCGTCGCCGCCGAGGCCCCAGAACTTGCAGCTGACCGCGCCCGCCGGCTCCGGAATCGATTCCTTCTCCGGCAGGGAGAGGCGCGTCACATCGTCGATAATGCCGATGGTGAAGCTGTTGACGGGTGCGGCCGCGCGCAGGTTTTCAAAGGCCGCGGCGATCTGGGCGGGGGTGGTGTCCTTGCTGGAAAGGCCGTAGCGCCAGCCGACGACGGTCAGATCCGCGCGGCCCCTGAGCGCGGTGCACACATCCTGATACAGCGGCTCGCCGGCGCTGCCCATCTCCTTGGTGCGGTCCAGCACCGCCACAGCCTTCACGGTCTTCGGCAGCGCAGCCACGAAGCGGCCCACGTCGAAGGGTCGGAACAGGTGCACCTGTACGAAGCCCACCTTCTCGCCCCTGGCGTTCAGCGCGTCCACCGTCTCCTCCACGCAGCCCGCGACGGAGCCCATGGCCACGATCACCCGGTCCGCGTCCGGCGCGCCGTAGTAGTTGAAGCAGTGGTATTCCCGACCGGTGAGGGCGCTGACGCGGCCCATGTAGTCCTCTACGATATCGGGAAGCTGGGCGTAATCGGCGTTGTTGGCCTCGCGCACCTGGAAGTAGATGTCCGGGTTCTGCACGGTGGCGCGGATCATCGGGTGCTCCGGGTTCAGTGCGTGAGCGCGGAAGGCATCCAGCGCCTCCCAGTCGATCATGGCCTTCAGGTCTTCGTAGTCGATCTGCGCCACCTTGTCGATCTCATGGCTCGTTCGGAAGCCGTCGAAGAAGTCCATGAAGGGCACCCGGCCCTTGATGGCCGCCAGATGCGCCACGCCCGCCAGGTCCATGACCTCCTGCACGCTGCCGGTGGCCAGCATCGCAAAGCCGGTGTTGCGGCAGCTCATTACGTCGCTGTGGTCGCCGAATATGCTCATGGCGTGGGTGCCCACGGTGCGGGCCGCCACGTGCAGCACGCCCGGCAATCTCTCGCCCGCGATGCGGTGCAGCACCGGGATCATCAGCATCAGGCCTTGGCTGGAGGTGAAGCTGGTGGCCAGCGCGCCGGTCTGCAGCGCGCCGTGCACCGCCGCCGCGGCCCCGGCCTCGCTCTGCATCTCAATCAGCTGCACGGTCTGGCCGAACAGATTTTGCTTGCCCTTGGCCGACCACACGTCGGTCTTGCCCGCCATTGGCGAGGAGGGCGTGATGGGATAGATGGCGGCGATCTCCGTAAAGGCATAGGCCACGTAGGCCGCCGCCTCGTTGCCGTCCACGGTGACGAAAACAGGGTTCTTCTTCTCGGTCATGGGAGGGACCTCCTTTTCTGTAAAAGCGGAAATCAGGGAACGCGCGAGTTCGTTCCGGGCAATGTTGGGCACGATAAACTGGAGTTCACAGCTTTACCAATATCTCCGAAACAGCAACAACCGTAGCTTTTCCACTGATTGCAATCCTGCCGTTTCCAATCATTTCGCAATGCAGATAGCCGCCACGTTTTGAAGCTTGATATGCGTCAATCTCCCGTTTACCAAGTTCATTAGACCAATAGTCCGCAATCTGGCAATGTGATGAACCACATACCGGATCTTCAAAGACGGCAAGCTTGGGAGCAAAGCTTCTCGACACACAGTCTGTTTCACGACCGGCAGCTGTTACATTTTGAATCCTGCCTTCGATTCCCATGAGCAGCTCCTGATCAGGCTGCATATTTCTTACAATATCCTCATTTTCGAATACGCAAATAAGGTCAAGGCCAAGAATAGCCTTCATGGGTTTGACACCAAAGGCACCCTCCATCTCGTCTGTCACAGGTATTTCCCTAAGCTCATAGGTCGGGAAGTTCATTTCATAGAGGTTATCCTTCCTATGGACAATCAGTTCACCGCTAAGTGTATGAAAATGCACCTCACTGCTATTAGGGTCATAATAATTCATTATTACAAAAGATGAGGCCAATGTTGCATGTCCGCAGAGTTCTACTTCTGTTCCTGGTGTAAACCACCGCAGATGATATTCCTGCGGTTCTTTCACAATAAAAGCTGTCTCGGACAGATTGTTCTCCATGGCAAGCTTCATCATGGATGTCTCACTCGGCCAGCTCTCCATCACACATACAGCTGCTGGATTACCGGCAAAAGGTTCGTCTGTAAACGCATCAACTATATACTGTTTCACTTTGTTTCACCTTTACAAATACCGATTTGTCGGAGAGTCAGCCCTCCACTGACGGGCAGCGCGACTTATTCCAAAAGGCTTCCCCTTGAGGGGAAGCTGGCGCAAAGCGCCTGATGAGGTGTCCCCATCATGGTTCGTTCCTCTATTGCGATAGACGATCTTATTGCTGCGGAGACACCTCATCCGTCATTTGCTGCGCAAATGCCACCTTCCCCTCAAGGGGAAGGCTTTTGGAAGCCCTTGGTCCATTCGCCGGAAATTTCGGCGGTGGCGCTCCGATCCTTCAATCGTACGCGGCGGCGTGTACGCCGCGGGCGGGGCTATTTTTGCGGCAGGGAGCCTGCCGACCAGAGCAAAAATAGCTTCCTTGCAGATTTTGCGGCCAGATGTTTTCTCAGAAAACTCAAGCAAAATCTGTCAAAGGGGTGGTCTTGGCGGGGGAAGCAGGTCCCCCGCCAAATCAATTTACGCCGTCTCGATCGCCGCGTCCTTTTGCAGGCCCAGCTTCTCCACGGCCTGCTCGCGCATCTTGTACTTCTGGATCTTTCCGGCGTCGTTCATCGGGAAGCCGTCCACGAAGTCGATGTACTTAGGCACCTTGTGCTTGGCCATGTGGTCGCGCACGTAGGCCTTCATCTCCTCGACGGTCATGGTCTCGCCCTCCTTGAGGATGATGCAGGCCATGATCTCCTCGCCCATCGCCTTGTCCGGCACGCCAATCACCTGCACGTCCGAAACCTTCGGGTGGGTATAGATGAACTCCTCGATCTCCTTGGGGTAGATGTTCTCGCCGCCGCGGATGATCATATCCTTCAGGCGGCCGGTGATGCGGTAGTTGCCCTCCGGCGTGCGGCAGGCCAGATCGCCGGTGTGCAGCCAGCAGACCTTGTCGGTGGCGGCGGCGGTGGCCTTGGGCATCTTGTAGTAGCCCTTCATGATATTGTAGCCTCGCGCCACGAACTCGCCGATCACCTCGTCCGGGCAGTCCTCGCCGGTCTCCGGATCCACGATCTTGCACTCCACCTCCGGGAAGGCGCTGCCGACGGTGGCCACGCGCACCTCCAGCGGGTCGGTAGTGCGGCTCATGGTGCAGCCGGGCGAGGCCTCGGTCTGGCCGTACACGATCACGATCTCCGGCATGTGCATCTTGTCCACCACATCCCGCATCACGGCGATGGGGCACGGGCTGCCGGCCATGATGCCGGTGCGCATGTAGGAGAAGTCGGTCTTGGGGAAATCCTCGTGGGCCAGCATGGCGATGAACATCGTGGGCACGCCGTGGAAGGCGGTGATGTGCTCGTTGTGGATGCAGGCCAGGGACGACTTCGGCGAGAAGTACGGCAGGGGCAGTATCGTGCCACCGTGGGTCATGGTGGCGGTCATGGCCAGCACCATGCCGAAGCAGTGGAACATGGGCACCTGGATCATCATCCTGTCCGCGGTGGAGATGTCCATGCCGTCGCCGATCATCTTGCCGTCGTTGACGATGTTGTAGTGGGTCAGCATCACTCCCTTGGGGAAGCCCGTGGTGCCGGAGGTGTACTGCATGTTGCAAACGTCGTTCACGTCCACGGCGGCGGCCATGCGGCGAATCTCCTCGATGGGCGTGCGGGCGGCGTACTCCAGCGACTCCTCCCAGGTCAGCGCGCCGGGCATGCGGAAGCCCGCGGTGATCACATTGCGCAGGAAGGGCAGCCGCTTGGCGTGCAGGGGCTGGCCGGGCTGGTTGTCCTTCAGCTCCGGGCACAGCTCGTTGATGATCTGCCTGTAGTTGGAATCGCGATAGCCCTCGATCATCACCAGCGTATGGGTGTCGGACTGGCGCAGCAGATACTCCGCCTCGTGGATCTTGTAGGCGGTGTTCATCGTCACCAGCACCGCGCCAATCTTGGTGGTGGCCCAGAACGTGAGGAACCACTGGGGCACGTTGGTGGCCCAGATGGTCACCTTGCTGCCCGCGCGCACGCCCAGGGAGACCAGCGTGCGGGCGAACTCGTCCACGTCGTCCCGGAACTGGCTGTAGGTGCGGGTATAGTCCAGCGTGGTGAACTTGATGGCCAGCTGATCCGGAAACTCCTCAACCATGGTGTCCAGCACCTGGGGGAAGGTCTTTTCGATCAGAGTCTCCTTTTTCCACACGTAGTTGCCGGTGTGCTGGTTGTTCCAGTACAGGTGCTTGCGGTTCAGCCGCGTGCCCTCAAAGCGCGACATGCAGCTTGCAAAGTGGGTGAGGATGATCTCGATGTCGCTGAGACCCTCCGCCCAGTCGGGGTTCCAGCGCAGCGAAATGAAGCCGTCGTAATTTACCGAGCGCAGCGCGTTCATCAGATCCCCGATGGGCAGCGTCCCCTCGCCCACCAGCTCCGGCACGAAGATGCCGCCCTCCCGGCGGAAATCGTGGATGTGTACATGGCGCACGTAAGCGCCCAGGTTGGTGATGGTGGTCTCGGCGTCCTCGCCGCCGACGCAGGTGGCGTGCATGTCCCACAGCGCCGCCAGCCGGTCGTCGGCAAACTGGTTCAGCAGATCGCGCAGCCGCGCGGTATCGGCATAGGCGCCAGTGGTGGCCACCAGCAGCGTCGCGGGCTTCTGGCCCACGATCTCCAACAGCCTCGATACGCGCTCCACGCAGGCGGCCTGGTTATCGCAGTCGGTGTGGATGCTCACATACTCGACGCCCAGGTTCACCGCCACGTCCAGGCTCTCCGAAAGCTCGTCCACGAAGCGCTGGTCAGTGAAATCGCCGGCGGTATCCACGCAGGGCAGCGCAAGCCCCTGGTTGGTCAGGCTACGGCGGGTGGCGGCAGCCAGCTCCGGGTTGGTGGGGCTCGCCTTGCCCGCGAACATCGCGCCGTTTACGTCGTACAGCTCCACGCCCGAAAGCTT
>JAFVBK010000148.1 GCA_017480045.1 Clostridia bacterium
ATCGGATGCAGCGCGTCCGGCGCGGCGTGCGGGCGGGCCGCATCCGGAATCGACGCCAGCGCCGCCTCCACATCGCCCCTCCCGATGGCCGCGCGAATCGCCGAGGCGGAGGCGAAATCTCCCAGCGCGGAATCATGATAGTCCCCTATCCGCGGCACCGCCACGGGCCGCATATCATAGCCGCCTCCCTCGATCGCTCGAATGTATTCCGCCGCCAGGATCGTGTTCGGCCGGTTGAGCGCCTCGGCGGGCACGTTCAGCGCCTCGGCCACGGCTTCCCCCCGCGCCCGCGCGTGGGCCATGCCCGCGTTCAGCTTCTCGCGGACGCGGTCTGAGATTTCCTCAGGTTCGTCGGCCCTCAGCGCCGCAAGCGACCGCAGCAGGGACAGGTCCTCCGTCTCGCTGCCGAAGGACAGCGCGTCGCAGCCCAGCCCGCCCAGTATGTCCACGCCGCCGCGGGCAAAGGCGTCCGCCGTGCGCAGGTTGAACAGCGCGGGCAGCTCGAATACGGCGTCCGCGCCGCAGGCCAGCGCCATGCGCGCCCGCGCCCACTTCGACCACAGCGCCGGCTCGCCCCGCTGGGTGAAGTGGCCGCCCATGCAGACGATCACATAATCGCAGCCGGTCAGCCGCCGGGTTTGTGCGACGTGCCAGGCGTGGCCACCGTGAAACGGGTTATATTCGGCGATGATGCCCGCAATCGTCATGGCCTCGGCTCCCTTCCGCGTTTTCTACATTTTATCCAAAAATGCGCCGTTTGACAAGATTTAATATCCCGCCGCTGGACTGGACGCCGGGTTTGACCTATAATGATGGCATTATGTTTGAGAGGAACATCTGAAATGGCAAAGCTGTACTTCCGATACGGGGCGATGGGATCTTCCAAGACCGCCAACGCCATCATGGTGCAATACAACTATCAGGAGCGCGGCCAGAACGCGCTGATGCTCAAGCCCCAGCTGGACAACCGGGACGGCGAGCGCGTGGTGGGCTCCCGCTCCGGGCTGAGCGCCCCCTGCCGCTTCGTGGAGGAGCTGGACGCGATCGACCTGTCCGCCTACGATTGCATCATCGTGGATGAGGCGCAGTTTCTCAAAAAGGAACAGGTGCGGCGGCTGGTGGACATCGTGGACGGCATGAACATCCCGGTGATCTGCTACGGCCTGCGGGCGGACTTTATGGGCAATCTGTTCGAGGGCAGCCACTGGCTGATGGCCTGGGCCGACACCATCGAAGAGATCAAGACCGTATGCTGGTGCGGGCGCAAGGCCACGATGAACGCCCGCGTGGCCGGCGGCAAGGTGGTCAAGGCCGGCGAGCAGATCGTGCTGGGCGGCAACGAGAGCTACGTGGCGCTGTGCCGCAAGCACTGGGCGCGGGGCGAGCTGGCGCCGCTGGAGATTCGCCGGATCGCCGCGGGCAAGGAGAGCTATCTGCCGCTTCTGCTCGAGGCCGACCCCAGCGAGGCGATGATCGCCGGATATCTGGAGGGCGGCGAATTGTATGTGCTGCTGGTGAACGGCCAGACTGCCGGCGCGGCGGTGCTCGCCGCGCGCGAGGACGGGGCTATGGAGCTGAAGAACCTCGCCGTCGCGAAGGATATGCGGGGCCGGGGCTACGGGGCGAAGCTGTTGAATCACATCGTCAAGCTGTGCGCGCCCAGGGGCGATCGGCTGTACGTGGGCACCAGCCCGAAGAACGTCGCGTTCTACGAAAAATTCGGCTTCGTGAAGGACTACGTGGTCGAGGGCTTTTTCGCGGAGCATTACGCGGAACCCATCGTCGAGGACGGCGTGGTTCTGACAGATATGATCTATATGGTGAGGAGGCTGTAGACAGCCGCATCGCGATGCAGGGGCGGTGAGCAATGAAAATCCCGCCCCTGCATCACCTTCATTCCTCCGCCCCATCATTCCAGAATCGCTTCAGACGCTCGTTCAATTCGCTCATCTTTTTCACATCCATGACGTCCCAGTGGGGCGGCATCAGGGCGCGATACTTCTCCTGTTTATAGCGCATGTCCATCAACAGCACCACGCCCCGGTCCGTCTCCGTGCGGATCACGCGGCCCGCCGCCTGGAGCACTCTTCTGAGGCCCGGATAGGTATAGGCCGCGTCGTAGCCGCCATCGTCGGCGTCGTCCAGCTGCTCCCGAAGCAGTTCCCGCTCAAAGCTGAGCTGCGGTATGCCGGTGGAGACGATGGCCGCGCCGGACAGCCGGTCGTCGGGGAGATCGACGCCTTCGGCGAACACTCCGCCCAGCACGATGAAGGCCACCATGCTCCGCTTCGGCGCGGGCTGGAAGCACTCAATGAAGGCCTGCCGCGCCCGCTCCGGCATCTGACTCTCCTGGCAGATCACGTCGTCGTAGGGCCAGAGCATGCGGTAGCGCCGAAACGCCTGGGTCATGTAGGCATAGGAGGGAAAGCAGGCCAGGTAGTTGCCGGGATGGGCCTCGGCCATGGCGTGGATGATCTGGGAGACGGCGGTGAGCGTGCGCTCCCGATCCTTCATGCCCACGGCCACCGGCATCCGAAGCGCCAACAGGTTTTCGCGGGGGAAAGGCGATTCCAGGCGCAGGCCCGCGTCGGCCTCGCCGTCCGCGCCCAGGATGGCGGCATAGTATTCCATCGGCGCGAGCGTGGCCGAAAACAGCACCGCGCCGCCCACGCGGGACAGCGCCTTTTTCAGGTGCTTCGATGGATCAAAGCACCACAGCCGAATCGTCATATACCGGTCCTCCGGCACGATCAGCGCCCGATAGCTGGCCGCGTCGAACTGCTTCGCCACCCGAACGAACCACTGGGCCTCGTACACGAAATCCACGATTTCAGGCTCCGCCGCCTCCAGCTCCTCGGCGATCTCGGTAAAGCGCTTTACCGCCTGGACGATGCCCTCCGGCAGCTCCGACAGGCTCTCCCGCTCCGCCTCGCGACCATCGAAGGCCGTGAGCAGCTCGCCCATCAGCCGCGCCATGGGGCTCTCCTTGCCCTCAAACCGCGCCGCCAAGCGCCGAAGCTCCGCCAATTTCGCGCCGGAGAGCTCCGCCGACAGCATGTCGCGGGCGCGGTCGGCCAGATTGTGCGCCTCGTCCACCAACAGCCCCGCGCGGGACTTTGAATCAAACCAGCGCTTCAGGCGCACCTTGGGGTCGAAGGCATAGTTGTAGTCGCAGATGATCACGTCTGCCGTCTCGGAGATATCCAGCGACAGCTCAAAGGGGCACAGCTCGTAGTTGAGCGCCAGCTCCCGGATGGCGTCGGCGTCCAGCCTCTCAACGCGCATGGCCTCCTTCAGCGCCTCGCGCCGGCGGTCGTAGTAGCCCGCGGCATAGGGGCAGCCCATGCAGTCTGCCTTCTCCAGCAGGCAGCACTTCTCCTTGGCCGTGATGGTGACGCTTCGAATCGCCAGCCCCTTGCCGCGCATCAGATCCAGCGCGTCCTCGGCGGCGCGGCGGCCCGTGGTGCGGGCGGTCAAATAGAAAATGGCCGTCACGAATCCCTTGCCCAGCGCCTTGAGCGCGCCGAACAGCGAGGCCGCCGTCTTGCCGATGCCGGTAGGCGCCTCAATCAGGGCGTTGGAATGGTTCTTCATGGCGAGATAGACCGCCCTGGCCATCTCCCGCTGGCCCGCCCGGTAGCTGTCGAAGGGGAAGGGCAGACTGTCCAGCGTGGGCTTCGACCGATCCTTCCAGTCGTCCACCGCAGTGATCCAATCCAGATAGGGGCCGGCATAGGCCATCAGCCGCTCCTCAAGCTCCCAGGCGTTGTATTCCTCGGTGTATTCCTGCTTTTTTCCGTCCAGCCGCGCGTAGGTCAGGCGCACCTCTGCCTGCCCCACGCCCTCGTTCAGGCAGAACAGCGCGGCGTAGATCTCGCCCTGAGCCCAGTGGGCGGGATAGTCGTATTTCAGGATGGCGGTCGGGTCCTTCACGGTGGTCTTGATCTCCTGCACCCGCACGATATCCCGATCGATATACAGCGCGTCGGCCCGCCCGTGCACCCGCAGGACGCGCCCGTTGATGGGAATGTCCCGGCTGACGGGCACCTCCGGCCGCCAGCTGACGGGCAGCATCTCCTGCAGCGCCTGGTGGCCCCGCACGCCGTCGCGCATCCGGGAGGCCGCCCGCGCCGCCGGGATCAGATCGCCCTTCTCAAAGGCAAATTCCGCCAGCGCGCGCACGCTGACCGAGTGGATTTTTTGCACGGACAGCCCTCCCTTCCCTTGACAGCGCGTCGACATCATGTTACATTATGTCTGGGCCGCTGTATTTGTATTTTCCAGTATAATGCAGGCGGGCGGCTTTTGCAAGAGACGTTTGGGAGGATGTGAAACATGAATTTATATCCGCTTTTGATGGCGCCCAGCTTCCGCCACGGCGCGGAGACCCCCTGGGGCGGGCATATGCTGCGCGACGCGCTGATGAAGGACGCGCCGGAGGACGGCACCGGCGAGAGCCTGGAAATTTCCGCGCTGCCGGGCCACGAGAGCACCGTGGTCAACGGTCCCCACGCCGGCACGCCGCTGCCGCGCATGATCGAGCTCTGGGGCGAAGCGCTGACCGGCGCTGCCGGCGGCGAATTCCCGCTGCTGTTAAAGCTGCTGGATCCGGTGCTGCCGCTCTCCGTGCAGGTGCACCCCGACGACGCCTTCGCCCAGGCCCACGAGGGCGGCCGCTGTGGCAAGACCGAGGCCTGGATCATCCTCAACACCGAGCCCGGCGGAAGGATCATCTACGGCGTGGATACCCACGGCGAGCCGCTGAAAAAAATCGTGGCGGAGGGCCGGCTGAAGGAGAGCCTGCGCTGGCAGAGCGTGCGCCCCGGCGACGTGTACTACATCCCCGGCGGCATGCTGCACGCGCTGTGCGAGGGCGTGCTGGCCTATGAAATTCAGCAGACCAGCGACCTGACCTATCGCTTCTGGGACTGGGATCGCGTGGACGAAAACGGCAATTCCCGCGAACTGCATCTGGAAAAGGCGCTGGGCGCCTGCAAGCCGGAGCTGCGCCTTGAAAACATCGAGGGCGCCACCGTGCTGTGCAAGGGCGGCAGCCGCACCTATTACATCTCCGACAACCACTTCGAGCTCTGCCGCCTGAACCTCTCCGGCAAGATGCCGCTGGAGAGCGGGCGCATGCTGTTCCTGACGCCGCTTTCCCCCTGCGCGCTACGCTGGGGCGACGAGGAAATGACTCTGAAGGCCTTCGACAGCGTGCTGGTGCCCGCGGCGCTGGAGGGCGTCGTGCTGGAGGGCGAAACCAAGGTGCTGATGAGCAGCCTGCCGGATCGCGAAAGGCTGCGGGAGGAGCTGGGCTACCGCGCGGAGAATGTCGCGGGACTGGTGGAATGACGATTGCCATGCAATCGCCATTCCAGAGTGGAGGGTAAATTTTGGTGTAAAAAGCTTTTTACAACTCCACTCTCCATACTCCACACTCATAAAAGGAGCGTGAATGTCCTTAATGGACGGCAACGGTACACTGATACTTTCCCTGATTGCGCTGGTGGCGCTGTCGGCCGTCTTCTCCGCGTCGGAGACGGCCTACACAGGTTTGAACCGGGCGCGGCTCAAGAGCATGGCAAGCAGCGGCAATCGCCGGGCGGAAAAGGCGCTGCGGCTCGCGGAAAACTACGACCGGCTGCTATCGGGCATACTGGTGGGCAACAACATCGTAAACATACTTTCCGCGTCGCTCGCGACGGTGCTGTTTGTGCGGCTGATCGGAAGCGGCGGCGTGTCCGTCTCCACGGCGGTGATGACGGTGGTGGTGCTGATGTTCGGCGAAATCGCGCCCAAGAGCATCGCCAAGGAGCGTCCGGAGAAGATCGCCCTCGCCTTCTATCCGGCGCTGAACGCGATACTGAAGCTGCTCACGCCCGTCATATTTCTCACCACCTGCTGGCAAAAGCTGGTCTACCGGGTATTCAAGCCCGCGGACGAGCGGGGCATCACCGAGGAAGAGCTGATCACCATCGTGGAGGAGGCCGAGAGCGAGGGCGAGATCGACGAGCACGAGAGCGAACTGATTAGCTCCGCCATTGAGTTTGGCGACCTGACCGCGGAGGACATTCTCACCCCGCGCGTGAACATCGTCGCCGTGGACGTGGAGGACGACCCGGAGGCCATCGCCGACGTCTTTGAGGCGAGCGGGCGCTCCCGCCTGCCGGTGTATGAGGAGAATATCGACACCATCGTGGGCATACTCCACGAGAAGGACTTCTACCGCTTGCGAAATAAAAGGAGCGTGCGCGAAATGATGACCGCGCCGCTGTGCGTGGTGCCCTCCACCCAGCTGGGCGTGCTGCTGAAGCTGCTGCAGCGGACCAAGAACCACATGGCCGTGGTCATGGACGAGTACGGCGGCGTGACGGGCATCGTCACCATGGAGGACATTCTGGAGGAGCTGGTGGGCGAGATCTGGGACGAGCACGACGAAGTCGTGGAGGAAATCGTCGCGCTGCCGGAGGGCGGCTGGCGCGTCGCCGGGGGCGCAAGCCTGGACGACCTTCGCGCGCTGCTGTCCATCGGCGAGGATTTCGATTCTGTGACGGTGAACGGCTGGGTGCTGGAGGTGCTGGGCCACTTCCCGCAGCCCGGCGACACCTTCGACTATGACGGCCTGCATGCGACCGTGGAGAAGGTCGCCAACCGCAGGGTGGAAGCGATACGGATTGAAGCGGTCGAACCGGCCGTCTCAAAGCGACAAAGCTAACGCAAGCATAAGCCTGACCAGTCAACACAGGGGCGGCGGCGCGCCGCCCGCCTATAACGCGGCAACGCGTTTTGAGGCGGGCATCGCGCCACCGCCACTGTAATTTTCGCTATTTTGGCACGGCGACGCGGCGACATGCGCCGGGAGAAAAACGAAGCGAATTCGGGACATACTATGAGCAGGTGACAGTCATGAAGGAACAGCTATTGAATCTCATCGCGGAGGCCCGCACGCCCCTGACCGCGCGTCAGCTTTCAGAAGCGCTTCAAGCGCCGCTTGAAAATGTGCAGGCGATGCTGGACGCGCTGGCGGAAGCGGGTAGCGTCGCCGCGACCCGCAAGGGCGGCTGGGCGGTTCCGGAAACCATCGGCCTGTTCGCGGCCCGCGTGGGCTTTCAACGCAACGGCACGCCCCTGGCCTATCCCCTGTCCGGCGGCTCAGCCATGACGCTGTTTACAAGCGGCGCGGCGCGCTGCATGCCGGGCGACATCATCCTGGCGCGGCCACAGGGCGAGCGCTGCCAGCTGAACGCCATACTCAGGCGCGGGCGGGACAGCTTTGCCGCCTACGTGCGCATCGAGCGAAGGGCCCCCAAGGGCAGTCCCAAGCGCCGGGCGGAGGTCAGGACCGTCGCCACCGCCGTGCCCTGCGACCTGCGCATCCCCTACGACGTGGTGCTGACAGGCGACCTCTCCTTCGTCAAAAACGATCAGATCGCGCTCCTGAAAATCGAGAAATATCCGGAGATGAACCGTCCCATCTACGCCAGTGTGCTGCGCGTGCTGGGCAACGATGGCAGCCTCCCCGCGCTGATGCGGGCCGTGGCCGAGGATCACGGCTTCGCCACCGAACTCGACGTGACTGTTGAAGCGGAGGCCCGCGAAATTCCAGAGGCGGTGCGCCCGGAGGATATGGCCGGGCGCGAGGATCTGCGCAGTGCGCTCGCCTTCACCATAGACGGCGCAACGGCCAAGGACTTCGACGACGCGGTGTCCATCGAGCGCACCGGGCGCGGCTGGCGGCTGGGCGTGCACATCGCGGATGTGAGCCATTACGTGCGTCCGGGCGACGCCATCGATCGGGACGCCTGCGCGCGGGGCACGTCGCTGTATCTGCCGGGGCTGACGGTGCCCATGCTGCCGGAATGCCTGTCCAATAACCTGTGCTCGCTGATGCCGGACGTGGACCGGCTGGCGCTGAGCCTCACCATGGAGATTGAAAACGGCAAGGTGGTCGATCACCGGCTGGTAAAATCCGTCATCCACTCCCACGCGCGGCTGACCTACGCGGCGATGAACCGCCTATTTGAGGGCGGCGAGGCGGACATTGCGCCCCCGATCCGTGCCGCGCTGTTTGAAATGCGAGCGCTGTCCCACGCGCTGCGCGCCCGCCGGCAGGCCAGAGGGGCCATCGACTTTGAGATCGACGAGCCTGAATTCGTGCTGAATGAGAAGGGCGAGCCGGACGAGATACTGTGTCAGCCCCGCGGCGAGGCCGAGCGCATCATCGAGGACTTCATGCTCGCCGCCAACGAGACCGTGGCGGCGCTGGCCCGGAGCGTGGAGCTGCCCTTTGTCTATCGCGTCCACGAGGACCCGGATCCCGACCGGCTGTACGCGCTGGAGGCGTTTCTCGGCAGCTTGAACCTGTACAGCCGCATCGGCCCCCAGCCCCACCCTGGCGTGCTACAGGGCATCCTGGAGCAGGTAAAGGATCACCCCGCGCGGGACGTGATTCGCCACCACCTGCTCCGGGCGCTCAAGAAGGCCCGCTACTGCGATAAGCCGCTGGGGCACTACGCCCTCGCGCTGAAGGACTACTGCCACTTCACCTCCCCCATCCGCCGATACCCGGATCTGATCGTGCACCGGATGCTGAAGCTGCTCATCGATGGAAAGCTGGAGGACGCGGGGCGCGCGGCGCGCGGCATGGCCGACATCGCCAGCGACACCTCCGCCCGCGAAGCCGCCGCCGTGAGCGCCGAGCGCCAGGCCGACGGCATCATGATGGCGGCCTGGGCCTCTCATCAGATCGGCAGGAAATTTGATGGCGTGATCACTTCCGTCACCGGCTGGGGCTTTTATGTCGCGCTGCCCAATCGCGCGGAGGGACTGGTGCATATCGCGGGCCTCGACGACTACTACGAATACGACAAGGCGCGCAACCAGCTGGTGGGCAGCGCCACCGGCACGGCGTTTCGCCTGGGCGACCGGGTGCGCGTGCGCATAGAGCGCGCGAGTGTGCCGCTGGGCGAAATCAACTTCGAGCTGCTGCCGCCGAGGGACGACCGGGGGGAGACCTGAACCGCCGCGGAGGCACCCGCGTCGGGAGCTGTCTCAAAACGCTGGGAGCAGCGTGCCAATGATATGTAGGGGCGGCGTATCGCCGCCCGCCCATAACGAAATGTACCGTTTTGGCGCGGGCAGCGATGCGTCGCCCCTACAGTTCGCATTGCTGGCTACCGTTAAACTTCTATTTTGAGACAGCCCCGTCGTGGCCTGGAAAATGGCGAGGCGAATTGTTGGTTTTATCTGAGAGGCGCATAACCCAGCCGCACAGATCCATCACGCAAAATCCCGATCTCCGTCTCGTGGAAGGCCGTGAGAGCGTCGATCAGGTATTGCACGTCCCGCGCGCCCATGGTCTCGCAGGCGGAATGCATCGCCAGCTGCGCCAGGCCGATATCCACGGCATTCATCGAGGCGTGGGCATTCGAAATGTTGCCCAGCGTGGAGCCGCCCGCGATATCTGAACGGTTGGCAAAGCGCTGGGTGGGCACGCCCGCCTTGGCGCATATACGCTCGAACACCGCGGCGGATAGGCCGTCGCTGGTGTACTTCTGATTGGCGTTGCTCTTGACCACCACGCCCCCGTTCATGTATACCCTGTTCTGCTCATCGTACTTTTCCGGGTGATTGGGGTGGGCGGCGTGGGCGTTGTCGGCGGACACCATGAAGCTGCCCGCGACGGCGGCCTCCAGCGCCTGGGGCTGGGCGTTCAGCGCCAGCGCTATCCGGCGCAGCGCCTCGATCAGCAGCGTGGAATCCGCGCCCTGCTTGGTGCCGCTGCCTACCTCCTCGTTGTCGAACACGCACAGCATGTCGATGTGCTTCGAGGGCTTCGCCGCCAGCAGCGCCCGCAGCGAGGCATAGGCGCAGGCCAGGTCGTCCAGCCGCGGCGCGGCGATGAATTCATCCGATACGCCCAGCAGCGTCGCCCGATCCCGGTTGTAGAGGAACAGGTCGCCGCCGGCGATGCTTGCCCGCCGCACCCCCGCGCTTTCGGCAACGGCTTCCATGATATCCGCGCCCTCCGCGCCGACGATGGGCAGCATGTCCACCTGCGGGTTCAGCGCGACGCCGTCGTTGGCGGCGCGGTTGAAGTGAATTGGCAGGTTTGGAATCAGCGCGAGGTTCCGCGCCACATCCACCAGCCGCGTCTCGAACCCCTCCTCGCCCTCGACAATCAGTCGACCCGCCACAGAAAGCGGCCGGTCCAGCCAGGAGGACATCAGCATGCCGCCGTACTTCTCCACGTTCAACAGCGCCAGGCCTTGGGCAGTCTTGCCCGCGTTGGGCTTCAGCTTGAAGCAGGGAGAATCGCTGTGACTGGCGACGATTTGAAACGGCGCAAGGCCCGATTCTGGAATCCGAAAGGCGATCACCGAAGAGCGATTCCGCGTCACATAGTAGCGCCCGCCGGGCGCGAGCCGCCAGGGCTCCCGCTCCTCAAGCCGGATATAGCCCGCCGCCTCCAGCGCCTCGCCAATCCGCGCTACCGCGTGAAATGCCGTCGGCGCACCGTCGATAAAATCCATCAGTCCTCTGATTGCGTCCATCATGCCGTCCTCCATGCTACACAAAATTCATTCCATGAAATTATACACGCATATGGACAAAGTTTCAAGTGAGGGCACGTCATTCAGGGCGACATCATTTAATTTGCGCTCAGGAAAGCTGTTCAAAATCCCATGCACGGTTCCCTGTCCGTCAACCAATGCTTCGGGGAAACCTTTTTTTGCGGCGGAGGAATAGCGAGCTACGAGCTGCCGGACTCGGAGAGCTAATAAAAGTTGCTCTCCGAGAGTGGGGCCCATTGCTCGCTGATCCCCACGGCACGGGGGTATGCTTCTCAGAACAGTTCAATCGAGCGCGGTTTCGCGCGATGTGCGAAACCCGCGAAGATTCCTGTTCTGAAAGCGTACCCCCCCAAATCCCCGTCCCCGGTCCTGGATTTTATTCGGTCCTGCCTGTTTCCACAAAAGTAAATGATATCGCCCTGGCATGTCATTTGACAAACCATCGCCGATGGCACTATAATGATCCCATCACAGACGAGGAGGCATCCCCATGGCCGGAATGCTGCTATTGACCTACAATCTCGACGAGGGCACTACGCAGAGGCTTCAAACGCTGTGCCAAAGGCAGGGCATCCGCTATCGCGCCGTCGCGCCGTCGGAATACGCGCTGCCCATCGGCGCGCTGGCGGGCATTCCCGTCTCGAAGGCTGCGAAGGTCGGGCTGAACGCCTATTTCAGCGATCCGATGCTGGTGATGTGCCACATACTCAGCCCCCAGCTGGACGCCTTTCTGCGGGGCATGCGTGAAGAGGGCGTCCCTCGCATTCCTCTGAAGGCGATCCTGACGCCCAGCAACGTGACCTGGAACTCCCTGCAGCTGCGCGACGAGCTGGCGCGGGAGCACGAGGCGATGAATAAGCGCGTTTAGCTTGAACGGTTCAGAAGGCGAAGCCTCGAACGGCCACAGCCCTCTTTGTCTCCGCTTTATACTGCTCTTCTCCTGAGGCTCATGAAAAACGGCCCCGACCTGCGTCGGAGCCGTTTTCATGCCTCATCCCAGCGTCGCCAGGCGCCGCACAACGTAGTCCTTGGCCTGATAATAGGCCGTGTCCATAATCATGCAGTGCACGGTGTTGGTACCGGGCTCGACGCCGCCGTTTTCAATGATCATCATCTTCGACTTGTCAGCCGCGGTGAAGTACAGGAACATCACCACATGGGCGCCGGATTTGCAGATCAGGTCGCCGGTGCGCAGGCAACCGTAGTCGGCGATCGTCTTGTACTTTTTGGATTTGGCGATTTCGGTGGTGCGGTCAGTCGTCACGCCGTTGCCCCAGATGGCGGCATCCACAAAGCCTGAGCAGTCGCTGCCGCAATACTTCTTGTTGAGCAGATTCTTCTGGTTCAGCAGATAGTAGCCGCTGCCGCTGTTGGTATAGCGCCCTTCGTTTAGGGCTCTGGAAGCGTTGTAGAGGCGGTTATTGCCAGAGCCGGAGATATAGGGCAGGCCGAAATAGACGCGGCCGGGCTGGAAGTCCTTCGCGCCGCCCTCGGAGTTGGCCGCCTTCCAGTACGCCTGATAGGCGGGCGTCATCCAAGGGAAGGCATAGTCCGCGAACGCGTTGTTCACCATGGACTTGCGCCTGGAGGCGTCGGCATCGTTGATGATGCCGGCCGCGCGCATGGCCTCGATTCGACCGACGGCGGAGATGCGTATGTCGTCGATCTTCTTTAGATTCGCGGAGATACCGGCCACATCCGTCGTACGGGCGGGAATGACGGTGGTCACGGCCGACACGTCCACGGGCAGCTCCGAGGCGGGATTGGCCGGCGGCGCGGGCTTGTTCTCCACCACAACCTTCAGCTTGAACTTCTTTTTGTTGTAGGTCTTGATCGTGATGGTAGCCTTGCCCTTCGCCAGGCCCTTGATGACGCCCTCCGGCGTCACCGAGACCTTCTTCTTCGCGCTGGTGGCATAAGTGAAGGTGCTGGCGCTGTCGCCCACGTCGGGGGCAAGCTGCACGGTATCGCCCACGCCGATCGTGAGCGTCTTATAGGGCAGACTCACATAGGCCGGCTTGGGCTTGACCACCAGCCTGCAGCTGGCACTCAGACCGTTATAGGTCGTCGCCGTCAGCGTGGTCTCGCCGGCGGCGAGGGCCTTGAGCACGCCATTTTCATAGCTGGCGACAGCGGTATTTCCGAGCGTATAGGCGATGCCCGCGGCCGCGCCGTCGTTCACATAAGCGGCGGAGGTCGTGGACATGCCGATGCCCATTACAAACTCGGAGGAACCGAAGGAGAGCGTGGACGGCGCCGCCTTTACGGTCACGTCCACCGCGTCGGACTTGCCGTTGAAGGTGGTAACCCGGATGCGCGCGGTACCCTGGCCCACGGCCTTCAACGCGCCGGAAGCGGCGTTCACAGTGACGACGCCGGGATTTTCGCTGACATAGGTAACCTGACTGGCTGTCTTTTTCGGCAGCGTATAGCTGGCCTGACCGGTCTCGCCGAGGCCCATGGCCGGCTTGTCCACCGCGAGGGCGACCTTCTTGGGGGCCTTCAAAACGGTAACGGTGCACTTCGCAGTCAGGCCGTTGTAGGTCTGGGCGGTGATGACCGACTTGCCTTTCTTGAGGCCGTGCAGAACGCCGTTTGCGTCGATCTCGACGACCTTTTTCTTTGAGCTGACGAGCGTGTAGTTGCCCGCGAACTCGCCCGCCTTGCTGCCCACCACAACTCTGAGCGCGCCGGTGCTTTCGCCCTTGCCCAGTGAGAAGGCCGAGGCGGTAAAGCTGACGGCGTCGGGCGCTTTGCGAACGGATACGAAGCATTCCGCGTACGCGCCGTCGGCGGCCGTCGCGACGACGGTGATGTCGCCGGGAGCCACAGCCGTGATGACGCCGTCCGCGCCTACGGACGCGATGGCCAAATCGGTGGCGACATAGGTGATCGCGCTCTCGCGACCCGCGGGCATCGCGGCATTCAGCGCGAAGGTCTCTCCCACGCCAAGCGTAACCTGATTGGCGGCAAGCTTCGGACCGTTGGGATCAATGTGCGGCGCGGCTTCGACGGCCTGCTCGCCCTCCATCGCAGGGTCCGCGACCGCCGCTTCCACCGAGTCGGCTTCGGCGGCGGGTTCAACTTCGTCGACGACCTCCGGGGCTTCGTTCGCATAGGCGGGATCGGCGTCGGCCGGCAGGCCCTCCTCATACTGCTGGAGCTCGTCCGGCTCTTCAGGCGCGTCGCCCTCCGGCTCGGCATAAAGGCCCTCCGCGCCGGTAAAGCCAACGGCCTCCGAGGGCACCTCCTCCTGCACGTAATCCTCAACAAAGCCCTCCGCGAACGCGGCGCTGGGCAGCAGCGTTGCCAGCAGGCACAGCGCCAGAAGCATCGCGATTTTTCTCATGTTCACCTATCTCCCCGAATAAAACTTTTGCTTCATTTTACCATTTTGTGACATATCTGTCAATAAGTTGTAACTGCATGTGCGAACGAGCATCGCATTTTAACATTGGTTTAAGACGCACATAGACAGACCGCGTTGTCGCGGTCTGTCTATGTGTGCAGGGCCTGCGAATCAGGCCATTTCCTCGCCCACCAGCATGCACAGGTAGGCCGCTGCGGCGTCGTAGCGCGCGTCGTGGGGATGGTCGCCGCCGCCATACCACTTGTGACACTTTTCGGCGATGAATTCCTCTGAGAGGCCGAAGTGCTCCGTGAGCTCCGTCAGCTTCGGCGGCTTCATCACCTTCGGGTTCTGCTTTAGCGGAATGTGCGCCTCCTGGGTGTAGTGCTTGAGAGTGCAGAAGATGGGATAGTTCGGCAGTTTTACGCCGATTCGGTCAAACTCCCTGCGCAAATAGCGGATGTCCCCCGCCACGTCATGGCCGATGATGAGCTTGCAGTCCGCGAAGTCCCGATAGATTTCATCCGCGTGATCGATGAAGGTCTTGCCGCCGGACAGCTTCCTGAGCTGGTAGACGCTCAGCCCGTGCACTTGCCGGGCGTATCGGTTGATGGCCTTGGCAGCAAAATAGAAGTTTTTGCCCTTCACCTTGCGGCCCTCAATTACCAGATAGGAAAGCTGTATGATCCGGCTGGGATGCATGCCGTCCAACTCCACATCCAGCGCGATCTGCTTCTCCGGCTTTTTAAAGAGGTTCCTGAACAGATTTTTCACGTATTACCGACTCCGTATCGCATTGTGTAGGTTTTCCAGCGTCTGAACCACGTTGGCGCGCTGGGTGGCCAGGTTCAGCCTAAACCAGCCCCGCCCCTCCTGGCCGAAAAACAGGCCGTCGTTCAGCGCCACATGGGCTTCGTTGATCAAAAGCGCCTTCACCGCCTCGTGGCTGAGGCCGAGACCATTGAAGTTCAGCCACATCAGGTAAGTGCCCTCCTGGGGCTGGCAGCCGATTTCCGGCAGGCCTTGGCGCATATAATCAATCGCGCAGTCCCGATTCTCCCGCACGTACTCCACCACCGCGTCCATCCACTCGTCGCCGTAGGTATAAGCGGCGGTCTGGGCGACGGCGCCGAAGATGTTGGGCATGTCGGCGTGGGCCTGGGCAATCGTCCTTTTGAGCGCTTCGCGGATGCCTGCGTCCGGCGCGATGACGCTGGACTGCCTGAGCCCCGCCAGATTGAAGGACTTTGTGGCCGAGGTGAGCATGACGCACCGCGCCGCGCCCTCCAGTGCCAGGATGCGCGTGTGTCTGCGCCCATCCAGCGCGAAATCCGCGTGGATCTCGTCCGCAACCAGCAGCGCCCCGTACTGATTCGCCAGGTTGACGAGCCGCTGCAGCTCCTCCCGCGTCCACACGCGGCCAACCGGGTTGTGGGGGCTGCACAGGAGCATCATCCTGACGCCGGCCCTGAGCTTGGCCTCCAGGTCGTCAAAATCCATGCGCCATCCGCCATCGTCCCGCACCAGAGGATTGCATACCAGCTTGCGGCCGTACAGCTTCGCGGCTTGGTAGAAGGGGCCGTATACCGGCGGCTGAATGAGAATAGAATCCTCCGGCTTCGTGAACGCGCTGACGCAGAAAAAGATGCTGTCCACCACGCCGGGGCTGTAGAGGATCCAATCGGCGTCCACCGCAAGGCCGTGCCGGCGCTTGAGCCAACCCGCCTCCGCGCGGCGATCCGCCTCGCCATTATCGGTATAGCCATAGACGGGATGCTGCGCGCGGGCCACCAGCGCATCGCGCACCTGGGGCACAGCGGGAAAATCCATGTCCGCCACCCACATGGCGATCAGATCGTCCCTGCCGAAGTAGCGCTTGAGGCCGTCCCACTTTTCGCAGTGGGTGCCCCGCCGCTCCATGGGCGCGTCCAGATAGGCCCGCATCGCTTCGTTCATGCCGTGCACCTCCGCAAAGCGCGCGAATGACCGCGCATTGTGGGTATTATAACGCTGTTGGCGATATTATTCAAGGGCGCGTGTGGAAAATCCCTGTTGATTATTGTCAGATGCCCATGGTATAATGATTAGGAAAACCGAAGGTTTTCCGAGTCGCCGGCTCCCGGATGGAAAGGTTTCGACAATCCGTTCATATTCAGTTGATATAAACCGGCTATCATGGAATCACAGGGCAGACCGCGCTACCGATACCATCGATCTCCCTCTGATTTCTCCCCCCACTTTTTCGGATATGGATGACCGCTCCTCCCCAAATGGCGCGTCATCAAGCAGCGCGGCCTGCTTTCCTGTGTTTTGGGCAGGGCGCGCCAGCAATACACGCAGGAAGAGGTGCGCGCCATGTTCCACTTCGTCTACAATCCCATCGCCGGAAAGGGCAAATCCGTCCAGTTCCGCGCGGCGATAGAATCGCGTCTCGCCGCGCGGAATATAAAGCACGCCTTCCATGAGACGCACGGCCAGCGGGACGCCATTGCCATCGCCCAGCGGCTGACCAAGGCCGCCGCCGAGCCGGTGGACATCGTGGCCATGGGCGGCGACGGCACGCTGAACGAGGTTTTGAACGGCATCGCGGAGCCGTCTCGGACACGGCTGGGCGTCATTCCCTGCGGCAGTGGCAACGATTTCGCCGCCGTGGCGGGCATTCCGGGCACGCCTGACGGCGCGCTGGACGTATTGCTGAACGGCGAGGCAAAGCTCACAGACTACCTGGAGTGCGGCGGCGTGCGCGGCATCAACGCCATCGGCACCGGCATCGACGTGGATATCCTCAGGCGCTACAACCGCATGAAGCTGTTGAAGGGCTCCGCGGCCTATCTGGCCTCTCTGGCTGTGACGCTGCTCAGCTATAGAGCGCGGCAGTTCACCGAGCTCGACGGCAAAACCGCGCGGCCGCACAACGCCCTGATCGCCTGCGCGGGCAACGGCCAGCGCATTGGCGGCGGCATTCCCATTTGCCCGGAGGCACGAATCGACGACGGTCTGATGGATATCGTGATCGTGGACAACATCTCCCGCCTCGGCATTCCCGGCGCGTTCATCAAGCTGATGAAGCGCAAAATTCTGGAATTGCCGTCCACCGCCTTCCGCCGGGATTCCCGACTGCGCATACGGTCCGACGCGCCGATGCCGATTCAGATCGACGGCGAAATCCACGAAAACCTGCCCTTCGACGTGCGGGTGGTATCCGGAGCGCTGCGGGTCTACAGGCCATAGACAGCTGACGCCCTTCTATCCTGCGGCTATCCGCGCTTCAGGCGCATCGCCCTCAGCCGGTTCCGCTCCATCCATCCAATCATGCCCACCAATAGCAGCGTCGTCCACAGGCCGTATATTGGCCCGGCGTCGCCGCCGGTCAGCAGCGTCTCCGATACGCCGTAGAAGCGATACACCGCGGTCTCGCCTCCGCCAAAGCCCATCAAAAACACGGTGGCAAAGCTCCAGCCCCAGCGCAAGCCCACGGCGGCCCAGAGCCCATAGCGCGCGTACAAGACGCAGCACAGAAAGCCCATCAGCAGCACATTGAGAGCGCTGACCGCCGTTCCGGCATAGCCGCCGTTTCCGAGAAAGAACCAGGCGCACGCCACGGCGGCGGCCCAGGCCTTGCCCCAGCGCGGGGCCAGGCCGTCAAACAGCACGCCCTTGGTGAACGCCTCCTCCGCCAGCGCGGACAGCAGGCTGACGGCGCAGACCGCGATCAGGCTCCAGCTGAAGCGCGGCGCGGCCATTTCCAGGCGCAGACTGTCCGGCAGCAGGCCCAGCAGCAGCACGATGACCGCCATACCCAGGCCCGCCAGCGCAAAGAGCGCCAGCCGGCCCCCCTCAAGGCGCTGGCGCTCCCATTTCCCCAGCCACAGCCGCCGCAGCCAGCGGCAGACCGCGATCAGCGCGGCGCTGACGGTCAGCGTGACGACGCTCCCCTGCCAGCGCCAGAGCAGGCGCGCCCAGCCCGGCGCGCGGGCGACGGTGGCGCTGTTCACGCCCCAAGCCCGAAACAGCGCGGCAAATCCCGGCGTCAAGCCCAGCAGCGCCGCCAATCGTACCAACGTATAGGAAAGCAGGCTGACCGCCAGCAGCCAGCCCGCGCGAACGCCGCCCTCCGGCGTTCGCAACCATTTTTCCCGCTCACCCGGCGCGAGGATTTCGCGCTCCCGCGCCGCACGTTTGCTCCTGCTCATCGCCTATTGCTTATTCCACAACCGCCTGGATCAACGGCTTCACCTCTGGCTTTTCGTCGCCGATCACGATGGACCGCTTCAGCAGGTTGAAGGCTCCGATCCGGTCGGACTTTTCACCCACGTGCAGCGTCGCAAGCAGCTCGTCCCGCTTCACCGGCTCGCCCAGCCGCTTGTGCATCACGATGCCCACGGAGAGGTCCAATTCATCGGTCTTGCGCTCGCGGCCCGCGCCCAGCAGCTTGGCGGCGTTGCCGATGTCGCTGGTGATCATCCTTGTGATATACCCCGCCCGATCGGCCCGCAGCTCGATCCGCTTCGGAGCCTTGGGCAGCAGCGACGTGTCCTCCGCCACGCGGCGGTCGCCGCCCTGGGCCTCGATCATGTCGCCCAGCTTTTTTAGGCCCTCGCCGCTCCGGATCTTCTCCTCCAGCATGGCCACGCCCGCCTCCACGCTCTCGGCCGCGCCCGCGTTGCGCAGGATGTGCGCGCCCAGCGTCAGCGCCACGGTCTTGAGGTAGCCCTCGGTTCGTCCGGCCAGCACGTCGATGGCCTCCTCCACCTCCAGGGCGTTGCCGATATAGTTGCCCAGGGGCTGATCCATGTCGGTGATCAGCGCAGAGAAGCGCTTGCCGCTCATATTGCCGATGCGCACCATCGTCTCCGCCAGCTGTCGGGACTTCTCCGGCGTGTCCATGATCGCGCCGCTGCCGGTCTTCACGTCCAGCACCACCACGTCGCAGCCCGCCGCCAGCTTTTTGGAGAGAATCGACGACACCACCAGCGGCAGGCAATCCACCGTGGCGGTCACGTCCCGAAGGGCATAGAGCACCTTGTCCGCCGGGGCGAGCTCCGCCGTCTGGCCGATGATGGCGCAGCCTACCTCGCGCACCTGGCGTTTGAAGCCGTCCACGTCCTTGGAGACGCTCATGCCGGGGATGGATTCCAGCTTGTCCAGCGTGCCGCCGGTGAAGCCCAGGCCGCGGCCGGACATCTTCGCCATCTTCACGCCGCAGGCCGCCACCAGCGGCACCAGAATCAGCGACGTGGTGTCCCCCACGCCGCCGGTGGAGTGTTTGTCGGCCTTCACGCCGTCGATGTCCGAAAGCTCCAGCGTGTCGCCGGACTTCGCCATCGCCAGCGTCAGCGCCAGGGTCTCACGGTCGGTCATGCCGCCCATACAAATGGCCATCAGCAGCGCCGAAGCCTGATAGTCGGCGAAGCTGCCGTCCACGACGCCATCCACGAAGGCGCGGATCTCCTGCTCGGTCAGCTCGCCGCCGAAGCGCTTCTTGCGAATGATATCACAGGGATTCATGCTCATAGTTCAATACCTGAGGCCGGAGCGCGACCGCTTCAATCAGCGCGTCAAGGCGTCGCGCCACAAGGCCAGCTTCCTTTCATAGGCTAGGGTGTAGGCGGGACTGGTGGAGGGCAGCCTTGCCCATTCCCGACCCGCGAGATAGCTTGCGCCGTGCTTCATAAACAGCCGGTGGGCCGTGCCGCCGTTGAACAGCACGCGGTTGATTTGGGGACAGCGCTCAAACAGGCCCGAAAAATCGTTCACCGCCGGCTCACGGATGGCGCTGTCCAGCGAGCCCTCCCGCTCGCAGCTCTTGAGCACGTCCCACAGCGCGAGGCCGTGCCGCTCCAGCAGCATGATCTTTCCGGGAACGTCCGCCGGCAGCGGCGCGCCAAATACCTCCGCCAGGACGCGCCAGAAGGCGTTTCGCGGATGGGCGTAGTAAAAGCCCTGGTTCAGCGATTCCACGCTGGGCATGCTGCCCAGGATCAATATCCGCGCGTTTGGCGGCGCGACGGGTGGGAAGGCGATGATCCGCGCCGCCATCTCAGGGCAGCTCCGCGAAGGCCTGCCCGATGGGATCGCGGACGATCAGGTCGGCCCGGCCGTCCCTGGGCGTGGGCGACATGTTCACCAGCACCAGCCTGTGACCGCGGTACAGGTCGATGAATCCCGCCGCGGGGTAGACGCTCAGCGACGTGCCGCCGATGATCAGCATGTCGGCCTGCTCGATGGCCGCGCAGGCGTCCGCCACCACCGCGTTGTCCAGCGGCTCCTCGTAGAGCACCACGTCCGGCTTGATCATGCCGCCGCATTCGCACCTGGGCACGCCGGTGGTGTTCATGATGTAATCCAGGTCATAGAACCTGCCGCAATCCATGCAGTGGTTGCGCAGAACCGAGCCGTGCAGCTCAAAAACCTTCTTCGAGCCTGCCCTTTGGTGCAGGCCGTCGATGTTCTGGGTGACGACGCCGGCGAGCCTTCCTTCCCGCTCCCACTGGGCCAGCTTCACGTGGGCCGCGTTGGGGCGAGCGTTTGGAAAGAGCATCTTGTTGCGGTAGAAGCGAAAGAATTCCTCCGGCCTGCGCATGAAAAAGGTGCGGCTGAGGATCGTCTCCGGCGGATAGTCATACTGCTGATTGTAGAGACCGTCCACGCTGCGAAAATCGGGGATGCCGCTCTCCGTGGAGACGCCCGCGCCGCCAAAGAACACGATGCGCCTGCTCTCCTCGATCCATTTTGCCAGCGTCTCGTTCATACGCGTCCCTCCCAAACGGCTGCCTCAGTTCGAATTCTTAAGCCTATTTTACCATCATTCCCCCGTCCTGTCCACCCAAAAAACGCGCCGGGCGGCCACATTTGGTCCATGTAACATTTTAGCATTTGCATTTTGGGCCGGTTTGTGCTATCATAACATAGTCATAAAGGAAGGTGATTCACTATGGCAGGCGCGATTCGCAGCTGCGCGGGTGGCATCGTATTCTACGATGACGAGGTATTTCTGCTCATGAGCGACCGCGGCGAGTGGGTGATGCCCAAGGGCGTCATTCGCAACTGCAACCGTTCCAACGACGTGGCGCTCTGGCGCGTGGAGGATGAGGCTGGCATCCATGCCGAGATCATCGGCATCGCCGGCAACACCCGATATGACTTCTTCTCAGAGAGCCGGGGCCGGGAGATCAGCAACCGCATCCAGTGGTTCGCCATGCGGGCGCTGGACAAGGGGTTTCACGTCTCCTACGACCAGGGCTTTTTAAACGGAAGCTACTATCCCGTGGCAAAGGCGCGGGAGATGCTGACCTACGAGGGCGACCGGCCCGTGCTGGACGCCGCGTACGCGATTTACAAGCAGAGCCTTTCGGCATAAATTGAGACCACCGGCATGGTCGGTGGTCTCAATTTATGCTTTCATATCCTGACGCGCCGCCCTGCAAATCAGAGCCTCACTGGTACCCTTATCACGGTTTTGAGCCGCTCCGGCGAGGTGCGGCGCGGGTCGGAGAGGTAGATTTCATGATGGCGGCGCGTGGCGGTGAAATCCGCCCTGTAGCCGTTTTCAGCGATGAACGCCTCCAGCCGCGCGATGGTGGCGGGCTCGCTGTCATAGGGGCCGAGGTGCATCGCCTGGACGCACAGCCCCTCGTCGATCGATAAGAATTTCGCTGCGACGCAGTCCCGCTTCTTCCTGCGGCCCGCCTCCCGGACCGCCCAGTCGAAATCAGCGCGACTGACAAAGTCCGGCAGGCGTATCGCGGAAATCCAGTGAAAATCCGCCTTTCTGGCAAGGTCCACGCCATTGGTTCCGGGCTGCCACCAGAAGCCCTCCAGCGGCGGCACCACGTAGTCAAAATAGCCTTCGATCCTGTGATTCCCCAGCTTGCTCATCTTGATCGTGTAGGCCACGGCGTAGAGCATGGTCAGCGCCCGCTGATAGTCGCCCTCCG
>JAFVBK010000149.1 GCA_017480045.1 Clostridia bacterium
GCGTGATGTATGCGGGGCAGCCGGTGAACCCTCCATTGTTGACCGCGCTGGAGGGCGAGACCGGGGGCCTCGCGCTGGAGTGGAAGGACGTCTGGCTGCGCGGACTGGAGCTGTGCGCCGGGACCATGGGCTTTCGGGTGGACGCCCTTTATGACGCGGAGGCGCTGATTGCGCGGTGCAGGGCTTTTTGCGCGGCCCAGGAATGCGGCGAGCGGTTCGACGACGCCGCGCTTCAGGCCGCGGCCAAGCGCGGCGACCGCGCGCTGCTGGCGCTATTGGTTCAAAGACTTATCGACAAAGGCGAATTCCCGCAGGAGAGCCTGCGTCGCCTGAGCGAGTATCCTGCGGTTGCCGCCGCGGCGCTGTTTCTCGCGAGCGCGGATTGAAGATATCCGAGCCGGGTTGACAGATGTATATTTCCCTCAAAAAATGCCGACGATAGGAACAATTCCCATGGAAACGGAGGAATGGTTCTGAAACGTCGGTTTTTTTATGCGCTGACGCTGATTCTGGCGTTGGCTTCGCTGGCTGCGCGGGCGAGCGCAGGCGCGATGAATGCGGTTGTGCCCGTTCCGGGCTATGTGCGGTTGCATGTGCTGGCGAACGACGATGGGGAGGTCGCTCAGGCGCTGAAGCTCGAGGTGCGGGACGCGGTTCTGGCGTGCGCTCAGGCGCTGCTGCGCGACTGCGGCGATGCTGAAGCCGCGTGGCGGACGGTCAACGATAATCTGGACGCGCTGGCGGACGCGGCGAGAGCCCGGGCCCGCGAATGCGGCTATGAGGGCGCGGTGCTGGCGGAGACAGGCGTATATCCCTTTCCCGACCGGCAGTATGGCGGCGTGACGGTGCCCGCAGGCGATTACAGGGCGCTGCGCGTGGTAATCGGGGCGGGAGCGGGCCATAACTGGTGGTGCGTGCTGTATCCCTCGCTGTGCATGCCGGAGGACTATGCGCCCGGCGAGCCCGTGCGATTCTATTCCTCCGTGCTTGAATGGGTGCGCAGACTATTTGGAGGTGGACAATGATGAAGGCGACGCGCGGAATCGCGCTTGTAATGGCGGTGCTGGTGCTGGCGATTACCCTCGCTCCATCCGCGCTGGCGGCGACTGTGCTGGAGGTCGGCTCCAGCGGCAGCGATGTGACCAAGGTGCAAAAGAAACTGATTCAGTGGGGTTATCTCAGCGGCTCCGCGGACGGAAAGTTCGGCGAAAAGACGCGAAAGGCGGTGGAATCCTTTCAGCGCAAAAATGGCCTGGCCGTGGATGGGCGCGTGGGTCCGAAGACAGCGGCGGCAATGGGAGTGACGCTCTCCGGCTCCGGCGGCGGCTCAAGCTCCGGCGGCAGCAGTGCGACCGCGTCCTCGGCGTCGATTATCTCCGCCGACCACCGCTTGCTCTCCAAGCTGGTGTACGCGGAGGCGCGAGGCGAGAGCTATAAGGGGCAGGTGGCCGTGGCCGCCGTGGTGCTGAACCGGGTGGCGAGCTCATCCTTTCCGAACACGATTTCCGGCGTGATCTATCAGTCCGGCGCATTCAGCTGCGTCAGCAACGGCTCCATCAACAACACGCCGGACAGCACCGCCATCCGCGCCGCTCTGGACGCTCTGAACGGCTGGGACCCCACAGGCGGTTGCCTGTACTACTATAATCCCAAGGCAACCAGCGACAAGTGGATTCGCACGCGCACGGTCAAGACCGTGATCGGCAACCACAGCTTCGCGGTCTGAGGAGGAGAAGGTTATGAATGAATCTTATTTTGTTGCCAATGTGCGCGAGCGGGACTGGACCCGCGTGCTGAACATCGCTTTGGCGGCGCTACTGGCGGGGGTGCTGGCGTTTTCGGCCTCCCAGACCGCCCGGCTGAACGAGGCCAACGCGCGCATCAACGCCGTGGTGCAAAAGGCGTTTTATGAGACCTGCGAGCTGACCGAGGGCATGTCCGTAAACTTCCGCAAGCTGCTGGTGGCGGGCGAGGTGGGGCAAATGCAGTCTCTGCTGAACGAGACCACCCTGCAGACCCAGGGCGCGCTGAGCAACCTGGCGCTGCTGCCCCTGGGGCAGGAGACGGTATCCAACACGCTGAAGTTCATCAACCAGGCGGGCGATTTTGCCAGCGCGCTCTCTGTGAGGCTGGGCAACGGCGGCATGATCACCCTGGAGGACTACGACACGTTGGTGAACCTGTCGGAGACGGCGGCGGCTTGCTCCGTAGGCCTGGGCAGGCTGCTGGACCGGTATGAGAGCGGCGAAGCGGTGTTCGACGCCATGGATTACAGCGAGACGGGCGATGAAAGCCTGTATCCCATCACCAATCCCGCTGCGGAATATCCGGTGCTGCTCTATGACGGTCCGTTTTCCGACGGTCGCGCGGACGGCGAGTTTAAGATGCTGGAGGGCATGGCCCAGGTGGACGAGGCTCAGGCGCGACAGGCGTTGATGAGCTTCATTGGCAGCCAGCAGATCACGGAGGTAGAGTTTACGGGCGAAAGCGCGATTCCCGTGGACTGCTATGAATATGCGGTGCGGGTGGGCGACTATCAGCTGAACGCTGGCGTCACCAAGAACGGCGGCCAACTGCTGTATATGCTGTCTGACAGCGCTGTCGCCGAGATCAACATTACCGACCGCCAGGCCGTTGACGCCGCTCGCGCGTTCCTGCTGGCCAGGGGCTACGGCGAGATGGAGATGAGCTATTCCAGCCGCTTCGACGGCATCATGACGGTTAACTTCGCGGCGGTGCAGAACGGCGTGGTGCTGTATCCCGATTTGGTGAAGGTGCAGGTCTCCATGGCGGACGGCGCGATCGTCGGGCTGGAGGCGAAGAACTACCTGATGAACGACGTGCCGCGCACGCTGGAGATCCCCGCCCTGTCGGAGCAGGACGCCA
>JAFVBK010000150.1 GCA_017480045.1 Clostridia bacterium
CATCTTGTGGGCCTCGCCATTGTCCAGGCCGAAGGCCAGCGCCTCGGCGGTGGGCTCGTTCATGATGCGCTTCACATCCAGCCCCGCGATGCGGCCGGCATCCTTGGTGGCCTGGCGCTGGGCGTCGGAGAAGTAGGCGGGCACGGTGATGACGGCCTCGCTCACGGTCTCGCCCAGATAGCTCTCGGCATCCGCCTTCAGCTTCTGCAGGATCATGGCGCTGATCTCCGGCGGCGTGTAATTGTGGCCGTCGATGGTGACCTTGCGATCGGTGCCCATGTCGCGCTTGATGGAGATGATGGTGCGGTCGGGGTTGGTGACCGCCTGACGCTTGGCGACCTGGCCGACCAGGCGCTCGCCGTTCTTGGAGAACGCGACGACAGACGGGGTGGTGCGAGCGCCCTCGGCGTTCGCGATGACGACGGGTTCGCCGCCCTCCATGACGGAGACGCAGCTGTTGGTGGTGCCCAGATCGATACCGATAATCTTACTCATTTTATTTTCCTCCTATATTCGACGAATTCGTTGTTGATGTATATTAAGCTTTTTATCACGGATGACCGTGAATCGGAAGCGTTGCCGATGTTGTGAAATTCCCTTCCGATGGCGTCAGCCTTCGACCGAGACCTTCACCATCGCGTAGCGGATGATCTTGTCCTTCACGCGATAGCCCTTCTGGAAGACCTCCAGCACCTTGCCGGGGTCGTCGCTGGTCTCGCGCATCACGGCGTTGTGCTTCTCCGGGTCAAATTCCTCGCCCAGGGCGGGCACTTCCTCAAAGCCGAAGCGCTTGAGGCTCTCGAACAGCGTGTTCAGCGTCATCTTGACGCCCTCGGCCAGCGCCGGGGCTGCGGCCCCCGCCTCGCCTTCCTGCTTTTCAGCGGCCTCGATGGCGCGCTCCAGATTGTCGATGGCGGGCAGCATCGCGGCGATGGCCTCGCGCACGCCGTCTTCATAGCCGTCAGAGCGGGCGGTCTGGTTGCGGCGCTTGAAGTTCTGGAAATCCGCCTGGGCGCGCAGCAGGGAATCCTTCAATTCGTCCCGCTGCTTTACCGCCAGCTCCAGCGCGGCCTGCCATTCCTCGACGGTGGCCTCCCTCGCCTCGCCGGTCTCGGCGCTCTCCGGGGCCTCGGTCTCAGGAAGTTCCTGCTCGGTCACCGGCTCGTTATTGGTCGTCTTGTCCTTTTTCTTCATCTTATTCTCTCCTCTAGCGATATTCGCTCAACACGTCGCTCAGCGCCCGGCCCATGAATTCCAGCACCGAGATGACCCGGTTGTAGTTCATGCGGGTGGGGCCGATGATGCCCAGAGTGCCGTTCGAATGATCGCCCACGCGATAGCTTGCCGTCACGATGGAGCAATCATTCAGGGCGGGCAGCTGATTTTCCGGCCCGATGCGGATGGTGATCTCCATGCCGCCGTCGCTGTTGACCAGCTTTCGCAGCGTGTCCTTGGATTCCAGCACCGCCAGGAAGCTCCTGGCCTTGTTCACGTCGCTGTATTCCGGGTATTCCAGCATGTTGGCCGGGCCGCCCACGATGACATCCGAGGCGTCGCCGCCGGCCTCCAGCCGCTTTTCGATCACCTGCAGCGTCTCCCCCAGCAGCTTCCGGTTGTACTCCGCGTTGCGCAGCAGCTCCGAAAACGCCTGCCGCACAGCCTCCAGCGGCTTATCCGCCAGCTTTTCCGTCAGCATCCGGGAGATGGAATAAAGGTCGTCGGCGTCCATGCCCTCCGGCACGCGGATGAGCGCGTCCTTGACGATGCCCACGTTGGTGACGATCACCATCAGGGCCGTGCGCTCCGCCACAGGCACCAGCTGCACGTGCTTGATGCGCAGAGTGCCCAGCTTGGGGGCGACGATCACCGAGGTATACTTGGTGGCGTCCGACAGCACGCTGGCGGCGCTTCGAATCACGCCCTCCACCTGCTTCGATTTGGAAATCAGATGGTCCTGCATGCGCTCTCGCTCGTCACTGGTGAGCTTCACGGTCTTCATCAGATGGTCCACATACAGGCGGTAGGCCTTGTTGGAAGGCACGCGCCCCGCCGAGGTGTGGGGCTGATCCAGATAGCCCAGCTCCTCCAGGTCGCTCATCTCGTTGCGAATGGTCGCGGGCGAGTAGCCGACGCCGGACTTGCGGGAGATCGTGCGGGAGCCCACCGGCATCGCCGTCATGATGTAGTCGTCGATGATGGCCTGCAGAATCAGATACTTTCGTTCGTCCAGCTGCATCTGAACGCTCCCCCTTTCGATCGTTCTTGCCTGTTAGCACTCAACATCATCGAGTGCTAACGGCTGAACATAATATACAACCCGCCCCGGTTTTTGTCAATAGTTTTTTGATTTTTCAGATGTAAATATTTTGTGAACCGACGTCTTTTCCCATTCTATAATATCTTTCCTTTGCCCCGCTCGCGCGCGCCTCGCGATCACATCTCGCAGCTGAAATCGCGGTAAATTGTAAAAATTCCCGCAAGCCCTTGTGTTGCTGAAGTCATTGTGCTATAATGACCCTTGCGTGATTAATCAGATGCCGGTTCCGCCGGAGAGCCGACAGTCCGATTAGAGTGAGGTGAAAACCATGAAGGAGAATATCCATCCGAATTACGGCAAGGCAATCGTCCGCTGCGTTTGCGGCGAGACCTTTGAGACCGGTTCCGTGAAGAAGGAGATGCGCGTTGATATTTGCTCAAAGTGCCATCCTTTCTACACCGGCAAGCAGAAGCTGGTTGATACCGGCGGACGCGTGGACCGCTTCAAGAAGCGCTACGGCATGTAGGCAAACCGCAAGCATCGACAAGGCAGTGTCTTTGTCGATGCTTTTGCCGTTTAAATGCGCGTAAAACCCCAAAAGATCGACGGATAC
>JAFVBK010000151.1 GCA_017480045.1 Clostridia bacterium
CTTCCGGCGTGTCAAACACGTAGTGGATGGCGACGGTCAGCTCCAGCATGCCAAGGTTGGAGGCAAGATGGCCGCCGCGATCGGAGACCACCTTGACGATCTCGTCGCGCAGCTCGCCGGACAGCTGCCTGAGCTGTCGATTGTTCAGCTTTTTCAGATCCGCGGGTTCATGTATCTGCTCGATCAGCATCTGTCGTTATCTTCTCCGGTGTTTATTTTGTGCGGTCAATCATGGAATCGACCAATTCGCGGAAGAACGCGCCGCCCTCGCCGTAGCGCTCGACGGCCTCCAGGGCCTCGCCATGCAGGCGGTTTACCAGCTTGCGCGTCCCCTCAATCCCATAGGCCGAGACGCAGGTCAGCTTGCCGCTCTCGGCATCCTTGCCGAGGGTCTTGCCCACATCCTCCGCCGTGCCGGTGACGTCCAACAGATCGTCCGTCGCCTGAAACAGCAGCCCAAAGGCGCGGCCATAGGCCGTCAGCGCCTCCAAATCCTCCGCCGTCGCCCCGCAAAGCCGCGCGGCGGCGCGCAGCGGGTATATGAACATGCAGGCCGTCTTGCCGTACTGGATGTATTCCAGCGCGTCAGTGCCCGATATGTGGGCCCTTTCGCAGTAAAGGTCCATCACCTGTCCGCCGATCATGCCTGTGACGCCCGCGCCAGTGGCAATTTCCCGCATGGCAAGCAGGTAGTCGGATGCCCGTTCCACATGAGCGCAAGCGCTGTAAAGCATCGTCTCAAAGGCGCAGTTCAACAGGCCGTCGCCCGCTAGAATCGCCTGCCCCACGCCAAAGACCACGTGGTTGGTGGGGCGGCCCCTACGCATGGTATCGTCATCCATGCCGGGCAGGTCGTCGTGAATCAGAGAATAAGTGTGGATCATTTCGACGGCGCAGGCGAAATCCAGCGCGTCGCCGACATCGCCGCCCAGCAGCTCAACCGCCGCCAGCAGCATGCTGGGGCGCAGGCGCTTGCCGCCGGCGGAGAGGCTGTAGCGCATGGAGCGACTGAGCAGCCAGGGCATTTCGCCGATTTCAAAGCGTTTATCCTCGATCGCCGCCGGGATTTCTTCCAGCCGCGCGTTCACAAGCCGCGCGTAGTCGTTGAGCGCCCTCATGCCTCCGCCTCCGGGTCGAGCGCCGTCTCGCCCGACTCCGTCAGCACGCGGATGCGCTTATCGCTCTCATCCAGCAGCGCGCTCAGGCTGTCCTTCAGCGCGATGGCGCGCTCATAGGCTTTAAAGGAATCGGCCAGGGGCATCTGGCCGGATTCCAGCGTCCGAACGAGGGTTTCCAATTCCTGCATGCCCTCTTCAAAGGTGATTTTCTTTTTCATGATGCTCCGTCCTTTGGCAAAATGGCCGTGATGTTCGCCGTCAGCTCGCCGTCTACCAGGCGCACCCGCAGGGGTGCTTTCTCATTCACCTCTTTGACGCTGCTGACGACGCCGTCATTCTGGCGCACGATGGCATAGCCGCGTTCAAGCACGGCCTCCGGGTTCAGCGCGCGCAGCGAAGCCTCCAGCGCGCCGAGCTGGTGCCGCGCCCGCTCCAGCACCGCGGGCATGGCGGCGCTGAGCCTGCCTTCCAACTGCGAAAGCGCGTGCGCGCGCGGCTCCAACAGCGTCTGAACGGGCTTTGACAGCGCGGGCAACGCGATCAGCTTTTCAAGCTCCAGGCGCCGCACGCGCTGCGCGGCGCTCAGCGCGCCGGCGAGCCGTTCGATCGCGGCATTCAAATCCCGCTTGAGCGCGTCGATTTCCGGTACCGCGAGCTCCGCGGCCGCAGAGGGCGTTGGCGCGCGCAAATCCGCCACGAAATCAGCGATGGTGAAGTCGATCTCATGCCCAACGCAGCTTATGACCGGTATCCGTGAGGCCGCGATAGCGCGTGCCACGCTCTCCTCGTTGAAGGCCCACAGATCCTCGATGGAGCCGCCGCCGCGCCCCACGAGCAGCACATCGCATTCGCCATTCTGATTCAGACGCTCGATGGCGCGAACGATCTCCGCCGCCGCGCCGGCGCCCTGCACCGCGCAGGGTGAGACGAGAATGCCGATGCCGGGATTGCGCCGCCGCGCCACGTGGATAATATCTCGTATGGCGGCGCCGGTTTGGGATGTGACCACGCCAATGACGCGGGGCGCTCTGGGAATTTCCCGCTTGCGCGCCGGATCAAACAAGCCCTCCGCCAGCAGCTTCTGTTTGAGCTTTTCAAAGCGCGCGTAAAGATCGCCCTGCCCTGCCTGGCGCATGCCGCTGACATACAGCTGATAGCTGCCGTCCCTTGGAAATATGGAGGCGGAGGCGCGAACCGTCACCCGCATGCCGTCGGCGGGCTTGAAGTCGAGCCCCATCGCGTTCTGGCGAAACATCACGCATTGCACTCGCGCGGCTTCATCCTTCAGGGAGAAGTAGCGATGGCCGCTGTAGTGATGCTTGTAGCCGGAAATCTCTCCGGTGACCTCCAGGTTGCGCAGCAACGGGTCTCCCGCCAGCAGCTTTCGGGCGTATTCGTTCAGCTCCGAGACGCTCAGGGCCGCGCTGTTCTGCGTCAGCATGGCCTAGTCCCGCGCGGAAGCGTTTGCGCGCGCTTCGTCCATGGCGCGGGCCAGATTGCCCAGCACGCCGTTTACAAACGCGCCCGCCTTGTCGGTGGAATACTGGTTCGCCAACTCCACGGCCTCGTTGATGACGACGCCAGCCGGGTTTTCGCCCAACGTCAGCTCATAGACCGCCAGACGCAGGATCGCCAGATCCACGCGGGTGAGGCGCTCGATCGTCCAGCCGCGCAGAAACGGACTGAGCCGTCCGTCGATCGCCTCCACATTCGCGACGACGCCCTCGTACATGCGGTTCATATAATCCGCGTCATGCTCGTTCGGCTTGACCTCCAGCAAATTCAGGCGTGTCTCCTCGCCGCCGTCTCCGCCCATTTCCCATTCATAGATCAGTTTCATCGCGTGGGCGCGGGCCACAGTTCTATCCATTCGTTCAACCAACTTTCTTCGCTGTTTCCGGCCAAAACAAGCGCTCTGGCCATTCCTATTTTAAACGCAAGTATTGCGGTGGCGCGTCATGCGCGCCGCCGCAATAAATATTATCTCTTCTGTGTGAGGTTATTCCGCATTTGCATTCAGCGGCCCGTCCTCATCGTCGTAGGCGCTCGCCTCTGCCTCGGCAGCCTCCCGCGCCTTCATCGCGGCCAAGTCCTTGGCAAACTCCGATTCATAGGGCTGATCGAAGTCATAGGATACCTCTGAGGCCTCCTCCACAGGTTCCGGCTGAGGTTTGTAGGCGGGGGCTTCATAAACCGGCGCGGGCGCGGGGGCAGAAGCCTCCGCCGGCTCGGTCTCAGCCGCTTGCGCGTTGGAAAAACTGTACGCGTCGGCGGAATGCTCGACGGTCGCCGCGGGCAGCACGGGCTCCTGAGCCTTGCCGCGACGGCGGCGGCGCGGGGCTTCCTGCTGGTTCGTGACGGCATTGATGCTGATGGACACGGTGCGCACCGCCACGCCGCAGTTCGTCTCCACAAATTGGCGGATGGCCCGCTGCATGTTCATCGTGATGGTGGGCACATGGCTGCCGTTGACGATGGAAGCGACCACGCCAATGGCGATGGCGTCATCCTGATTGTCGATGCCGATCTTCATGTCTGTAATGCCGTCGATGCTGCCCACGGACTGCCGAACCATCTGCTCGATGGCGGAAATCGCGATGCGAACCTTGCCGCTGTCGCTGGAATCCACCGTGATGAAGCCGCGCTCCGAGCGCTTTCTGCGCTTGAAGATCAGACACACCTGCACGACTGCCAGAATCACATAGACCGCCAGCAGCGCGATGCCGATCGCCTTGACATTCGAAATGCCGATGGCGGACACCAGCATATCATAGTACTTTGTCAGGAAATCCGGCGCGATCAGATACACGGCGAAGGCCGCGACGATCAGCAGGGAGATCAGCCAGTGAAAAAACATCAGTATGCGCTTGCCAACACTCAACTTCATATCAATCACCATTTCCTGTAAGGAATCATCGGTATTGTCCGGCGATCGTGGGCGCTATGCCTGCGCGTAATCGGCTTCGTCCAGGTCGTCCTCATCCTCGTCCGCTTCGTCGTCCAAGTCGATGTCGTCGTCATCATCCAAATCGGGCTCCGGCGCTTCGACGTCTTCCTTCTCGACGACCTCCTCCACCTCGATCACCGTATCGTCGGCGGCTTCCGCCTCAATTTCCGCTTCGGTTTCGCCTTCCTCGGTCTTTTCCAGCATCTTGCGCTGCTGCTCGTCCAGCTCGGCGTTGGCGCGCTGTTCGCGCTCAAAGCTGATACCGGTGACATGCACGTCCACATTGCGCACGTCCAAGCCGCTCATGGTTTCGATGGCCTTCTTTACGTTTTCCTGGATATTGCGGGCCACGTCCGGCACGGGCGAGCCATAGTCCACTGTAATGGTGATATCCACGGAAACCCGGTTATCCTCCAGATCTATGCGCACGCCCTTGGTCAGGTTGCGATTGCTCTTTCGGGAAAACATATCGGCAAGGCCGGCTGAAGGTGAAATCATGCTGGCGACGCCGTCGACCTCCGTCGCCGCGAGGCCTGCGATGGTTGCGACAACTTCTGTGGCAAAGGAAACCGTGCCGTTGGGATTCTCATTCAGCTTGACATCAGAAGGATTATTTTCGCTCATGGTGCATACCTCCTTATACAAAATGTATTATAGCAGAAAATGCGCGTTTACGCAAACACTTTCCATTATTTTACCGGAATGATTTTCACATTTCCGCCGGTGAGGCCCGTCTCCCGCAGCACAAGCTCCATAATAACCGCGGATTCGCGTTGCGTGACGGTCTCTCGTCTGAGCAGCACGTTTGCGGAACGCTCGCCCACGCTGACGACCGCATCCTCGAAGCCGCGCCCCTGCAAAATTCCCTCCAGCGTCAACTCCTGTTCCGCGCGGGAAAGCAGGCTCAGCAGCTGTTCCTGGGCGCGGGCAATCGCCGCGGCGTCGCTCTTATCGCCGTAGATGATATCGTTCAGCTGGGCCTCCTGACGGGCGCGCAGCTGCTCGCGCTCCAATCGAAACTGCGAAAGCGGATCCTGCGCTTCGAGACGATAGGGCGCGGTCGCGCTGGTCGCGCGCGAAGCCTGCCTCTCCGCAACGCGATAGGTTATGACCGTGTCCAGGGCCAACAGCGCCGACAGCGCCGCGGCGCACAGCATCCATTTTGCCGCCTTTTTCATTGCGAACCTCCAAAGCGTCCGGTCCTGCCGATGATTTCCACCCGCGAGGCGTCCAGTTCCAGAAGCGTCATTACCGCGCTTTGCAAATTGAGATAGGCCGCCACGTCCTCCAACCCGTCCGCGACGATCAGCGCGCCGGTGACGTTCCCATTCGCGTCCTGCGCGATCATCGCGCGGACCTCCCCCGCGCCGTCGACGCCGGAGAGTGTGCGCTCCAGCCGAGCCTCCAGCTCCGTCTTCTGCGCGGTGGGTTGGCCGCCGCTGGAATGAAGCAGCAGCGCCAGCAGCGCGATAAGCGCCAGCGCCGCCAGTATTTCAACGCCGCGCGCGCCGCGCAACCGCTCCCACATACCGTTTGGCATGGCTATTCTTTCCCTCGAAATAATTGCGTCGTATTATCGATGAATCCATCGCGGAGCGCGCCTTACGCCCAGAGGCCCAGCAGGCGCGTCACCAGCCGCAGCGCGCTGACCGCCGCCGCCAGCGCGCAAATCGAGCGAAAGGTCAGCGCCGCGCGGGCGTCGCGTATCAGCATATCCGTCGCCGCCGCTATCGCGCAGATCGAAAACAGGCCAAGCGCGGCCTCCGTGAGCGTGTCCGCCAGCATTACATCATTGCCCCCTGATTTGATCCCGCTTTATCCCGCCGCCAGTCCCAAACAAGCGCCGAGCATCAGTACCGCCAGCAGCGTGGCGCCGGCGCAAATGGCCAGCAGCATGCGCGAGACATCGCCAAAGCCTCCGACGATGCGCGTGACACCCGCGTCCGCCACCGGCTCCAGAATTGCCGAGGCCAGCCGGAGGGAGAGCGTCGAAACCGCGAGCCGGGCAACCGGCGCGGCGCTGACGCCCAGCACGGC
>JAFVBK010000152.1 GCA_017480045.1 Clostridia bacterium
CGACTGACGCAAACGGCGTCAGATCGAGGGAAACAGAAATGGACGCCCTGTTCCGCGCTGAGCACGATTAAAGGGAGTGATACTTTTTATGGTGCACGAGGTTCCGATGGGAAAGCTGCGCAAGCGCATGAGCTTCTCGCGCATCGACGAAGTCCTGGACATGCCCAACCTCATCGAGGTCCAGAAGAACAGCTATCGCCGTTTTTTGGAGGAAGACCTCAAAGAGGTGCTGGCGGATGTGTCCCCCATTACCGATTACAGCGAAAATCTGGTATTGGAATTCGTCGATTACTCGCTGGACAGCACACCGAAGAATGATGTTGAACGCTGCCGGGAGCGGGATTTAACGTATGCCGCTCCGCTCAAGGTATCGGTACTCCTGAAAAACCGTGAAACCGGAGAAATCAAGTCGTCCGAGGTCTTCATGGGAGACTTCCCGCTGATGACCGAGCATGGCACCTTTATCATCAACGGCGCGGAGCGCGTCATCGTCAGCCAACTGGTGCGCTCACCCGGCGCATACTTTGACGTACAGATCGATAAGGCCGGTAAACGGCTTTACAGCGCGCAGGTGATCCCCAACCGCGGCGCCTGGCTGGAATATGAAACCGATTCCAACGACGCGCTGTGGGTGCGCATCGACCGCGCCCGCAAGCTACCCATCACGGTAATCCTGCGCGCCCTGGGCTATGGCTCTGACGCTGAAATCATCAGCCTGCTGGGCGATGACGAGCGCCTGATGGCGACCATCGAGCGCGCCGACGGCACCAAGAATCAGCGGGACGCCCTGCTGGAGATCTATCGCCGTCAGAAGCCGGGCGACCTGCCCAGCGAAGACAGCGCCCGTTCCCTGCTGCGCAGCCTGTTCTTTGACCCCAAGCGCTACGACCTGATGCGCGTGGGTCGCTACAAATTTAATAAGAAGCTGGGCGTTGCCGCGCGCATCGCCGGGTTTGAGCTGGCCGAGGACATCATTGATCCGCGGACCGGCGAAGTGATGTTCGAGAAGGGCGCCACGCTGACCCGCGAGCAGGCGAACGCCGTGCAGAACGCCGGCGTCAACAAGGTGCTGATCGTGGCGGCCGGCGACGTCCGCACCGTGGTCGGCAACAACTTTGTGCGCGCCAACGATTATCTGCCCTTTGACCCCAAAGAGGTCGGCATCGTGGAGATGGTGCACCTGCCCACCTTGCAGGACATCCTCGCGACCACCCCGGCGGAGGAGCTCAAGCAGGCCGTCAAGGAGCGCGTTTCCCTTCTGGTGCCCAAGCACATCATCATCGACGACGTGGTCGCTTCGATCAGCTATCTGCTGGGCCTGCCCTACGGCATCGGCACGACGGATGATATCGACCATCTGGGCAACCGCCGTCTGCGTTCTGTGGGTGAGCTGCTGCAAAACCAGATTCGCATCGGCATGAGCCGCCTGGAGCGCGTCGTGCGCGAACGCATGGCCATCCAGGACGCCAACGACGTCCGTCCCGGCGACCTGATCAACATTCGTCCCGTTTCCGCCGCGATCAAGGAGTTTTTCGGCTCCTCCCAGCTGAGCCAGTTCATGGATCAGCCCAACCCCCTGGCGGAGCTGACGCACAAGCGCCGTCTGTCTGCGCTGGGCCCCGGCGGACTCAATCGCGATCGCGCCGGCATGGAGGTGCGCGACGTTCACTACAGCCATTACTCCCGCATTTGCCCCATCGAGACGCCTGAAGGCCCGAACATCGGCCTGATCGGCTCGCTGGCCACCTATGCGCGGATCAATGAATACGGCTTCATCGAGGCGCCCTACCGCAAGGTCAATAAGGCGACCGGCCAGGTGACCGATGAGATCGTTTATATGACCGCCGACGAAGAAGATCAGTACATGATCGGCCAGGCCAAGGAGCCCTTGAATGAGGATGGCACCTTCGTCAATTCCCGCGTCGTAGTCCGTTGGAAGGACGATACCCGCGAGGTCCCTGCCTCTAAGGTGGATTTCATCGACGTCAGCCCCAAGCAGATCGTGTCCGTTTCCACGGCCATGATCCCCTTCCTGGAAAACGACGACGCCAACCGCGCCCTGATGGGCTGCAACATGCAGCGTCAGGCTGTGCCTCTGCTGGTCCCCGAAGCTCCCTTTGTCGGCACCGGTATGGAATACAAGGCCGCACACGACTCTGGTGTGGTGCTGCTGTCCAAGCACGCCGGTATCGTCAAGTCCGTCTCGGCGGATCGCATCATTATCCAGGACGACCTGGGCAATGAGTTTGAATATCACCTGGTCAAGTTCGCCCGCTCCAACCAGGGCACCTGCATCAACCAGCGTCCCCGCGTTTATAAGGGACAGCGCGTTGAGGTGGGCGACCTGCTGGCCGACGGCCCCTCTACCGAAAAGGGCGAGATCGGCCTGGGCAAGAACATGCTGATCGGCTTCATGACCTGGGAGGGCTACAACTACGAGGACGCCGTCCTGATCAGCGAACGCCTGGTGCGGGAGGATAAATATACCTCCATTCATATCGAGGAATATGAGTCCGAAGCCCGTGAAACCAAGCTGGGTCCCGAAGAAATCACTCGCGATATCCCGAACGTCGGCGAGGACGCGATCCGCGACCTGGACGAGGACGGCATCATCCGCATTGGCGCCGAGGTCCGCGCGGGCGATATCCTGGTTGGCAAGGTAACCCCCAAGGGCGAGACCGAGTTGACCGCCGAGGAACGCCTGCTGCGCGCCATCTTCGGTGAAAAGGCGCGCGAGGTCCGCGATACTTCCCTCAAGGTGCCCCACGGCGAGGGCGGCATCATCGTGGACGTCAAGATCTTCACCCGCGAGAACAAGGACGAGCTCTCGCCCGGCGTACATAAGATGGTGCGCGTCTATATCGCGCAGAAGCGCAAGATCTCCGTCGGCGACAAGATGGCCGGCCGCCACGGCAACAAGGGCGTCGTCTCCCGCATCCTGCCGGTGGAGGATATGCCCTTCCTGCCCGACGGCACTCCGCTGGACATCGTGCTCAACACCCTGGGCGTGCCTTCCCGTATGAACCTGGGACAGGTGCTCGAAGTGCATTTAGGCATCGCCGCCAAGAAGCTGGGCTGGCATGTTGCCACGCCCGTGTTCGACGGCGCGACTAAGGAAGATATCGACCAATGCCTGATCCAGGCCGGCCTGAACACCGATGGCAAGACCATCCTGTATGACGGACGGACCGGCGAGCAATTTGAGAACCGCGTCACCGTTGGCTACATGTACTTCCTCAAGCTGCACCATCTGGTGGACGATAAGATGCACGCCCGCTCCACCGGCCCCTATTCCCTGGTCACCCAGCAGCCGTTGGGCGGCAAGGCGCAGTTCGGCGGCCAGCGCTTCGGCGAGATGGAGGTCTGGGCGCTGGAGGCTTACGGCGCCGCCAATACGCTGCAGGAAATCCTGACCGTGAAATCCGACGACGTGGTGGGCCGCGTCAAGACCTACGAAGCCATCGTAAAAGGCCAGAACATCCCCACCCCCGGCATCCCTGAATCCTTCAAGGTGCTGATCAAGGAATTGCAGGCCC
>JAFVBK010000153.1 GCA_017480045.1 Clostridia bacterium
GCAACCTGCGCCAGCCGCCGCTATGTGTTTTTGAGCCCTTACAGCCCGCATTCCAGCTTCGCCAGCTCGTCTACGACGTACTTGTAGATGAAGTCCAGCGCTTCGTCGGCGGGCACGATTTCCTTCATGCTCTTGTCGCGGGTGGCAATTTCGATGGTGCCGTTCTTGAGGCCTTTGGGGCTGACGACCACGCGCAGCGGCACGCCGAACAGGTCGGCGTCGGAGAACATGACGCCGGCGGAGACGCTGCGCTCGTCCCACAGCACCTCGATGCCCTTGGCGGTCAGCGCGTCGTAGAGCTTCTGGCTGGCCTCGGCCACCTCCGGCTGGTCGGCCCGCAGCGAGCAGATCTGCACGTGCCAGGGGGCGATGCTGATGGGCCAGATGGGGCCGTAGTCGTCCCGGTGCGCCTCGCACACGCTGGCGGCCAGACGGCCCACGCCGATGCCGTAGCAGCCCATGATGGGGTTCTTGAGGCTGCCGTCCTGATCCACGTAGGTCATGCCCATGCTCTCGGTGTACTTGGTGCCCAGCTGGAAGATGTTGCCCACCTCGATGCCGCGGCTGGTGTAGATGTGAGGCTTGCCGCAGACGGGGCAGATGGCGCCGTCGAAGGCCTTGGCCACGTCCACATATTCGACCTCGCCCACGTCGCGGGCAATGTTGAAGCCGATGTAGTGCATGTCGTCCTCGCAGGCGCCGGTGGCGAACCACTCGATGCCCTTCAGGCTGTTGTCATAGACGACGGTCACGCCCTCCGGCAGGCCGATGGGGCCGGTGAAGCCGGCGTGGATGCCGCTGTCCTCGGTGACGACGGCGGGGTGCACCTCGGCCTTGAGGAAGTTGCGCAGCTTGGTCTCGTTCACGTCCAGGTCGCCCCGGATGAACACGATCACGAAGCTGTCGTCCTGATTGCGCTGATACATCACGGCCTTGCAGGTCTGCTGCGGCTTGATCCTGAGGAAGGCGCACAGGTCGTCGATGGTCTTGCAGTCGGGGGTGGGCACCTTCTCCAGCGGCGCGATTTCGCCGGGCTCGTTTTCCAGCAGGCACGGCGCGGCCTCCATGTTGGCGCGATAGTCGCAGCTCTTGCACAGCACGATGGTGTCCTCGCCCACGTCCGTCAGCAGCATGTACTCGTGGCTCACCTTGCCGCCCATCATGCCGCTGTCGCTGGCCACAGCCACCACCTCCGGCACGCCGCAGCGGGCGTAGACGCGGTTGTAGGCCTCGTAGCAGCGGGCGTAGTACTTTTCCAGATCCTCCTGGGAGGTGTGGAAGGAATAGGCGTCCTTCATCGTGAACTCGCGCACGCGGATCAGGCCGCCGCGGCAGCGGGGCTCGTCGCGGAACTTGGTCTGGATCTGGTAGATCATGAAGGGATACTGGGTGTAGGAGTCGGCCACGTCGGTCATCAGGTGCACGCTGGCCTCCTCGTGGGTCATGCCCAGCACCATGTCGCCGCCGGAGCGATCCTTGAAGCGCAGCAGCTCCGAGCCGATGGAATCGTAGCGGCCCGATTTGCGCCACAGATCCGCCGGCATCGTCACCGGGAAGAGCACCTCCTGGCCGTCGATGCGGTTCATCTCCTGGCGGATGATGTTCTCGATCTTGCTGGTGATGCGCTTGGTGATGGGGAACAGGGTGAATATGCCGTTGCCCACGGGCTTGATGTAGCCGCCGCGCATCATCAGCGCCTGGGACGCGATCACGCAGTCCGCCGGGGTCTCCTTAAAGCGCTTGGAAACGAGATTTCTGACCTTCATATTGCTAAACCTCCCCTTGTATACACCCTAAAATTATACCACAGGCGGGGCATTATGCAAGTAAAGCTTTGGGGAAAGCGGGAACCTGAGCCTATTGGATGGGCAGATGACGCAGCACGCGGTTTTCGCCGTCTGATAGCACCTCGACCAGCGGCGCGTCGCTGCGCTCCATGGCGAAGTAGGAACGGGCGAGCGCCATGACCCGGTCGAGCTCCCTGCGCTCCATGGCCGCCTCGGCATCGTTAAAGAAGCGCTGGTCGTAACGGAAGACGCGACGCTCATTCACATCCACCTCCAGCAGCTTCACCTGCTCCGGCGCAAAGTCGCCGCTGTCCAGGCAATCGTCCTTCAAGTAAGCCAACGCCTCTTCCTGGCTCTCGCAATAGTAAACGCAGGCGAGGCGGCTGGCGGAGCAACCGCTGAATTCCTGCCTTCGAACGCGCTCAAACACGCCCTCCACGGCGTCCTTGATATAGTTTTCATGTTTTCGAAGGCCGAGGGCGCACAGCTCCCTTGAGCAGGCCATTGCCGCGAAGAAAACGCTCCAGAAGCAGTCCTCATTTCTTTCCAGCGCCAGCATGAAGGGCTCCGCGAAGCGAAACTGATTTTTGTAGTCGTTTATGAGCGATTCACCGCCGGAGTAGGAATCGACCGAATAGTGATAAAGTATCATACGAGCCTCCTGAAGGATCGGTTTAACTTCGTTTATTATATCACAGACCGGCGCGGAAGCAAGCACACGGGTGATTGTGCTTGCAATGGGTGGTATAATAATAGAGAGCGGAGGTGGATTCCATGAAGCGAGCGTTGGTACTCAACGGCGGGGGCTCCCGCGGGGCGTATGAGATCGGGGTGTGGCAGGCGCTCAGCGAGCTGGGCGTGCGCTTTGACGGCGTGTACGGCACGTCCATCGGGGCGCTGAACGCGGCGCTCTTCGCCCAGGGCGACCTGGCGGGGGCGATCGAGCTCTGGTCCAATATCAGGGTCAGCCAGATCATGGCGGTGGAGGACGAGGACGACTTTGCCATTGAGCGCATGATCCATCGCAAGCGGGACGTGGTGCCCTTCCTGATGGAAAACGCGAAGCATCTGCGCATGGACATTTCGCCCCTGGAAGCACTGGTGCGCGAGCACCTGGACGAGGGCAGGATCCGCGCCGCGGGCATGCGCCTGGGCGTGATGACGACCAAAGCGCCCCAGATGACCGGCGCGCCGGTGAAGCTCGCGGACATGAAGCCGGGCAGCCTGGGCGATTGGGTGATCGCCTCCGCCTCCTGCTTTCCGATCTTTCCCGCGCGCCACATCGACGGCCAGCGCTACATCGACGGCGGCTACTACGACAATCTGCCCGTCGACATGGCGCTTTCGGACGGCATGGACGAGGTGGTGGCGGTGGAGCTGCACCCCTATTACAGCCATCCGGAGTACGCGCGGATGCCCTGGCTGACCACGATCAAGCCGCTGCACGATCTGGGCGGCTTCCTGGATTTCAACCCCGACCTTTTGCGGCGCGGCCGCCTGCTGGGCTACTGCGACACCATGAAGCGCTGGGGTCGGCTGGAGGGCTTCCGTTACACCTTCCGGCGGGTGAACGATCTCCCGGCCACGGCGGCGGCCCGCCGCTACATGCGGCGGCTGACGGCCTTCGACGGCGAGCTCATCCGCCGGGGCGTGACGCAGATGGGCCAGCCGGTGAACGCGCCCCTGCTCTCGGCACTGGAGCGGGAGTGCGAGGGCAAGGCGCTGAGCTGGAAGGATGTTTGGCTGCGGGGGCTGGAGCTGTGCGCCGAGGCGATGGGCTTTCGCGTGGACGCCGTCTACGATGCCGGCGCGCTGGCGCGGCGCTGTCGGGCGTTCTGCGCGGCGCAGGAATTCGTGGAGAAATTTGACGACGCGGGCCTGCAGGCGGTGGCGAAGCGGGGCGAACGGGCGCTGCTGGCGTTCCTGTATCAGCGGCTGAACGCGGCCGGCGATTTTCCGCCGGAGGCGCTGAAGCGCTTGAGCGAAAGCCCAATGGCGGTCGCTGGAGCGATGTTTTTGGCAAATCAGGAATAATACTCCTCTCAAATTAATCTGGCGATTCTGCGGGCGTCTTTTCCGCACTGGCTGCGTTAAGCTCCCTTGAGTTGCCACCGGCAGGCCTGCGGAGTTTTTCCTTGCTAGAGCGAAAATCCATCCCTCAGCTTTTGCTGTTTTAATCTGAAAGTAGTATAAATTGCGCGGAATATGCCGACGCTAGGAACAATTCCCAACAGAATGGAGGAGTTGTTCTGAAACGTCGGTTTTTTTGTTGTATTTTGATACTTATGCTGGCCCTGGGCGTCGCGGCGCGGGCAGGGGCGGAGCCTGTGACGTCGCTGGACGGCGTGAAGACGGAGGATTTTATCCGCCTGCACGTGATCGCCAACAGCGACGACGACGCGGCCCAGGCGCTGAAGCTTCAGGTGCGGGACGCCTGCCTGATGTGCACCCGCGAGCTGCTGGCGGATTGCGCGGACGCGGACGCGGCCTGGGAGACGGTCAACGAAAACCTCAGCCTCATCGAGCTGGCGGCGACGCTGCGGGCGCGAACCTGCGGCTGGGACGGCGGGGTGCATGCCGAGACGGGTGTGTTTGACTTTCCCGACCGGCGCTACGGCGGGATCGTGGTGCCCGCCGGGGCATACCGTGCGGTGCGCGTGGTGATCGGAGCGGGCGAGGGCCACAACTGGTGGTGCGTGCTGTATCCGTCGCTGTGCCTGACGGAGGATTGCGCGTCCGGCGAACCGGTGCGGTTTCACTCGACGATATTGAACTGGCTGCGCGGCTTGTTCGGAGGCGCCGCATGAGGGCGGCGGTACGGCGCGGCTGCGCGCTCATGCTGGCGGTGCTGACGCTGGCGGTCAGTCTCGCGGCTCCGGCGCTGGCGGCGAGGGTGCTGGAGGTGGGCTCCAGCGGCAGCGACGTGACCAAGGTGCAGCAAAAGCTGATCCAGTGGGGCTACCTCTCCGGCACGGCGGACGGCAAATACGGCGCGAAGACCAGGGCGGCGGTGATATCGTTTCAGCGCAAGAACGGATTGACCGCCGATGGGCGCGTGGGGCCCGCCACCGCCGCGGCCATGGGGATCACCCTGTCCGGCGCCTCAGGCTCCGGCAGCTCTGGCGGGAGCACCACGGCGTCGTCGGCCTCGATCATCTCCGCCGACCATCGGCTGCTCAGCAAGCTGGTGTATGCCGAGGCGCGGGGCGAGAGCTACAAGGGGCAGGTCGCCGTGGCGGCGGTGGTGCTGAACCGGGTGAAGAGCTCGTCCTTTCCCAATACCATCTCCGGCGTGATCTACCAGTCCGGCGCGTTCAGCTGCGTCAGCAACGGCTCGATCAACAACACGCCCGACAGCACCGCCATCCGCGCGGCGCTGGACGCGCTGAACGGCTGGGACCCCACCGGCGGTTGCCTTTACTACTACAATCCCAAGGCCACCAGCGATCAGTGGATCCGCACGCGCACGGTCAAGACCGTGATCGGGAATCACAGCTTTGCGGTATAGGAGGCAAGCATGAACGAGACTTATTATGTCGCGGATGTCCGCGAACGGGACTGGGCGCGTATATTGAATATCGCGTTGGCGGCGCTGCTGGCGGGGGTGCTGATCTTCTCCACGGCGCAGACGGCGCGGCTGAACGAGGCCAACGCCCGCATCAACGCCGTGGTGCAGAAGGCGTTTTACGAGACCTGCGAGCTGACGGAGGGGATGAGCGTAAACTTCCGAAAGCTGCTGGTGGCGGGGGAGACGGGCCAGATCCAATCCCTTTTGAACGAGACGGCGCTGCAAACGCAGGGCGCGCTCGCGAACCTGGCGCTGCTGCCGCTGGGGCAGGAGACGGTCTCGGCCACGCTGAAATTCATCAATCAGGCCGGGGACTTTTCCGGCGCCCTCGCGACGCGGCTGGGCAACGGCGGCGAGCTGACCGAGGAGGACTATGAGACGATGGAGAGTCTCTCCGAAACGGCGGCGGCGTTTTCCGTGAGCCTGGGGCGACTGCTGGACCGCTATGAGCGGGGCGAGGCCGTGTTCGACGCCAACGACTACGACGCCACGGGCGAGGAGAGCCTCTATCCGATCACCGGCACAGCGGCGGATTATCCGGTGCTGCTGTACGACGGGCCCTTCTCCGACGGGCGCGCGGATGGCGAGTTCAAGGGGCTGGCGGGCCTTGCGCAGGTGGACGAGGCCGCCGCGCGGCAGGCGCTGATCGCCTTTATCGGCAGCGCGCAGACCGCGGAGGTGGCGTTTACCGGCGAGAGCAGCATTCCCGTGGATTGCTACGAATACACGGCGCGGACCGCAAACTACACCCTGGATGTGGGCGTCACCAAGGCGGGCGGCGAGATACTGTATGTGTTGTTTGACGGCGTGGCCGGCGAAGTGAACCTCACCGACGCGCAGGCCATAGACGCGGCGCGGGCGTTCCTGCTGTCGCGGGGCTACGGCGAGATGGAGCTGAGCTATTCCAGCCGCTTCGACGGCATCCTGACGGCGAACTTCGCCGCGGTGCAGAACGGCGTGGTGCTCTATCCCGATTTGGTCAAGGTGCAGGTCTCGCTGGCGGACGGCAGCGTGGTGGGCCTGGAGGCCGCGAACTACCTGATGAACCACGTGCCGCGCCAGCTGGAGATTCCCGCCCTCAGCGAGCAGGACGCCGTCGCCCGCATCGGCGGCGCGCTGACGCCCATCGAAGCCCGGCTGTGCGTGATTCCGGAAAACACCTCCGAATTCCTGTGCTATGAGATCAAGGCCTCCTCCGGAGAGGATACCTTCCTGGTCTATATCGACGCGATGTCCGGCATTGAGCGCAGGCTGATGCAGGTGATCGAGAGCGAGAACGGATCGCTGGTGATGTGACTATGTGGCGGGGGACCTGCTTTCCCCGCCACGACCACCCCTTTGGGCGGCTCGCGGCGCGCATGCCGCTAAAATCGTGGCGCTGCGCCTCGATCTCCCGGTGAGTCGGCGCTTATTGCGCCGCGCCGAATGAGGCCGTCTCTTCCACAGCTTTGAATCGATAATAACCATATTGGAGTGCAACATAATGCCGACAACCAACGTTTACGCACGCCCGAATCCTTATCCGCATAGTATGCCGCACACGATGTATGCGGAGCGTGATACTATGATTTCCCGCGGCGATTTGTTCAGCGCCTGCCTGGACCCGGTGGTCGGATCGGAGCAGGGCGGCATCCGCCCGGTGCTGGTGATCCAAAACGATGTCGGGAACCGCTACAGCCCCACCGTGATCGTGCTGGCCATCACGGGTCAGCTGAACAAGGCGCGGCTGCCCACCCATGTGCCCATCGCCTGCGAGGGCACGGGCCTCACCAAGGACAGCGTGGTGCTCGCCGAGCAGATACGCACCCTCGACAAGCGCCGTCTTCGCGAGCGCATTGGCACGCTTCGACCGGAAGTGATGGCCCGTGTGAGCGAGGCGCTGAAGGTGTCGCTGGGGTTTGCGGGCGAGGGACTGAAAAATTGAAATAAACAGGCGGCGGATTCCATGGGGATCCGCCGTGCTTTGCCATGCGGTCATCGCGCCATATTTTATAAACATCTGTAGTTGACTTAATCGATCATAATTTGGTATAATTGAGATACAATGCGAAGGTTGTGTTACGTTCGCATGCAATATTTTTAAGGAGGAGTTTTATGAAGAAGTTTGTCGTCATGCTTCTGTGCCTCTGCCTGATCGTGAGCTCCGTCGCCTTTGCTGAAGCGGCGGCCTTCACGCCCGGCACCTACGAGGCCACCGGTACTGGCTACAGCGAGACCGACCCCGTGACTGTGAAGGTCACCGTGGACGAGAATGTCATCACCGCCGTTGAGATCGAGGGCGCGGGCGAGCTGCCCTTCGGTCAGCCCGCCTTCCCGACCTATGTCGAGGAGCTGATCGGCCGCTCCGACGCGGACATCGACGAGGTCACTGGCGCGACCATGACCCGCGACGGCGTCGCGGAGGCGGTTGAAAAGGCGCTGGCCCAGGCCCGCGGCGAGGCGGGCGAGGCCGAGGGCGCGGCAGTCGCCTTCACCGCCGGCACCTATGAGGCCACCGCAGACGGCTACAACGGCCCCCTGACCATCAGCGTCACCTACTCTGAGGACGCCATCGAGTCCATCGAGGTCGTCTCCAGCGTGGAGACCGCCCATGTGGGCACCCCGGTCTTTGACATCATGATCCCTGAGATGATCGAGGCCAACGGCTCCGGCGTGGACGGCGTCGCGGGCGCGACCTTCTCCACCCGCGCCCTGCGCAACGCGGTCATCGACACCGCCGAGCAGGCCGCCTGCACCAACCTGGACGCCTTCAAGGCCGCCAAGGTGGAGCACGTGGCGGGCGACCCCATCGAGCTGGACTATGACGTGGTCGTGGTCGGCGCCGGCGGCGCGGGCCTGGCCGCGGCGGCGCAGGCCGCGCAGGACGGC
>JAFVBK010000154.1 GCA_017480045.1 Clostridia bacterium
CGCCGTGAATACCCTGGACAGCGATACCGAGTTGACCGGCGCGATCGAGTCCACCGGCACGGATGAAAACGCGGTGCTGGTGACCGACGGCAACATCACCGTCACTGACGCCGCCGTAACCAGAACCTCTTCCGACTCCACCGGCGGCGACAACGCCAGCTTCTACGGCGTGGGCGCGGCGCTGCTGGCCACCGGCGGCACGCTGACCATCACGGATAGCACCATCGCCACCGACGCCGCGGGCGGCGCGGGCGTGTTCAGCTATGGCGACGCCGTGGTCTATGTCTCCGATACCACCATCACCACGGAACAGGGTACCTCCGGCGGCATCCACGTGGCGGGCGGCGGCACGCTGTACGCCAGCAACCTGACCGTCACCACATAGGGCGGCTCCTCCGCGGCCATTCGCAGCGACCGCGGCAGCGGCACCATGGTGGTCGATGGCGGCACCTACACCTCCAACGGCATCGGCTCTCCGGCGGTTTACGTCACCGCGGATATCACCATCTCCGACGCCGTTCTGACGGCCACCAACTCCGAGGCGCTGTGCCTGGAGGGCCTGAACAGCGTGAAGCTGTACAACTGTGAGCTGACCGGCATGATGCCCGACCAGGACCAGAACGACAACACCTGGACCGTGATTCTCTACCAGAGCATGTCCGGCGATTCCGAGGTGGGCGAGGGCAGCTTTGAGATGGACGGCGGCAAGCTCATCAGCACCAACGGCGGCCTGTTCTACACCACCAACACCGACAGCACCTTCGTGCTCCGGGGCGTTGAGATCGAGGCAGCTGAGGACAGCGAGTATTTCCTGCGCGTCACCGGCAACGCCAACCAGCGCGGCTGGGGTTCCACCGGCGCGAACGGCGCGGACTGCACCTTCACCGCGATTCAGCAGGCCATGGACGGCGATGTTCAGTGGGACAGCATCTCGGAGCTTGACCTCTACTTGCTGGACGGCAGCGCGCTCACCGGCGCGATCGTGGACGACGAATCCTGCGCCGGAAACGGCGGCGACGGCTACTGCCGCGTGGTGATCGACGAGAGCTCCACCTGGATCGTCACCGGCGACAGCGAACTGACCACGCTGGAGTGCGCGGGCAGCATCGTGGACGACGCGGGCCAGAGCGTCAGCATCGTCGGCGCGGACGGCACCGTGTATGTCGAGGGCGACAGCGAATTCACCATCACGGTGAACAGCTTCTCCGCCGAGGCCGATACCACCGGCGCGGGCGCCATCACCGAGGCGTGAAGTAAGAGAGAATAACTATAGGGGCGACGCATCGTCGCCCCTTTCGCATGAAATCATATAAATCTTTTGAACCATCCGCACTCTTCGGCGTTGCAGCGCGCACCCTCAGCCGAGCGCATATCGCAGTGAAACACGTGGGAGAGCCGAGTGGTCTTGTCGCCGTAGAAGCGCAGCGCGAAGGGCACCTCCAATTCCATCAGTCGCGCCGCCAGCAGGGGGGCCTGAGGCTTCAGGAAGTCGTCATTTGAGGTCATGATAAAGGCGGGCGGGAAATCGGCGGTGATGTGCGCAAGGGGGCTGACCAGCGCCACTTCCTCGGCCGTGCCGCCCTTCGGCAGCAGATCGGCCATCAGCGTCGAGGTGGAGCTTTCGCCGCTCGCGTCGACGATGTACGCGCCGCAGTTCAGCGCCACGGCGGTGGGCTTGAAGCCCTTCGGCGGCGCGAAATCGTATCGCGCGGCGTAATCGGGGTTCGTGCAGATACAGCTGTACAGCGCCAGCATGTGCGCTCCGGCGGAGTCGCCCACGGCGAACACGTGCCCGGCGTCGAAGCCGTATTCATCGGCGTGGACCAGCAACCAGGTGAAGACCGCGTTGGCGTCCTCGATGCCGGCGGGATATTTCCATTCCGGGGCCAGTCGATAGGAAAAATTCACCACCGCGAAGCCCTTCTGTGCCAGACTCATGCAGTAGTATTGATAGCGCTCCTTGTCGCCGTACACCCAGCCGCCGCCGTGAATGCTGACGATGACCGGCAGCCGCCTGCCCTCGGCGACGCGCGGGCGATAGACATCCAGCCTTTGCAGCGGGGATTCATCGCCGTAGGCGATGTCGTCAAAGCGCGCCACGTCGTTGGGCGTGGTCAGCCCCGCGTCTCGAATGTCGTCGCCGGCCTTGAAATCCCGACGTATCTGATCGCTGTATTGAGACATATTCGCTTCTCCCTTCATCATTCAGGCTTCCGCCTGAACGCGCCTGTTCCACTTTATGAAATAGTAGGCCACCTCGATTACGCAGCAGCTCATCCAGCCCACGGGATAGCCCAGCCCCACCAGCAGCGGCGTGTTGGCGATGAACCGCGTGACGATGAACAGATAGATTTGACGGATGGCGACGAAGCAGCCGAGCATGATGATCATCGGCCCGCGGGAATCACCCCGTCCGCGCAGCGCCCCGGCCAGCGTGTGGTTCACGGCGTTGGCCATCAGGAAAAAGGTATTCGCCCGCAAAAACAGCACGCCGTATTCGACGACGGATCGATCCCGCGTAAACAGCCCCACAGCCGGCGCGGCGAAGATCACCAGCAGCACGGCGATCACGCCCGTAATGCCCGCCGCCAGCAGGATGACGTCGCGGGTGCCGCGATTGGCGCGGGCGTACTGCTTCGCGCCGATGTTCTGGCTGACGAAGGTGGTGGCGGCCATGGCGGTGGACTGCATGGGCAGCATGATGAACTGGTCGAGCTTGTTGTAGCAGCTCCATCCGGCCATACAGCTGGAGCCGAAGTGATTGACGTAGGCTTGCACGAATACGTTGGAAAACGCGGTGATGACGGACTGTATCGCCGCCGGCAGACCCACGGCGAAGATGCGCCGCAGCACCGGGAGGTCGATGCGCAGGTCTCGCCAGGAGAGGCGGTAGATATCCCGCGTGGTGGTCAAGAGCCGCAGCGTCAGCGCCGCCGAGACGAACTGGGAGAGGATGGTGGCGTAGGCCACGCCCGCGATGCCCATGTGAAAGGCCAGCACAAATAGCAGATCCAGCGCGATGTTCAACAGGCTGGTCAGGATCAGGAACATGAGCGGGCGGGTGGTGTCGCCCACGGCGCGGAGGATGCCGCTGCCGATGTTGTAGATCAGAAGGCCCGAAATGCCCCAGAAATAGATGGTCAGGTAGCTGACGGCGCCCTCGAACACGTCGTCCGGCGTGTTCATCAGGCGCAGCATAGGCCGCACGGCGCCCACGCCGATCAGCGTGAAGGCCGCGCACAGCGCGAAGGTCATGGCCATGGTGGTCTCCACGGCGATGTGCAGCCGTTCCAGATCCCGCGCGCCGAAGTGCTGGGCGATGACCACGCCCGCGCCCACCGAGAAGCCGTTGAAGAAGAACACCAGCATGTTCACCACCATCGTGGTGGAGCCCACGGCGGCCAGCGCCTCCTTGCCCACGTAGTTGCCCACCACCACGCTGTCCACCGTGTTGTAGAGCATCTGGAATACATTGCCCAGCATCAGCGGCAGCGAGAACAGTATGATCTGCCGGATGATCGAGCCGCTGGTCATGTCGCGGGCAGTGCTCTTCGCGTGGGTCAGGGCCATAGACGCGCCTTCCTTCGTAAGGGGTGTGTAGGATTATTATATGTGGAGGAAGGGGATTGCGCAAGAGGCAGGACATAAAATAGCCGGTCAGGAGTATTTACTTTTTATTGCGAGGGGAAGGCTATATGTCTCCCCAGGTCACTTCCGCGTCCGTGAGCTGCAAATAGGTATAGCCGTACTCATCGTAGGTGTCGAATGTGCCGGTGACGGTGACTTCGGTGTCCAGAGGGGGATAGTCCTCCGGGTAGCGGTGCTCGCCCGCCCAGACGAATTCAATGCCTTGAGCGCAGCAGGCGGTGGCGTCGGCGATGATGGCGGCGAAATATTCCCGCTTGGTTTCGGAATCCTGGAAATAGCTGAGGTTGCCCTTCAGACGAATTCTCTGCCCCCTATAGACCTCCGGCTCCACCGTCATGTCGTAAATCTGCGAATAGACCACGGTGCCGATGAGCGCCGTCAGATCCAGGTCCACGGGCCTTTCGCCCTCTGCTGATGTCGCGACGGCGCTTGACGCTTGCCTGGCCCCGTCGCTTTTCGAAGCGGCTTGTACGTCGCCCTTTGCGGCGCAGGCGGACAGCGCGAGCACGGCGCTCAGCACGACCGCCAACAATGCTCTCTTCATAGGATAACCCCCTTGTCATTTCTTGAATTTTTCAACACAAACAAATGCAAAGAACACCGCGATATCCACCGCCACGATGGTGGAGCCCACCGGCGTGCCGCCGACGATGGAGATCAGCATGCCCGCCAGCGCGCAGCTGACGGACAGTACCGCTGAGCAGACGGTCACGCCCCTGAAGCTCTTGAACAGCCGCATCGCGGACAGCGCCGGGAAGATGATCAGTGCGGAGATCAGCAGCGAGCCTACCAGGTTCATCGCCAGCACGATGATCACCGCGATCACCACCGCGATCAACAGGTTGTAGGCCTCGACTCTGGTGCCTACCGCGCGGGAAAAATCCTCGTCAAAGGTTACGGCGAAGATCTTGTTGTAGAACAGCACGAACAGGATTACCACGACGATGGACAGCCCCGCGCACAGCCAGACCTCCGCCTTGGTCAGCGTCAGGATGGAGGTGGAGCCGAACAGCGTGGAGCATACGTCGCCGGACAGGTTGGAGGATGTGGAGAACAGATTCAGCAGCAGGTAGCCGATGGCCAGCGCCCCCACGGAGATCATCGCTACCGCCGCGTCGCCCTTGACCTTCGCGTTTTTGCCCGTTCTCAGCAGCAGCACCGCGCAGAGGACGGTCACCGGCATCACGAACAGCATGTCGTTGGACAGGCGCAGTATGCCCGCGATGGCCATCGCGCCGAAGGCCACATGGGAGAGGCCGTCGCCGATGAAGGAGAAGCGCTTCAGCACCAGCGTCACGCCCAGCAGCGAGGAGCACAGCGCGATCAGCGTGCCCACGATCAGTGCATAGCGCACGAAGGGGAATTGCAGATATTGCTGGATCGTCTGGATCACGCCTTATCACCGCCTTCCATGTCGATAAAGCGCCGGCCGACAGGGCTTTCACGATAGGCCTCAACCGCGCCGAAGAAGGTCCGTTCGCCGCCGATGTGCAGGATGTGCGTGGCGTACCTCACAGCCGCGGCGATGTCGTGGGAGATCATGACGATCGTAACGCCTTCGGCATTCAGCTGCTGAATCAAGGCATACATCTCCGCTGTTACCTTCGGATCGAGGCCGGACACCGGTTCGTCCATCAGGAGCAGCTTCCGCGTTGCGCACAGTGCCCGCGCCAGCAGCACGCGCTGCTGCTGGCCGCCGGACAACTCCCGGTAGCAGCGCTTCCTGAACGGCGTGATGCCCATGCGCCCCATGCTTTCCTCGGCGAGCCGCTTTTCGGCTTTGCTGTAGAAGGGGCGCTTCCCGGCTCGGCTCTGGCAGCCGGACAGGACGATTTCCCAGACCGTCGCCGGGAAGTCCCGCTGTACGGCCGTCTGCTGAGGCAGATAGCCGATCTCATTTTCGCGCAATCCGTCTCCAAACTCAATAACGCCGCCCATGGGCCTTTGCAGGCCGAGCACCGTGCGCATCAGCGTGGACTTGCCCGATCCGTTTTCACCGACGATGCACAGGTAATCGCCCGCGTTTATGGAGAAATTCAAATTGTTCAGTATTGACTGGGACTCGTAGCCAAGGGACAGGTCCCGGCAGGTGATCAGTGCCATAATGCGGTTCCTTTCTGGGTTGGTTGGCGGCTCGCCGCGGCTTTGGTCCGCGACGAGCCCGAATATTTACCCGTTCAGCGCCTGCCGCAATGTATCCAGGTTGGCTTCCATTACACCCAGATAGGTGACGCCGTTTTTCACGTCCTCGGCGGTGGTCGCCTGCATGGAATCCATGGTCAGTATGGCCGCGCTCTTCGCCTGCGTGTTTGCGACGATGGTCTCCGCGATGCGATGGTTGTCGCCCTCAATGGTCAGCACGGCGGGCAAACCCAGCTCGTCCACTTTGCCGGACAGGAACACAACGGTCTCAAAGCTGGCTTCGCTCTCGGCGGAGCAGCCCACAAACGCGGCGTAGTAATTCAATCCGTAGTCGTCCACGAGATAGCGGAAGGGGAATCGGTCTCCGAAGAGCACCGTGTCCACAGCCGCGCCCTCGACCGCCCCGGCATAGGCCGCGTCCAGCGCGTCCAGTTTGGCGGTATAGGCCTCGCAGCTGGCGGCGTAGGACTCGGCCTTCTCCGGCGCGACTTCGCCCAGCGTCCCGGCAATGGCGGCGACCAGTTTTTTGGCGTTTCGCAAGGACAGCCAGACGTGCTCGTCGTACTCGACCTCGCCTTCGACCTCGTCCTCATCTTCCTCTTCGGCCTCCATGCCCTCGACAATCTCTTCTTCCTTCACATCGTCTCCGAGCGTCTCCAACAGGTTGACGACCTTCATCTCAGGATTGACGGCCTCCCGCAGCGCGTCCTCCACCCACTCGTCGGATTCGCCGCCCACATAGATGAACACATCGCAGGTGGCGATCTTCATGATGTCCGCCGCCGTGGGCTGGAAGGAATGCAGGTCCACGCCGCTGTCCAGCAGCATGGTGATCTCAACGGCTTCGTCGCCGCCGGCCGCCTCGCGCACCCAATCATAGATGGGGAAGATGGTGGTGACGACGCTGAGTGGCTTTTCCTCCGCGGTGGCGCAGGCGAACAGGCTGGCAATCAACGCCAGCGCGAGAATGACAACAATAAACTTTTTCACGGTATTTTCCTCCCATATTTTGCTTATACTAAGACCTGATTAAAAGACGACAACAATGCCGAGAACTTTTTCATGCTGGCAAGCCTGCGGAACTCCGTCTCGATATGTCGCAAAATCCACACGCATGTTGAGTGACTTTTAAACGAACATTGTATAAAAATGGCGCAAAAAGGCGAGCTTATCCCACGCCAACAGCCCGTGCGAGGGCACAGGCGGGGAACAGCTCACAATGGGAGTATTTTAATCGTTCAGACGGACCTTCCAGCCGATCAGGGAGAGAGAGGCGACGGCGCGACGCGCAGCGGTGTGCGCCAAGACAGGCTGGACCGCGTTTAGCAGCCCTAGCAGGAATAAGACCAGAAGCGCGAGGCCAAAATCTTTGGAAACCTGTTCCAACTGGGCGATGGTTTCACAGATGGGGCAGTCCTCGCCGACACAGTCGTGGGGATGGGCCAACTCATGGGCGATGTAAGCGGAGGAGACAATCAGGGTCAACAACATCGCCGCGCACAACAGCATCGCAAATCCGCGTCGATTTATCCGCATGATCGTCTCCCCCCTTCTTTCATCTGGAGGATATTGTACCACAGCTTCGGAATTTGTCAATATGAAAATCATTTTCAAATTGAAAATAATTTGTGGCCATACAGGTTCCCTGCCTGTCAAGGCCATGGCTTCACAAGGGCGCTATTGCCTTGTGCGCCGGGAGAACCGTACGCGTTGCGCATTTTAGATGACTTCCACCTTGATCAAATTCGTGTTGCCCGACTTGCCGTTGGTCACGCCGCCGGTGATGACGATCTTGTCGCCCGGCTGGAGGCCCAGCTTTTCCCGCGCCAGCTGGGTTGCTACGAAGAACAGCACGTCGGTGGAGGTGTATTCGATGCTCATGGCGGGCACCACGCCCCAGGAGAGGGCGAGCTTGCGCATGGCGGCCTCGCTGGTGGTGACGCCCAGGATATCCACCGGCGCGCGGAAGCGGGAGATCATGCGCACGGTCTTGCCGGAGAGGGAGCAGGCCACGATGGCCTTCGCGCCCACGTCGATGGCCATGGCGCACACGGCGTGGCTGATGGCGTCCACAGTGCTGTGGGTCTGGAACTGCGTGTCGTGGAAGCGCCTGGCGTAGTCGATCTTTTTCTCGGTGGCCTCGGCGATCTTCGCCATCACCGCCACCGACTCCACCGGATGCTTGCCCGCGGCGGTTTCGCCGGAGAGCATGATGGCGCTGGTGCCGTCATAGTCGGCGTTGGCCACGTCGGAGATCTCCGCGCGGGTGGGGCGGGGGTTGTAGATCATCGATTCCAGCATCTCCGTGGCGGTGATCACTCGCTTGCCGATCAGGCGGCACTTGGTGATCAGCTGCTTCTGCACGGCGGGCAGCTCCTCATAGGGAATCTCCACGCCCATGTCGCCGCGACCGATCATGATGCCCTCGCAGGCCTCGCAGATCTCCTCGATGTTGTCGATGCCGGACTGGTTTTCCAGCTTCGCGATCAGGCTGATGCGCCCGCCGCCGTTCTGGTCGAGGAACTGGCGCACGTCGATGAGATCCTGCTTGCGGGAGACGAAGGAGCAGGCCACGAAGTCCACGTCGTTCTGGATGCCGAACAGCAAATCGCGCTTGTCAGCCTCGGACAGGTAGATCTGATTGAGCACCTTGCCGGGAAAGCTCATGCTCTTGCGGTCGCTGAGGACGCCGCCGGTGACGACCCGGCAGCGGATCTCTGTGTCTTCGATCTCCTTCACTTCAAAGATCACAAGGCCGTTGTTCAC
>JAFVBK010000155.1 GCA_017480045.1 Clostridia bacterium
CGCACCATGTTGGCGGGCATCTCCTCGATCAGGTCGACGGCGTCGTCCATGTACATCTCGTCGATGACGGCCTTCAGCTCGGTGTCGGAGAAGCTCTTGATCAGCGTCTCCTTCACGTCGCTCTCCATCTCGACGAAGGTCTCTGCGGCGAGGTCCTTGGGCAGCAGCCGGAAGATGGCCGGCATCAGCTTTTCGGGCATGTCGCTGAGTATGGCGGCGATATCCGCGGGATAGAGCGTCTGCATCAAATCCCGCAGAGATGCGTATTTTTTCTCTTCCGTCAGCTTGCGGAAGGTCTCTTCGAGAATCTCGGTTCTCTCCTTCATGGGTCACTCCTCCAATCAATTCAGCGTTCCGAGGCGCGAAAACGCGCCCCTCTCTGACAGGAGCAGGACACAGTGGAAGATCAATGGACAGCGCCGCGCGGCGCTGCGTTCACGGGCTGTTAAAAACAGGATGAAATGCGCGCCGGACGGTCGGGCCGTCGTATGTGATCCGCGTATGTGCCATAGCTACTACCGCCAGCGTCCATTCCATTACCCCCTTCGATATAGTATTAATGAGACAGAAAAATCCGCACCCGAACGGATGCGGATCGATCAAACATGATGATTCACCTGCACCGTTCGAGCTTCAGCTTCGCAGGGCAGGCCGGCTTGCCATGGGCAAGTCGCGCGTGAAATTGCGTTAAGTGATACCTTGTGCTTCGATACCACCTGTTGACCCTCTAATGGTGTCTCCACCATTTCGCGGCAGCAATCCATATCCCTGCGGTAGCCTTACTTACCGGATCTGTGAGCGGCGGCAAGCCGCCATCTCTCACAATATTATTGTAGGCCACGGAAGGCCATTTGTCAACCGTTCGGAGGAGAATTTTTGGTGGGATTTCCCGACGCGCGACGCGCGGGACCGACTTACTCCACTCCCGCGAAGTATTCCTGGGCCTGGGCCTCGCTGAGGCCGAAGGACAGGGTGAGATACTCCGCCAGCTTCTTCGGGCGACTCCTGGCGTAGCTGACGAACTTGCTGCCGGCCTTTTGCCAGGTGGAGAGGCTCCAGCCCCAGCGGGCGCAATTGGCTTCCATCTCCGGGGCGATCAGGTCGTAGCGCGCCTGAATGCGGGAGACGACGTTGTCGGCGCTGAAGGTGGTGCGCAGCAGATCGCCCATACGGCGCAGGAAGTAGTCCCGCAGGCCCGCGTTGCCCATGAGCTTGACGAACAGGGTGTTGTCCTGCTGGGTGATGGTGCCCACGCCGCCGGGGGTCAGCCAATCCCTGGGCGTGTTTCGGTCCACACGGTAGGCCATATCCAGGTCGAACAGGATCCACTTCCACCTGGCCCCGATGGCTGGGTTGCAGTAGCAGCGCACGTTGGACAGGTCCAGATTGCTCATGTACATCTCCAGCGCCACGTAGTCCAGGTAGTTCTCCACGTCCACATACTGCCGGAGGGTCTCCAGGTTTTCAGACGCTGAAAAATCGGTGTCGGAAACCCACTTCAGCAGCTTGATATAGGCATCGGCGCTGCCCTGCTCGGCGTTCGTGCGGCGCAGCAGGGTGATGTCCTCCGGATCGCTCCAGCCCTCAAACTGGGCCACGGCCACGGGGGTGACCCGCTCGCGCAGGTTGTACAGGCCCCAATACTGACCGTCGATGTAGACCACGGCGACCTCGCTCTCCAGATACATCACGCCGGTATCCGCCGCCAGTGCCGCGAGGACGGAATCCTTCATGTGGGTCTCCTCGTTGTCCTGGCCGGAGGCGCGCAGCGTAATGGACTTGAAGACGGTGTAATCCCGATTGGAGAACAGCTTTGCCCTGAAGCGGCTGTCGCCGTACTCGGCCCGCGCCTTGAGCCGGAAGGCCTTCTGGGGATACTTTTCGCGGCTGGAATGGCCGCTGACCATGAAGTTGCAGGCCTGACCGATCAGCTGCGCGCCGTCCGCGCCGTAGATCTCCACATAGACGTCGGTGTCGTCCTTCTTGAAGCCGGTGTTCATGCAGCCGTTCGGGCCGATCAGCGCCTCGTAATCGCCGGAGACGCAGACCGTGTACACCCCCGCGTGCTGCTCGCCCAGTATGTAGGTGGCCGCGGACTGCTCGGAGGGCAGCAGGCCGTCCCGGTAGGCGACGGCGCGGATGGTGGTGCTGGCGGTCAGGCTCAGCGGGCCCGTGTAGAGGCTGGAGCCGGTGGTGGGCTCGGTGCCGTCGGTGGTGTAGTAGATCGAAGCGCCGCTGTCGGACGCCAGCGCGACGGTCAGGCTGGTCTCGGCGTGGACGCCGCCGCGCTCGGAGAAGGTGACCTTTTGCGCCTGGTTGGCATAGGTCTGGGAGGCGTTGGGGCCGCCCGGCGTGGGCTCCGCGAAGTAGCGATAGCCGCTCTCGCTTGATGGGCGGCCATAGCTGACATTCAGGGGCTGGGCGAACAGCTTTACGCGGTCGATGACCGTGCCGTCCGGCAGCGACAGACACAGCGTCTCCCCGGTGGAGAGCTTGAAATCGGCGTTGTAGGGCGCCTTTGTCGTCGCGCCCGCGCCGGCGAGGGACACCAGCAGGCAGCCGCCGGAGGGAATTGTCGCGCCGCCGGGGAACTGCCACTTGCGGGGCTTGGCGGGGTTGTCCGAGAGGCCCATGCCGGTCAGATCAATTTCCGAGGGCCCGCCGTTATACAACTCCACCCAGTCGTCGCCGCCGTGCACGTTCATCAGCTCGTTGATATACAGGTTGTAGGCGTTCTGGGTGAGCGCCGGCATTTCGTCGGGAATGCCGTTTTCGCTGTTGCGATAGCCGGGGGTGGGCGTCCACAGCCTTGTGACGTCGCCGTCGTCCGCGACGCAGATGGAGACGTCCGCCTCCTCGCAATCGCAGCTCAGTCGGGAGATCTCCTTCTCCTCCGCGTCGTACAGGTGAAGGACGCCGTCGCCGGCGGAGAGCTTGAAGCTGGCGTGCAGCTCCGCGCCGGGGTCGCGGCGGTTCTTGCCGGAGGCGAACACCACCAGATATTCGCCGGGCTGAACAGTGACGGCGGGGAAGCGCCAGCGGCTGGGCTTGCCCTCCACGTCGGACAGGGCGTAGTCGGTCAGATCGACGGGCGCGCCGCCGCCGTTGTAGAGCTCGATCCAGTCCGAATAATCGCCGTCCGCGTCGGCCAGCGTCTCGTGGTTCACGGGCATGACCTCGTTCAGGCGCAGTCCATTCGCGCTTATGAGGAGGCTGCCGCCGCTGGCTTCGGGCGCGATGGGTTCTTCGGTCCAATCGCCCTGCGCGTCGCGGCAATAGGCCCAGTCAGACTTCATGGCGGGCACTGCCAGCGTTTCCGCCAATCGCTCCTGGGGGTCCGCCAGGATCACCAGCTCACCGTCGCTGCTCAGCTTGAAGCCGGTGAAAATCGCGTCGTCCGGCGCGTCTTGGGGCCGGGGCGCGCAATACACCACGAGGGTGCCGCCCGCGGGGATGGCGACGTCCTGAAACACGTATGCGCCGCGCAAATCCAGGTTGTCCGAGAGCTTCCAGCCGCGCAGCCGCGCCTCCGTGTCGCCGGGGTTTTCCAGCTCGATCCAGTCGTAATACTGCCCATTCACGGGATAGCAGGCGGCGCGGTTGGAGGTCATCACCCGGCTGATTCGCGCCGACGGCGATGCCGTGCCTGCCCGCGAGCCGCCCAGCCACTGGGCCAGCCCGCCGACCGCCAGCACCGCCAGCGCGATGAAGGCGGTGATCAGCGTTTCGCGCCGCCGTTGCTTTTTCTTCTTTCGCATGCGCTTCATTCCTCTGTCGCTTCGTTTGCCGAAGCGCTCTGATTAAATCGATTTGTTTGAAAAAACTCCATATTGGATTGTATCATTTAAGGGCAGGCAGGTCAAGCGCAATTGATGTTGAAGCGTGCGCCCGGAATTTCCAGGGCATGTGCCCGGCGGATGAGATTCCGATTTCATGCGGCTTTCCTTGACTGCTCGTAAAGTAGCCGCTGCTTGAATGAATCATCGTCTACTTAACCTTCAACACAGGGAAAAGATAATAAAAGGATGATAAAATGATAACAAGCTGTGGAACAGCTGCCGCGCGTCGCGCCGCCGGCGGGGGAACGGTCCGGCGTTCTGAGGGAGCCTCTGGCCGCGCGAGGGCCGTCGTTCGCGCAACGGAAATGTCGTTTTTTTGACGGGATCTGAGGATTAAATTGTTCCTTTTGCTATGGACAATGGATTGCGCGTATGCTATAATATAGAATAGTGGCGAATACTTTGGCTAAGACGTTTTAAGAGGACAGACTGAACAAAAATGGCAGCGATAGTTGATATGCATTGCCATGTCCTGCCGGGCGTAGACGACGGCCCGGCGGCGATAGAGGAATCGATGGCCGTGCTCAAGGAGGCCGCCCGGCAGGGCATAGGCGCGATGATCGTCACGCCGCATTTCCATCCGGGCAGGTATCGGGTCGATGCCTCCAGAATCCTGGAGACACTGAATCAGATGCGCGGCGCGATAGCCAGAGAGGGGCTGAAAATCCGGCTCGTGCCCGGACAGGAATGCTATTATTACAGCGGCCTGCTCGAAGAGTTGGAGGCTGGGAACGCGCTGACGATGGCTGGAACGAATTATGTTCTGGTGGAATTCGACGGGGATACGCTGTATTCGAAGATTCAGCTGGCGGTTCGCGAACTGGGTGAGAACGGCTATCGCCCCATCATCGCCCATTATGAACGCTATAGTTGCCTGCATAAGCGGACGGACCGGCTGGATGAGCTGCGTGCCAGAGGCGCGATGCTGCAAATGAATTTTGACCGGTTGCTGGACAGGGACAGCCTGTTTCACCCCAATCAGTGGCGAAGGCTGCTGAAGGAGGGCTATGTGGATTTCCTGGGCAGCGATACCCACGGCATGAAATTCAGACCGCTGCACGTCAAGCAGGCGGTGGCCTGGATGACGGCGGAAGTGAAGCCGGAATTAAGAAAGAAGATACTGACGGACAATATACGGCTGCTGCTCGGTCAGAATGCCAACGCGGCGGCCCGGCCCGGACGTTTCCGGCGCGGGAATACCGAAATTGGAGGATGAAGACTCTCATGGAGCAAAATAAGCAGTCGGCGACGGAGCAGAACGCGGTGATTGTCAGCAGGGTTGACGCGCGGCAGGACGACGCGGTGGAGATCGATCTGGTCGAACTGTTTTATATCCTGCTGCACAGCTGGAAGCTGCTGCTGCTGGCGTTTATCATGGGTGTGGTGATCATGGCGGGCTATCACGGCATGTTCGTCAAGCCCACCTACCGGGCGTCTACGGAGATTTATATCACGAACACGGATTCCGTCATCTCCCTGCAGGATTTGCAGCTGGGCTCCGCGCTGACCGAGGACTACAAGTCCATCATTACGAGCCGCGCGGTGATGAACAAGGTGATCGAGGATTTGCAGCTGAATACCAACTATAAGGGGCTTCGCAAGCTGATTACCGTTTCCAATCCGTCGGGGACGCACATCATCCGGACGAGCGTTACGACGACCAACATGGAGACCAGCCGGAACATCGCCAACGATCTTCTGAACGTGAGCATTGACCGCATTTTCCAGGTTATCGGCACGAGCGAGCCGACGATCATCGATTATTCCGAGGCGGAGGCCGTGGAAAACGTGACGCCGAGCATAATCAAGTACATGGCGATCGGCGGTATAGTCGGCCTGCTGCTGTTTGCCGCGATCATCGTTATTCGGATGCTCATGGACAACACCGTCAAGAACGATGACGACGTGGAAAAATATCTGCATCTGCCCGTGCTGTCGGCTGTGCCGTACTTTGAGGATTAGCGGGGACACTCGATTTTGCCAACGGACGCGCATGTGATACGGAGGAACAGTCTGACGTGGATAGAGAATATACGAACGACATAAGGCCGCTGGAGAGCAGGCGGGTGGCGCTGGATATTCCAGACGTGCCCTTTCAGGTCAACGAGGCCATCAATACCTTGCGCGGCAACATACAGCTCAGCGGCTTCGATCTCAAGACCATCGGCGTGACCAGCGCGCTGGCGCACGAGGGCAAATCGTCGCTGTCGTTTCGGCTGGCCAAGAGCTTTGCGGCGCTGGGAAGGCGCACGCTTTATTTGGACTGCGATATCCGCAACAGCCAGACGGTGAGCCGCTATGGCGTCAAGAAGCGCCGCCTGGGGCTGACGGAGTATCTCTGCGGCAACGCCGCGTTTGAGGATATCATCTGGCAGACCTCCGAGCCGCATTTGGAGGTAATCTTTACCGGCGCTGTCGCGCCCAACCCCAGCGAGCTTTTCTCTGGAGAATTGTTCAGCGCGCTGCTGGAGGCGGTCCGCCTGGAATATGATTATGTGATCGTGGATACGCCGCCGGTCAATGCCGTTATCGACGGTGTGCTGATTTCGAAGCAGTGCGACGGCACGGTTCTGGTGGTTGAGAGCGGCGTGACGGACAGGGTGCAGATTCAACGCGCCAAGCAGCAGCTGGATTACGCCGGCGTGAAGCTGCTCGGCGTCGCGCTCAACAAGATCGGCTCCGGCAAGGGCGCCTATGGCTATGGTTACGGCTATGGCTACGGTTACGGCTATGGCTATGGTTATGGCTACGGCTACGGCCAAGATGACAAAAAGACGAAGAAGACGAAGAAGAAGTAGCGAACTGCGGGCGACTCTGCGTGGAAGCGCGCAGGAGGCTTGAGACAAGAGCATGTCAGAAAAGTATGAACGTCGTTCGCGCGCGCATGGCGCGCGCTCCGGCAGCAGCCGGCATACGGGGCACAGCCACGGCCACCGGCATCATCATCATCGCCGCGGCTTGAAGCATCGCGTCAAGCGGTGGTGGCAGCGGCACAGATGGGTTGGCGCGGCGTTGGCAATACTCCTGCTGGCGGCGATTGCCGGCGGCGTGCTGATGCTGAACGGAGCGAAGCGGCAAGATGACTTTCAGATCGCGTCGTCCAATCAGGTTGACGTGGGCGGCGGCTACCGGCAGATTGAGTATCAGGGGAAGACCTATCGGTACAACAACCGAATTACCACGATACTCTACGCGGGCGTCGACTCTGACGGCGCGTTGAAGCCGACGGCGAAATACACCTACGCGCCGCGGGCGGACAGCATTTCGCTGATCGTACTGGATGAGCTGCATCAGTGCATGACGGTCATCGCTCTGAACCGCAGCACGGTGACGCCCATCCACCGCTATACCCTGAACGGCAGGGATCGCGGGCTGTTTGACGATTACCTGTGCTGGGCCTACACCTACGGAAACGGCGGCAGGGTGAGCTGCACCAATCTTTGCGACGCGGTTTCCAGGCTGCTGTTCAACATACCGATCAACGGCTATGTGATCTCTAACCGCGCCTCCCTTCCGCTGTTGGCTGACGCGATCGGGCCGGTCAGGGTGACCGCGCCCAACGACGACCTGTCGGCATGGGGCGTGTTCAAGGGCGATACCGTGGAGATCAACGCTTCCAACCTGGAAACGTTTGTGCGCACGCGCGATATCGAGGTGGATTTCAGCAATTCGGGGCGCATGGAGCGCCAGCAGGCATACATAGAGGGCGCTATGAGCAAGCTCATCGATCTGCTGACCAATCATCCCGCCTCCGCATGGGAGACGTTGGAAAAGGCTGAGGACAGCGTGCAGACGAACATCACGCGCAGCCGCTATCTGGATCTGACGAAGGTGCTGAAAAGGACGGGCTATTCCCAGGGAAGCTACTATATCCCGGAGGGCGAAAATGTCGTGGGGCCGAAATTTGACGAGTTCTATCCGGACCTGGCGGCCCTTCAGGCGAAAGTGATAGAGATATTCTATCTGGAGCAATAAAAAACTTTTGCCTGTAAAATATTAAATAAGGCTTGATTTCTCAAACAGGACGTGGTATCATTACTGTAATGCGGTATTGATATAAATATCGTTTACGGCGAAAACCGTAAGAGAATCAGAAAGGGAGTATTGACTATGAAGAAACTCTTGGCTTTGCTGTGCGTTGTTGCTCTGATGGCGACTCTGGCGGTTTCCGCTTTTGCGGCTGGCAGCCAGACCACCCCCAACCAGCCTGAGCAGGCTGCGACCACCGCTCCTGAGGCGACCACCGCTCCTGAGGCGACCACCGCTCCTGAGGCGACCACCGCTCCCGCTGCGACTACCGCCCCTGCGGCGACCAGCAGCAGCAACAGCTCTTCCGACGACACTGCGGCCGCGGCCACTACGGCTGAGGAAGCTGCGGAAATCGTTGTCGAAGCCCTCGACCTGGATGATTTCGAGATCCCGGCGATTGCCAACGCTCTTGAGCAGGCGAACGATCCTTCTGTGGATTTCGATGTTGATGCCTTTATCGATGCGGTGTATGATTCCCTGTCTGCTGAGTCCAAGGCTGTTGTTGATGAGCTGAAGGGTCAGGGCTATGATTTCGCGTCTGTGTTCGCGGCTATTGGCGAGAAGCAGGACGGTGAGGTTTCTCTGGAGGGTAATGGCTCCGCCACCGTGCAGTTCGACGTGCTGAAGGGCGAAGATCCGGCGAACCTTGAGAACTACAAGATCCTGCTGGTCACCAAGGACGGCGAGATTTACGCGATTGATCTGGATGCAGAGGGCTTCAGTTCTGAAACTGGCGAAGTCACTGTTAACTTCCCGGCATTTGGCGCGTTCGCTCTGATTCAGAAGTAATCACCGAAGATTCTGAACATCTGTTGGGGGCAGAGATTTCTGCCCCTTGATGTTTTCCAATGGATCAGCCTGGGAAGATGCGGTTGAGGCATGCATTTTTTACAATCCTGCCTCTTGACAAAATGCCCTTGCAGGTGTATTATAATTAAGCGCTTTGCGAGAGCGAAGCTGTGGTCCCTTAGCTCAGCTGGATAGAGCGTCTGGCTACGGACCAGAAGGTCAGGGGTTCGAATCCCTTAGGGTCCGCCAAAAATCCGCAGTCCCCCTTGTGGGGGCGGCGGATTTTTTTGCGAATGCTACGGGGATAAGCGAACCCCATCGCAAGGCGAAGGGGTTCGGCGAGAGCCGCGGCGCGGAGCGCCGCCATGCCTGGGAACAGAATCGAATCAATTCTTTGCCAAATATCGCCGCGTGTCACCACAGCCTCTGTCGGTCAAACTCGCCGCCCTCCAAATCCTTCCAAGCCATGAGGCCATCCTCCAGCGTGCAGTAGCTGTGGGGCGTGTTGTTCTTGGGGATGGAGACGGATCCGGGATTCAGATAGGTGAAGCCCTCATGCCGATGGCAGCCGGGGATGTGGGTATGACCGCACAGCAGAAAATCGCCGGGAAGCAGCGGCGGGGGATTGTCCTCTCCGTATAGGTGTCCATGGGTGGCGTAGACGATGTGGCCGTCCAACGCCAGCGCGCAATAGTCCGCCATCACGGGGAAATTCAGCACCATCTGATCCACCTCGGCCTCACAGTTGCCGCGCACGCACAGCAGTCTGGGCGCGATTTCATTCAGCATGGCGATGACCCGCTTTGGGGCATACTCCTCCGGCAGGTCGTTGCGTGGGCCGTGGTACAGCAGGTCGCCCAGCAGGATCAGACGGTCCGGGGCCTCCGCGCGCAGGGCGTCCAGCAGACGCGCGCACCACTTGGCGGAGCCGTGAATATCCGACGCAATCATTAGTTTCATAACAATCATCCTCTCACCGGCAATGCTCGGCGCTCTCAATGATAGCATTTTTTGAGAGATTGCGCAAGTCGAAGTTATCCGATATTCAATACTGTGTTATGCGATAATAAATGCATGTAATATTATTTCGATAACTGTATTTTTGTTAATCGGACGTTATTTTCTGCTGCATATGGGACATTTTTTATAAAACCATCGCCTCAGGTGCTGGATAACTTAGCATTGCCATGATAGCATAAGATGATTACAAGTATACCACTGCCGCGCCTTGGGCGCGCGCGATGCCTTCTGAGGGAGGAATGACCGATGGCCGAAAAAGTGAAGAAGCGCAGGGGAGACCGCTTCGACGCGACGCTGGTGCGCGGCATCGACCCGCTGCACTGGTTTACGCCCTATCTGTACCCGAACCGAGCCGACAACGAGGCCTTTATTCAGGAGGAATTTGACCTGACCCACCTGGAGGCATTTCTGGCGAAGAAGAACGAGGGGCGGACCGAGGACAAGTACACCATCTTCCACGCCGTCGCGGCGGCGCTGGTCAAGACGGTAACGCTGCGCCCGCAGATGAACCGCTTCGTGCAGGGCCGTCGCATCTATCAGCGCGACGAGCTGTCCCTCGCCTTTGTGGTGAAGAAGCAGTTCAGGGATGATGCCCACGAGGCGCTGGCCTTCATCAAGTTTCCGGAAGATACCACCATCGATTTGCTGCATGAGCGCATCATGGCGGAGATTCATGAGTGCCGCAGCGACAAGCTGGACAATTCCACGGCGGGCATGGAGTTCTTTACGCACCTGCCCCGCTGGCTGATGCGGATTGTGATGTGGATACTGCATCGGCTGGACTTTTACGGCAAGGTGCCCTACGACCTGATCAAGGCCGATCCGAATTACGCGTCGGTGTTCATCTCCAACCTGGGCAGCATCAAGCTGAACGCCGCATATCATCACTTGACCAACTGGGGTACGAATTCTCTGTTCGTCGTCATCGGCGAGAAGGCAAAGCGGCCCGTGTTTAACGAGGATGGCAGCTATGAGATGCGCACCACGCTGAAGGTGGGCATCACGCTGGACGAGCGCATCGCCGACGGCTATTACTACGCCAGGACCATTCGCCTGGTAAAGAAGCTGATCGAAAATCCGGAGCTGCTGGATCGACCCGCCAACGAGGAGGTTGACTACTGATGAGCAATATCAAGACGCCGTGGGAGCCCTGGATGGGTAAGGTTCCCATGCACCTGGACTATTTCCAGGGCACGATGGCCGAGGCCGTCGAGCGCATGGGCGTGAAGTATGCCAAGTTTGACGCCTATGAGTTCATGGGCAGCCATGTGAGCTATGAGAAGCTGGTGGAGCAGATTCACGAGTGCGCCAAGGCGCTGCGGGCCATCGGCATCAAGGAGGGCGACAAGGTCACCATCTGCATGCCCAACGCGCCCCAAACCGTGATCATGTTCTACGCGGTGAACATGGTGGGCGCCATCGCCAACATGGTGCATCCGCTGTCCGCCGAGGGTGAGATCGAGTTCTACCTGAACGACTCCGAGTCCGTGGCGGCGCTGACGCTGGACCAGTTCTACGGCAAGTTCGCCGCGATCCGCAAGAATACGCCCTGTCTGAAGCACCTGATCATTGCCACCGTGAAGGACGCGCTGAAGCCCATCATGAAGCTCGGCTACGCGCTCACGCAGGGCCGCAAGATTCCCAAGGTGCCCAAGGACGCGGACGTCCTTCTGTGGAAGAACTTCATCGCGGGCGGCAAGGCCTTTGCCGGCGATCCGCGCGTGCCCCGCGGTGCCAACGCCCCCGCGGTCATCCTCTACAGCGGCGGCACCACCGGCATCACGAAGGGCATCCTGCTCTCGAATCTCAATTTCAACGCCCTGGCGGCGCAGATCATCGCCACGAATCCCATCTACGACGAGGGCGACAAGATGCTGGCCATCATGCCCATGTTCCACGGCTTCGGCCTGGGCGTCAGCATCCATTCCATGCTGGCCAACGGCGGCTGCTGCATTCTGGTGCCGCGATTCACGCCCCAGACCTACGCGGAGCTGCTGCGCAAGCACAAGCCCAACTTCATCGCGGGCGTGCCCACGCTGTACGAGGCGCTGCTGCGCATTCCCAACCTGGACGATTTGGACCTCAGCTGCCTGAAGGGCGTGTTTTCCGGCGGCGACAGCCTGCCCGTGGAGCTCAAGAAGCGCTTCGACAAGTTCCTGAAGGACCACGGCGCGAAGATCGAGGTGCGCGAGGGCTACGGTACCACCGAGTGCGTCACCGCCTCCTGCCTGACCCCCTTGACCAAGGCCAAGGAGGGCTCCATCGGCATCCCGTTCCCCGACACCTACTACAAGATCGTGAAGGTGGGCACGGAGGAAGAGGTGCCCTACGGCGAGGAGGGCGAGATCTGCCTGTCCGGCCCGACCGTGATGCTGGAGTACGTCAAGCACCCGCAGGAGACCGCGCAGACCCGCCGCGTGCACGCCGACGGCCTGACCTGGATCCACACCGGCGACCTGGGCGTGATGGACGAGGAGGGCTTCATCTACTTCCGCCAGCGCATCAAGCGCATGATCGTCACCAGCGGCTACAACGTGTATCCCTCTCAGATCGAGAACATCCTCGACGCCCACGAGGCGGTGCACCTCAGCTGCGTCATCGGCGTGCGCGATCCCTACAAGATGCAGAAGGTCAAGGCGTTCGTGGTGCTCAAGCCCGGCTTTGAGCCCAGCGACACTACCCGCGACATGCTGATGGACTACTGCCGCAAGCACATCGCCAAGTATGCCATGCCTTACGACATCGAGTTCCGCGACGACCTGCCCAAGACCCTGGTCGGCAAGGTCGCGTATCGCGTGCTTGAGGAGGAAATGGAAAAGGCCGCGCCCGTGACGGCGTGACGGGACAAATGGGAAAGCCGCCCTGACCGGGGCGGCTTTTGTGTGGACGAATCAAACTCCAGCAGCTTGTGCGGCGGGACATCCAGCGTAGAAATTCACCTGGCCATGCAGTAGATCACCGTAGGGGCGGCGTTGCGCCGCCCGCCGGGTACAACGTCGCGTGATGTACTCAGGCGGGCGCCGCAACGGCGCCCCTACAATTATTCAAGTCCGTAGCTATTCTGCAATTACTCTTGAGCAAGTCCAATGCAGTTGTCAATGATCCGCTCGACGATCCTGAATTGCGAGGAGGAGAGCGCACGCAACTTATCCGACAACATTCGCGATTTGGCCCAGTTCCTGTATCCGGGCGAGGTGAGGGGCTGAAAATACAAAACCCCGTGCGCTTGAATCAGAGGCGCACGGAGTTTTAGCCGGAA
>JAFVBK010000011.1 GCA_017480045.1 Clostridia bacterium
GCCCGCGGCGGTGCTGATCGGCGCGGCGCTGGCGTCGACGCTGTGGCTGCTCGGCGGCGCGGCGATGTTCATGCTGCTGCTGGCGGCGGTGCTGCCGGCGCTGTATGTTTCGCGGGGCGTAGCGCTGAAAAGGCCCTTCTTTGAGCAGCTGCGGGCCGGCATCGCCGTCTACGCGGCGGGGCTGGTGGGCGCGATGCTCGTGGCCAGCGCCAGCTTCGGCGGCAGCATGGTGGCAAAGTTCGTGGACATCCTCCGCGGGGAATTTACCCGGATGCCGGACGCGGCGCTGCAGCCCTTCGTGGACGCCCTGAATTCCGCGATGTCCCTGTACGGCGCGGGAGTGAACGAGCTGTATACGGTGGATATGTACCGCGCCCAGCTTTCCGGCATACTGGATCTGATGCAGCAGACCTACGCGCAGGCCCTGCCGGGCACGCTGCTGTCGGGGGCGCTGCTCTCCGGCGTGCTGAGCGTGCTCTGGGGCAACTGGACGGTGGCCCGCCAGGGCCGCGCCACCAACGACAGCTTCGTGGGTCTGAGCGGTTGGTTTTTGCCCGCGCAAATCACCTTCGGAATGCTTGCGCTGTGGCTGCTCGGCTTCATCATCGCCGCCAGCGGCTATGCGGCGGGCCCCACGGTCTATGCCACCGCCCGGATGCTGGCGGGCGCGTGCTTTGCCATTCAGGCGCTGTGCGCGATGGACCGGCGGATGCTGCGCGCGGGGCGGGAGCTGTCTCGCAGAAGACTACTGATCGGAATACTGGCGGTGGCGGCGCTGATCATCAGCGACTTTGCCATGGTGCTGGCCATCGTCGGCGCCGCGTCGGCGCTGTTCGGCTCCCACGGGGCCGTCAGGCGGCGCGTAAACGGAGATTCGGACGATCAATCGGATCGGAACGATCCGCAGATATAGGAGGTAATCGGCATGAAGGTTATCCTGCTTCAGGACATCAAGGGGACCGGCAAAAAGGATCAGATACTGGAGATTTCCGACGGCTATGCCCGCAACTATCTGCTGCCCCGCAAGCTGGCCAAGGAGGCCACCGCGGAGGCGGTGAATTCGCTGGAAAAGGCCCGCGGCGCGGACCGGCACCGCGAGGAGGTGCGCAAGCAGCAGGCCGAGGAGAAGGCCCGCGAGCTGAAGGGCAAGGTCATCCAGCTGGAGGTAAAGGGCGGCGAAAATGGCAAGCTCTACGGCTCGGTGACCAACGACCAGATCGTCACCGCGCTCAAGGCCCAGCACGGCATCGAGGTGGACAAGCGCAAGCTGGAGCAGGACGAGCCCATCAAGTCCGCTGGGCAGGCCTTCGTCACGCTGAAGCTGTATCCCGGCATCAGCACGCGGATGATCGTGAATGTGAAGATTGCGGGGAAGTAAGGAAACGGGGAACGGGGAAGGCGCTCGCCGCGCGCCAATGACGCGGCGACGAAGCCTCCGGGCGCGCTTGAAGGCGGCTTCGACGCCTTGGGGAAGACCCAGGCGGCCATTGCCGCTGCCCGCAAAGTGTTTTTCTTAATGCCGGCGGATGCGCTTCTGGCATTTTGGAAACGCACTCTGGATTGAAGCCCTATAAATTCAAACTTCAAAAGGTGAAAGCATGGAACAGTACACCCCCACGCCGGATCTTGCGCGCACGCCGCCGAATCACCCGGAATCGGAGCGCAGCGTGCTGGGCGCGATGCTCCGATCCCGTCAGGCGGCGCAAATCGCCGTGGAGAGCCTGCGGCCCGACGACTTCTACGATCCGGCCAATCGCGAGATATTCGCCGCCATGCTGGCCATGGCGAACGAATCCCGCCCGATCGACCTGGTGACCCTCGACGAGGAGCTGACCCGTCGGGGCCGCTTGGATGCCGTGGGCGGCGCGGCCTATCTCATCGAGCTGAGTCAGGGCGTGCCCTCCGCCGCGAATGTGCAGGCCTACATACGCATCGTGGACGAAAAAGCCACGCTGCGCCGCCTGATCGCCGCCGCGGAGCGGATTTTGCAGGACAGCTATGCCGGACAGATGGAGAACGCGGAGATTCTGGAGAGCGCGGAAAAGGCCATCTACGACATCACCATGCGCAAGGGCGGCGAGGAGCTGCAGCCCATTCAGCCGGTGCTGATCAGCACGTTCGAAAAGATCGAGCAGTTGGTGAAGAACCACGGCCGCATCGAGGGCGTGCCCACCGGCTACACGGAGCTGGACGACCTGCTGACGGGCCTGCATCCCGGCGAGCTGGTGCTGGTGGCGGGGCGTCCCTCCATGGGCAAGACCTCCATCGGCATGAACTTCGTGGAAAACGCCGCCATCCGCGCGGGCAAGAAGACCGCGGTGTTCTCGCTGGAGATGCCCGCGGAGCAGTTGGCCATGCGCATGATGTGCACCGAGGCCCGCGTGGACATGCAGAAGGTGCGCCGCGGGGCCATCGACGACGAGGAGTGGGGCAAGCTGGCGGACGCGCTGGTGAGCATCGGTCCGGCCTCCATTTACATCGACTGTACCCCCGGCATTACCGTGCCGGAGGTGCGCTCCAAGGCCCGCCGCCTCCAGCTGGAGCACGGCCTGGATCTGATCATGATCGACTATCTCTCCCTGATGACGGCCACCGGCAAAAACGGCAGCCGTCAGGAGGAGGTTTCCCAGATTTCGAGGACCCTGAAGGGCCTGGCGCTGGAGCTTGGCGTGCCGGTCATCGCGCTGCAGCAGCTCTCTCGCGCCCCCACGGGCCGCGCCAATCACCGGCCGCTGCTCTCCGACATTCGCGAGTCCGGCGCCATCGAACAGGACGCCGACGTGGTGATGTTCATCCACCGCGAGGATTACTATGACCCGGAGACCCCGGAGAAGAACATCGCGGAGCTAATCATCGCCAAGCAGCGCAACGGCTCCCTCGGCACGGTGAAGCTCGGCTGGAAGGGCGAATACACCTGGTTTATGGATCTGTCCGCGCGGGCGAAGGAAGCGATCGGCGCGGAATGAATGTGTAAGCCAAAGACAAGGAAAATGTGATAGTCGCCGTCGCGTGGACGCGGGGGCGTCGTTGCCCTGAGCGCGGCCCAACGAAGCGTCCGCTGCGCGGCGCATTGCCGCCCCTGTAAGGCGCAATGCGGCGTTTATGGCAGTCTGTCAACGCGTCAGAATCGCGCGATTTTCTCATTCAGCTTTCTGTAGATCACCGCCATGAAAGGCTCTTCCTTGTTGTCGGCGGCTTCACGCAGCGGCAGCCAGGCGACGGCGCTGTTCTCGTCGGGCTTTGCGCGAACGGGCTGCGCGTCGTCCGCTTCCAGCAGGTAGGTGACGTTCAGGTGCAGGTGGGCGGAGACGAACCTGCCGCGCTTGACGTGGCTGTTGACCGGCAGCACCTCGATGGAATAGATATCCGGGCGCACGGGCGCGATGGCCGCGATGCCGGTCTCCTCCCGCGCCTCCCGAAGCGCGACGGCCAGCAGATCCGCCTCGCCGTCGGCATGGCCGCCGGTCCAGGCCCAGGTTCGGTAAATGTTGTGCCAGGCCATCAGCGCCCTGTCCCGGCTGGGATTGACGATCCAGGCGGAGGCGGTGAAGTGGGCGAAGGGATTCTCCCGCGTCAATGGCGACTCAAGCGTATCGATCGCCCGCAGCAGGAGCGCTTTATCCTGCGCCTCCTGCTCGTTGCAGGGGCGGTAGGCCTCGATTTGGCGGCGAAGCGCGCGCACGGGAATCACCCGCTTTCCTATTCAGTACCTGAATTATACCGGTTCATCAGTTTATTTGCAATCAATATTTGGAGGTTTTTCTATGAAGCGCGTCATCACCTACGGCACCTTCGATCTGCTTCATTACGGCCACATCAACCTGCTGCGCAGGGCCAAGGCGCTGGGGGATTATTTGATCGTGGCGCTGTCCACCGACGAGTTCAACCGCGTGGAGAAGAACAAGAAGTGCTATTTCTCCTATGAGGAGCGCAAGCTGCTGCTGGAGTCGATCCGCTATGTGGATTTGGTCATTCCGGAGGAAAACTGGGCGCAGAAGCGCACAGACGTGCATCTCTTTTGCGTGGATACCTTTGTGATGGGCGACGACTGGGAGGGAAAGTTCGATTTCCTCAAGGAGGAGGGCTGCGAGGTGGTCTATCTGCCCCGCACGCCGGAGATCTCCACCACGCAAATCAAGAAGGATTTGAACAATAGGGAATAGGGAACAGCGGCTGCCGCGCGTATTTCGCTGGGCAATGGCCGATGGGAATGATGCGGGGAGGCTGGATTGCGATGTGGCAATCTGGCCTCCCTGGCGCATTTGTATGAAAGCATCGATAGGCTACGACTGCTCCCGCGCCCTCGAAATCCCCGCGGCGATTCCGGCCAGCGCGAGGAAAGCGAGCAAGCACGCCGCCAGCGCGGCGAAGCCTGCGCCTCCGCCCAACGCCAGGAGCATATTTCTGCCCGCCGCGCCGCTGTCGACGGCGAGGCTGTTCATGGCGAAGAAGAATACGAACGCGGGCGCGATGCGCATCAGCTGCTGCGCGTGGACGCTCTGAAAGCGGAACACCGTCAGCAGCAGCGCCTCCAGCCCCGTGATCAGTAGCGCGACGCCCAGCAGCGCCGGATAGAAGCCCGTGACGGCGGCGCCGTCTATGCTGAACAGCGCGGCGCTGGGCACGATGGCGTGGGCGACCGCGGCGCTGATCAGCCCCAGCGCGAAGCCGGCGAGGTTCGCGCCGAGGCCGAACAGGAAGTGGCCCAGTATCTGTTCGCCGGGCTTGGCGGGCAGCAGCTGCAAAAAGCCCGACTCGCTGCGATCCTCGGTGTTGAAGGGCATCGCCGCCAGCACGATGCTGACGAACAGGCAGTAGGCCACGCCGAACATGGCGGGCAGCTTTGGGTCACGGGCCAACAGGAGCACCGTGAGCATCGGGAAAAACAGGATATAGAAGAATTTCCAGGTCTTTATCAGGTCGACCCTCGCGAATTTCAGCACGCGCATCATTTCACCTCGCCTCCTCGATCATGTGCACCACGATTTGGTCGATGGTCGGCGTCTCCGCGATCAGCCCCGGGGGCAGCGTGCCGCCTGCGTCGGTGGGGAAAAGGGCGGAAAAGCCGAATGCCTGTTCCTCCACGCCGATCAGCCGCGCCCGCAGCGCGTCCGTCAGCATGTCCGGCCCACCCTTGACCAGCAGATAGCGCTCCAGCAGCTCATCCTTCGTCTCAAAGAGCACCTCACGGCCGTTTTCGATGAAGAAGATGTAGTCCGCGATGTCCTGCAAATCCTCCATGATGTGGGTGGAGAACAGCACGCTGCGCGTTCCGTCCGCGATATAGTCCTGCAAAAGGCGCAGCACGTCCCGGCGCATCACCGGGTCCAGGCCGTTGGTGGCCTCGTCAAGTATCAGCAGCTTCGTGTTCCGCGAGAGCACCGCGGCGAACATCAGCTTCACCTTCATGCCCCGGGAGTAGTTTTTCAGCTTTTCCTTCGGCGGCAGCTGCCAGCGCTCGACGTAGCCGTCGAACCGATCGGGCCGGAAGCTGGGATAAAAATCCCGCAGGATGGTTTTGATGTCCGAAAGCCGCATAGTGCCGGGGAAGTAGGAGGCGTCCCCGATGTAGCCGATGCTGTCGCGATAGGCGACGGGGTCGTCCTCGAAGGTCACGCCGTCGATGGCGGCGTCGCCCTCGTCGGGGACGATCAGGTGGGTGATGGCGTTCAGCGTGGTGGTCTTGCCCGCGCCGTTCTGCCCGATGTAGCCCATGATATAGCCCGCCGGCAGCGCAAAGCGGATGCTTTGAAGCGAAAAGGCTCTGTAGGCCTTGGAAAGGCCCCTGACCTCCAGCAAATTCATGTTCTTTCCTTTCTCATTCCTCCGCGCGCCAGAGCGCGTCCAGAATGTCCGACAATTCGGCCCTGTCCATGCCGATGCGCTTCGCGGCGCCGATGGCGGCGGCGAGGCTCTCTTCGATGCGCCGCAGCTGCTGCTCCCGCAGCAGGGCGTTGCTCTGGGGCAGCACCACGGTGCCCCGGCCCTGCAAGGAGGCGATGTAGCCCTCGCGCTCCAGGTCGGCGTAGGCCCGGGTGGTGGTGATGACGCTTACCCCGACCGCCTTCGCCAGCCCTCGGATGGAGGGCAGCACCGTGCCCTCCGGCAGCTCGCCGCTGAGGATCTGTTCCTTGAGCTGCGCCTCGATCTGCGCGTAAATCGGCAGCTCGGACTGACCGCTGACAATGATCTTCAAGGGTATTCTCTCCAATTCCATCGATGGTTTCAATCGCGATTGTACAGTCACGTCACCAAAGGTGTATATGCTGTATATATATCATTATATACAGTTGCGGCGATTTGTCAATAGTAAAATGCAAAAAGAATAAAGAAAGGAGCTATCATAAAACGGCGCGAGCAGCGCGTGAACGATATGTAGGGGCGGCGTATCGCCGCCCGCCTATAACGAAATGTACCGTTTTAGGGCGGGCGCCGAAACGGCGCCCCTACAATTTAGGTTGCTTTCTCTCGTTAGGTTTCCATTTTGAGACAGTCTTCTCTTCGTTTGCTACAGCTTTTTCATTATATATATCAGTTTTCGGAAGCCGCCGTCCTTCAGCCGGACGGCGTCGGGGCGTCGGCCGACTTCGACGAAACCCAGCTTCTCATACAGCGACCTGCCGCGATCATTGCCCTCGATGTAATCCAGCTCCAGCTGCCGCACGCCCCGCCCGCGGGCGACCTCGATCATGGCCTCAAACATGGCGGTACCGATGCCCTGGCCCCAGAACTTCCTCCGCAGGCCGATGTCCACGTCCGCCCGGTGGCGAAACTTGAGTGGCCGATTGAGGTTGAGGCCGCACATCCCCGCGATCTCGCCGCCGACCTCACAGACGAGCATCAGCCGCTCGTCCGCCCGGTTGGCGGATTCCAGGATGTCCCGCTCCTGTTCAACCGTCCAGGTACATTCCTCCGGGTAGCGCAGCAGGAACTCCGTCTCGCCGCACATCTCCGTCAGCGCCTCGATCATCGGTGCAGCGTCCGATTCGGGAGCGGGATTGCGCAGTAAGGCCTCCCGCCCGTCCTTGAGTTTAAAACGTCTGGGCTCATACAGCATGAGGGGTGACCTCCCTATAGCGTTATCAGAATAGCTGATATCTCTCTAAAAGGATTGTACAGATTCCTCACTTCGTTCAGAATGACAACGATCAGCGAATGTCATCCTCAGCGGAGCGAAGAATCTGTACGATTCGTTAAGTATTGCCGTAAGTTTGTCAGAGCGTTATTTTAACTCCACACTCCACATTCCACGCTCTCTACAGCTTGTTCCTCTGAATCTTTCCGCTGATGGTCTTGGGCAGCTCGTCCCTGAATTCCACGATGCGGGGATACTTATAGGGCGCGGTGCGCTTCTTCACATAGTTCTGGATCTCCTTTTTCAGCGCGTCCGTGGCCTCGGTGCCCTTGGTGAGCACGATGGAGGCCTTCACCACCTGGCCGCGAATCTCATCCGGGGCGGCGGAGACGCCGCACTCCAGCACGTAGGGCAGCTCCATGATGACGCTCTCGATCTCGAACGGCCCGATGCGGTAGCCGGAGGACTTGATCACGTCGTCGGTGCGGCTGACATACCAGAAATAGCCGTCCTCATCGCGCCAGGCCACGTCGCGGGTGTGATATATCCCGTCGTGCCACACAGCGTTGGTGGCCTCCTCGTTACCGTAGTAGCCCATGAACAGGCCGCAGGGCACTTCCTTGTCCGTGCGGATGACGATTTCGCCGGGCTCGCCGGCCTTCACGGGGTTGCCGTCGCCGTCCACCAGGTCCACGTCGAACAGCGGGCTGGGCTTGCCCATGGAGCCGATCTTCGGCGTGGTGTCCACGAAGTTGCCCAGCACCAGCGTGGTTTCGGTCTGCCCGAAGGCCTCCATGATGGAGAGCCCCGTGGCCTTTTTGAACAGGTTGAACACCTCAGGGTTCAGCGCCTCGCCGGCGGTGCAGGCGCAGTGGATGCTGGACAGGTCGTACTTCGAGATATCCTCGCGGATCAGGAAGCGATACATGGTGGGCGGCGCGCAGAAGGTGGTGATGTTGTACTTGGCGAACATCGGCAGGATATCGTGGGCGTTGAAGCGGTCAAAATCATAGGTAAAGACCGCGCCCTCGTTCATCCATTGCCCGTACAGCTTGCCCCACAGCGCCTTGCCCCAGCCGGTGTCGGAGATGGTGAAATGCAGACCGTCCGGCTCCACGCAGTGCCAGTAGTGGGCGGTGATGAAGTGGCCCAGGGGATAGCGGTGGCTGTGCATGGCCAGCTTCGGATAGCCGGTGGTGCCGGAGGAGAAGAACATGACCATCGGGTCGTCGCCCTTCGGCGAGGATTCGGTGCGGGGGAAGGTGGAGCGGTAGCTCAGGTATTCCTCATCGAAGTCGTGCCAGCCCTCGCGCTTGCCGCCGCAGAGCACGCGGGTGGTCACATAGGGACAGGTTTCGAAGGCCTCCTCGGCGTGAGCGGCGGCCTCGCCCTCGGCGGTCATGCAGATGGCGGTGACGCCGGCCGTCTCGAAGCGGTATTCATAGTCCTTCTTCAACAGCTGGTCCGTGGCGGGAATGGCGATCGCGCCCATCTTGTGCAGCGCCATCATCACCACCCAGAACTGCCAGTTACGCCGCAGGACCAGCATCACGCGGTCGCCCCGCTTGATGCCAAGGGCCTTGAAGTAGTTCGCGGCGCGGCTGGACTGGCGGCTGATGTCCTCAAAGGTGAAGCGCCTTTCATTCTTATAGCGATCCACGTACAGCATGGCCAGCTTGTCGGGGCTGCGCTCAGCCAGCCGGTCCACGATGTCGAAGGCGAAGTTGAACTTATCGGCGTTCGGGAAGGCGATGTGCATCAGGTGGCCCTCGCCGTCCTCGTCCAGATCCACGAAGTCGTCGTAGATCATGTGCCGCTTCGGGAGCCGCACGGGCATGACCGCCTCGACGATCTTCTCCTGCTCCGCCTTTTCGCCGGGCAGCACCACGGCTACGAAGGTGCAGTCCCTGCCGCCGGTGGCGATCTCTCCGTGGGGGGTGGAGGAGTCGTAGTAGATGCTGTCGCCCTCTTTGAGGTGCTCCACATGGTCGCCGATGCGCACCAGCAGCTCGCCGGAGAGAATCAGGTCAAACTCCTGACCGGAGTGGGCGTGGGTGTGGATGGGCTGATTCTGCAATTCCTCGGAATAGCTGTAGGTGACCCAGAAGGGCTCGGCGATCTTTCCGCTGAACAGCGGCGCCAGGTTGCTGATCTCGATGCCCTCCTCGCGGGCGGTGATGGTAGCCTCGCCCTTGCGGGTGACGGTGTAGGAGCGCAGGTTGGCGCTGCGACCCTCGATCAGGTCGGTGATGTCCACGCCGAAGATGCGGGCGCAGTTGTGGATGAAGGTGAAGGGCAGGTCGGCCTTGCCGGCCTCGTAGTCCATGTAGGTCTCCACATCCAGACCGGTCTGCTCGGCCATATAGACCACGGAATAGCCCGCGATTTCCCGCAGGGCGCGAATTCGGGTGCCGACCTCATAGAGCATACCGGTCATTTCAGTTGCGTTCATTGGAAATTACCTCCTTGTGTCAGATGGTCCGGGGTCGATCGAACATTCCGCCTGAGCAAAGGTCTGCCCGTGGTATTGGCGTGAAAAAAACTCGCCTCAAAATACGCTTTCGCGTGTTTGAGACGAGTTGCAATCAACCCGCGGTACCACTCAAATTGCACGTTGCCGTGCCCCTTCAGGCTCCATCAAGCCCTAAGCCTTTACGCAGCTTTCACGGGAGGCGTCTACTCAACCATTCACCCTTGAACGTCTTTCGGGCCTCCGGCTCGGAAGGGATGGGCTTGTAAGGGATTTGCGATCGATCTCGCAGCGGTTGATCGACTCTCTGGGCGCAAACCGGCTTCGCCGTCTTCGTCATCGCCATTGGTGAATATTCGATTGCGGTTATTCTATCACTATACCCGTCGCATGTCAAAGGTTTGGCGCGTTAAATTTATATTGCGCCCGATTTCGCGCGCGAATATTTTGTAGAAACTGCGTGGAAATGTTCGGATAATTGCGCGAGAATCGACTTGACAAGCGGCGGCAATACTGTTAGATTTATAGCGGTGTCAAGTCCATGAAACGTGAGGTGGGCGGCTGTGACGCCGCGTCCCCGGCCCTTCCTGCGCGCTTTGCGTGAGGCGGGATGGCAGGCCGTCGGGCACTGGCTTTCTCAACTGAGGGGGGAGGCGGAAAGCACATGGAGCCCTTCAATGGCATTCGTGAACCGGACCGGCGCGTGATGGTCGTCACCGGCCACTATGGCGGCGGCAAGACCGAGTTTTGCGTGAGCCTCGCCATGCGCCTGGCGGCGCGGGGCTGCGGGCCGTACAAGCGGCTGGCGCTCGTCGATCTGGACATTGCCAACACATATTTCCGCTCCCGCGAGCGCAAGGCGGAGCTGGAGCGCGCGGGCGTGGCCGTTTACGGCAACGCTTACGAGCACGAGATCACCGCGGAGCTGCCGGCTCTGGGCGCGAATATCCGCGCGCCGCTGGAGGATGCCGACTGCCGCGTGATCGTGGATGTGGGCGGCAACGATTCCGGCGCGGTGGTGCTGAACCAGTTTGGCAAATACTTTGCTCCGGAGGAAGCGCTGTTCCTGATCGTCGTCAACGCCAACCGGCCGGAGACGCGGGATCTGGCGGGGGCGCTGGAGCACCTGCGGGCCATCGAGGCCAAGACCAGGCGCAATATCGACGGCGTGATCAACAACTGCCACCTGCTGCTGGAGACCGATGCCGCCTGCGTTTCTAAGGGCCATGCGCTGTGCGAAGCTCTCTGCGCTGAAACCGGCAAGTTCCTCTGGTGCGATACCTATCCCATGGGCATCGTGCCGGAAAGTGAGGTCGCGGGCAAATTCGAGTATCTTCTGCCGCTGGGCATGTACATGCGGCCCAGCTGGATCGATAAATGAGAGTGGAGTTTGGAGAGTGGAGTGTGGAGTTATAGTTACCGGTTATGGAAGCGGTGGAGGAAATGCTCTGCGACGGGTATATAATAATTAAAAAAAGAAATCCGAAGGATTTTCACCCAAACGCCACACTCCAAATTCAAAAAGCTATCCATGACGAATAACGTCATTCGCTGATACAAGGAGGCAAAGTTATGTCTAAGAGGTTCAGGGTCGTATTCGACCGGGAGCGCTGCAAGGGCTGTGAGCTGTGTCGCAGCTTCTGTCCGAAGCAGATCATCGCGATGGACACGCAGGTGAACGCCAAGGGCTACTGTCCCGCGATGATCGTCGAGCCGGAGAAGTGCATCGGCTGCGCCAGCTGCGCGACGGTGTGTCCCGACTGCGCGATCGAGATTTTCCAGCTGGAGGAGGGGGAAGCATGAGCGAAAAGGTATTGATGAAGGGCAACGAGGCCTTTGCCGAGGCCGTCATCCGCGGCGGCGTGCGCTTTTATTTCGGCTATCCCATCACGCCTCAGAGCGAGATTCCCGAATTCATGAGCCGGGAGCTGCCCAAGCGGGGCGGCAAATTCCTACAGGCGGAGAGCGAGCTGGGCGCCATCAACATGGCCTACGGCTGCGGCGCCGCAGGCGGCAACGGCTTTATATCGTCTTCGTCTCCGGGCATTGCGCTGATGCAGGAGGGCATGAGCTTCCTCTGCGGCGCGGAGGTGCCGGTAACGCTGCTGAACGTCTCCCGCGGCGGCCCCGGCATCGGCTCCATTCAGCCCGGTCAGGCCGACTATAACCAGGTGACCCGCGGCGGCGGCAACGGCGACTATAAGATCCCCGTGTTCGCGCCCGCCTCCATTCAGGAGGCCGTGGACATCCTCTACGAGGCCCCGTCCATCGCCGACAAGTACCGCAACCCGGTGATGGTGCTGGCCGACGGCCTGATGGGCCAGATGATGGAGCCCGTGGTGCTGCCGGAGGAAAAGCACGCCTATACCAGCGAAGAGATCGCCACCGCGAAGCCCTGGGCCATTTCCGGCAGTGAAAAGGGCGAGCGCAGCGTGGTGAAATCCCTGCGGCTGCAGCCGGAAGTGCTGGAGGCCCACGTGGAGCGCCTGTTTGAAAAGTACGCCGCGATGGAGAAGGAACTGGAGCGGGTGGAGTGCGAAAATCTGGAGGACGCCGAGGTCGTATTCGTGGCCTTCGGCACCATGGCGCGCCTGGCCAGAGAGGCCATGGAGCTGCTGGAGAGCCAGGGCGTCAAGGCGGGCCTGATCCGGCCCATCAGCCTGTGGCCGTTCCCCTACGGCGCGTTTGACAATATCTCCGACAAGACCAGGGCCGTGATCTCCGCGGAGCTGAGCATGGGCCAGATGCTCCAGGACATCAACCTGGGCGTGAAGGGCCGCGTGCCGGTGAAGCTGATCCACCGCGTGGGCGGCATGCTGCCCACGAGCCTTGAGGTCGTGGAAAAGACGAAGAAGATACTGGAGGAAGTGCGATGAAACCTGTATTTACCGTTACAGAGGGCATGCTGCCCGTCAGCACCAGCTATTGTCCCGGCTGCACCCACGGTGTCGCACACCGCATCATCATGGAGACGCTGGACGAGATGGGCCTGCTGGGCAAGACGCTGGGCGTCGCGCCCATCGGCTGCTCCGTGGTGGCGCACCAGTTTATGAACGTGGATATGTGCGAGGCGGCCCACGGCCGCGCGCCGGCGGTGGCCTCCGGCATTCGCCGCGTTCACCCGGACAAGGTGGTCTTCACCTATCAGGGCGACGGCGACCTGGCCTCCATCGGCATGGGTGAGATCGTCCACGCAGCGGCCCGCGGCGAGCGGTTCTCCACGTTTTTCATCAACAACGGCATCTATGGCATGACCGGCGGCCAGATGGCCCCGACTACGCTGATCGGCCAGCGCTCCACCACCTCGGTGGAGGGCCGCACCCGCGAGCAGGCGGGCATGCCGCTGAAGATCTGCGAGCTGCTGGCCACGCTGGACGGCCCGGCCTACATCGAGCGCGTGTCGCTGGATTCCCCGGCCCGCATCCGCGCCGCCAAGAAGGCCGTGCGCAAGGCCTTTGAATACCAGCTGGCGGGCAAGGGCTTCACCTTTGTGGAGCTGCTGAGCACCTGCCCGACGAACTGGGGCCTGACCCCGGCGGAGGCCATGAAGCGCATGCGCGAGGAAGTGGCCGCCTACTATCCGCTGGGCGTCTATCGCGACATCGACAAGGAGGCGGATTGACATGGCGACGACGAAGCTGTTTTTTGCCGGTTCCGGCGGGCAGGGCGTGCTGACCATGGGCCAGATGCTGACCTACGCGGCGATGTATGCCGATATGAACGCCACCTGGCTGCCCTCCTACGGCCCGGAGATGCGCGGCGGCACCGCCAACTGCACTGTGGTCATCAGCGCCGATAAGCCGGTCAGCTGCCCGCTGATCTACGAGGCGGACGACGTGGTGGTGATGAACCTGCCTTCGCTTTTGAAGTTCGAATCGCTGGTGAAGCCCGGCGGCAACCTGTTCGTGAACACCTCGCTGATCGAGCAGAAGCCCACCCGAACGGACATCAACGTGTACGAGGTGCCCGCCAACGACATCGCCATGAAGCTGGGCAATGCCCGCACGGCCAACACCGTCATGCTGGGCGCGCTGGTGAGCGTCAGCCCCGTGGTGCCGGTGGAGATGATCTACAGGATCATGGAGAAGACCTTCTCCGGCCGCAAGGCGCATCTGCTGGATATCAATAAGCAGGCCTTCCACGCATGGAAGGCGGAGTAAGATCGCGCGCGAAAGCGGCGGGCATTTGCCCGCCGCTTTCGCGTTGCCGCGGCCAGGGCGACATCATTTACTTAGTGCTTAGGAAAGCTGTTCAAAATCCCATGCACGGTTCCCTGTCCGTCAACCAGTGTTTTGGGGAATCACCATTTATTGCGGCTGAGCTCCCGTAACATGATTTTCACGCTTAAGCCACGCTGCGGCTTAACGAGCTCAATCCCAATGTTCCGGGGTAGCTCAGACGCGTAGTAGGGGGGACAGCGAGCTTCGAGCTGCC
>JAFVBK010000156.1 GCA_017480045.1 Clostridia bacterium
AAGAAGTAGCATACCGAAGAGCTGTCAATCCACTGACTTGCATGGTATTGGGGGCGTGCCCCCGATATTCAATCGTTTCCGGCGATTTGCGCGGCGGAGACGGATGGATTTTTGCGTAAGGATATACGGTTTTCTGAAGCAAATTCTTTTCTGACAGGGAATGACAGCGGCGGGGGAGGAGCTTCCCCGCTCACAGGAACGCTTTGTATCCTTCCAGGGTTGCGGAAGTGTATATAGAGGCTCATTAAGATCCATAATAGTTCAGGAGGTGCTTTTCTTCAATGCCGACGATCAATCAGTTGATCCACAAGGGTAGAGAAAAGGTAACCAGCAAGTCGAATTCCCCGATTCTGCAGTCCTGTCCGCAGAAGCGCGGCGTCTGCATGTCCGTCAAGACGCAGACCCCCAAGAAGCCGAATTCCGCTTTGCGTAAAATTGCGCGTGTTCGTCTGACGAACAACATCGAAGGTACCTGCTACATTCCGGGTATCGGCCACAACCTGCAGGAGCACTCGGTTGTGCTGATCCGCGGCGGCAAGGTCCGCGATCTCCCTGGCGTACGTTACCACATCATCCGCGGCGCTCTCGATGCTGCTGGCGTTGCCAAGCGCATGCAGGGCCGCTCCCTCTACGGCGCGAAGCGTCCGAAGAAGTAAGGGAATACTTTCTATTCCCAGGGTGAAAACGGCTTGAGGGCGCTGAGGGCATGGTCCATTTGGAACGTGGGAATATGCCGGATGGCTTCGAGGGTCGGGCAAGGGCGAAAGCGCCAACTTTCGCGCGAGCTTTTACCTGTTTCTCGTTCACTTTATCGTTCGTAAGATTCTTGCATCCGCACGTGCGGATTGACATTCAAGATTAGGGAGGGACTACAATGCCCAGACGTGGATTTATCCCGAAGCGCGAAGTGCTTCCGGATCCGGTATACGGAACGACCATTATCACCAAGCTGATCAATCAGGTTATGTACGATGGCAAGCGCGGCATCGCGCAGGCCGTGTGCTACGATGCCTTTGATACCGTCGCCGCCAAGACCGGCAAGGACGCCATGGAGGTGTTCAACGCCGCTATCGCGAACATCATGCCCGCGATGGAAGTCAAGGCCCGCCGCGTCGGCGGTTCCACCTACCAGGTGCCGATCGAGATTCGCCCTGAGCGCCGCCAGACTCTGGCGCTGCGCTGGCTGGTGATGTTCGCCCGCAAGCGCGGCGAGCGCACCATGGCGGACCGCTTAGCCGGCGAGATCATGGATGCCGCGAACAACACCGGCAACGCCGTGAAGCGCCGCGAGGATATGCACAAGATGGCCGAGGCCAACAAGGCCTTCGCGCACTATCGCTGGTAGTCGAAGGGCCGCTTTGCGGCCTTCGGAAATCGCATAACCCATTCATCAGCACGCATTATGCGTGCTGATGGTTCTATGGGGCACTGTTAAGATTGGCTCCATAGTATCGTTTAGATTTAAAGAAAGTAGGAAATTGACTGTGGCGAGAACACATTCACTGGATCATGTACGCAACATAGGCATCATGGCTCACATCGATGCCGGAAAGACCACCACCTCCGAGCGCATCCTGTACTACACGGGCCGCACCCACCGCATCGGCGAGGTGCACGAGGGCATGGCGACGATGGACTGGATGGAGCAGGAGCAGGAGCGCGGCATCACCATCACCTCCGCCGCGACGACCTGTGAATGGCGCGGGCACCAGATCAACCTGATCGACACCCCCGGCCACGTCGATTTCACCGTCGAGGTGGAGCGCTCGCTGCGCGTGCTGGACGGCGCGGTCTCCGTCTTCTGCGCCAAGGGCGGCGTGGAGCCTCAGTCCGAGACCGTGTGGCGCCAGGCCACCAAGTATCACGTGCCCCGCTTGGCCTATGTCAACAAGATGGATATCGTCGGCGCCGACTTCTTCCGCGTGGTTGAAATGATGAAGGAGCGCCTGCAGGCCAACGCCGTGCCGATTCAGATTCCCATCGGCGCCGAGGCTGATTTTGTCGGCCTGGTGGACCTGGTGAAGATGAAGGCCGAAATCTACGTGGACGAGCTGGGCACCACCATGGACGAGACGGACATTCCCGCCGAGCTCCAGGAGATGGCCGAGGAGTACCACGCCAAGATGGTGGAGGCCGCCGCCGAGTGCGACGACGAGCTGATGATGAAGTATCTGGACGGCGAGGAGCTGACCACCAAGGAGATCATGTTCGGCCTGAGAAAGGGCACCATCGAGGGCAAGCTGAACCCGGTGCTGTGCGGCACCTCCTATCGCAACAAGGGCGTGCAGCCCCTGCTGGACGCGATTGTGGACTATCTGCCCTCCCCGATCGACATCCCGCCGGTCAAGGGCACCCGCCCCGGCAAGGACGAGGAGATCGAGCGCGAGGCCTCCGACGAGGCGCCCTTTTCCGCACTGGTGTTCAAGATCATGGCCGACCCCTTCGTGGGCAAGCTGGCCTTCATGCGCGTCTATTCCGGCACGCTGAAGACGGGCAGCTACGTCTATAATTCCACCAAGGGCAAGCGCGAGCGCGTGGGCCGCATCCTGCGCATGCACGCCAATCACCGCGAGGAGATCGACGAGATCCGCGCGGGCGACATCGCGGGCGTCGTGGGCCTGAAGGAGACCACCACCGGCGACACCATCTGCAACGAGGGTCAGCCGATCATCCTGGAATCCATGGAGTTCCCGGAGCCGGTCATCCGCGTCGCCATCGAGCCCAAGACCAAGGCCGGTCAGGACAAGATGAGCCTGGCGCTGGTGCGCCTGGCGGAGGAAGACCCCACCTTCAAGACCTATACCGACGAGTCCACTGGCCAGACGATCATCGCCGGCATGGGCGAGCTGCATCTGGAGATCATCGTGGATCGCCTGCTGCGCGAATTCCGCGTGGAGGCCACCGTGGGCAAGCCCCAGGTCGCCTACAAGGAGTGCATCCGCAGACGCGCGAAGGCCGAGGGCCGCTATGTGCGCCAGACCGGCGGCCACGGCCAGTTCGGTCACTGCGTGATTGAAATCTATCCCCGCGAGCCCGGCAGCGGCTATGAGTTCAACAACAAGATCGTCGGCGGCGTGATTCCCAAGGAATTCATCGCGCCTATCGATCAGGGTATCCGCGAGGCCGCGCTCAGCGGCAGCGTGGGCGGCTACGAGGTCATGGACTTCGGCGTCGACCTGGTCGACGGTTCCTACCACGAGGTGGACTCCAGCGAAATGGCGTTCAAAATCGCCGGCTCCATGGCCTTCAAGGAGGCTCTGCGCAAGGCGGATTCCGCGCTGCTGGAGCCGATGATGAAGATCGAGGTCGTCGTGCCGGACGAGTACATGGGCGACGTCATGGGCGATATCTCCGCCCGGCGCGGCCGCGTGACCGGCATGGACATGCACGCGGGCCTGCACTCCATCGACGGCATCGTGCCGCTTTCGGAGATGTTCGGCTACGCCACCGACCTGCGTTCCAAGACCCAGGGCCGCGGCACCTACACCATGCAGTTTGCGCATTACGAGGAAGTGCCGGGCAACATCGCGGACAAAATCCTCGGCAAGCGTAGCTAAGCTCCGCTTGCAATGGGAAATTTGAAAT
>JAFVBK010000157.1 GCA_017480045.1 Clostridia bacterium
CGGAGGCGGTTTTATGAACAAGAACACCCGGCGCGTGGCGGTCAGCGGCATGATGGTGGCGCTGGCAACGGCGATACTGCTGATGGGCGGCGTGATTCCCGCGGCCACGTTCGTGGGCCCGGCGCTGGCGGGGCTGCTGGTGATACCGGTATTCGTCGAGGGCGGGCAGCGCTACGCCCTGGGGGCCTGGGCCGCGATCAGCGCCCTGAGCCTGATGCTCTGCGCGGACAAGGAGGCGGCGCTGCTGTTCGCGTTCCTGGGCTGGTATCCGGCGCTGAAATGGAGGCTGGACGCCCGGCTGCCCGGCTGGCGGGGCGTGCCAGTGAAGCTCTTCATCTGGAATCTGTGCGCCGGAGCGATGGCGGCGCTGATCTTCTTCGTGCTGCGCATGGATCAGATCATGGCCGAGTACCGGGAGATGGGCCGCGCGATGCTGATCGCGTTCATCCTGCTGGCCAACGTCACGCTGCTGATCTACGACCGGCTGCTGGGCGCCATGGCGGTGGTGTATCTGAAGAAGCTGCGGCCGAAGCTGTTTAAATAATCAGAAATCTCTCATTTACAGTCTCCAAATATCCCTGTTGTAATCCTCGATGGTCCTGTCGGAGGAGAAGTAACCCGCCCTGGCGATGTTCGTCAGGGCCTTTTTGCTCCAGGCCAGCGCGTCGCCCATATCGGCAAGGGCCCGCTCCTTGGCGCGGCAGTAGTCGGCAAAATCCGGGAAGGTCATAAACCAGTCCTTGTACGCCAGCTCGTTCTTGAGCCGCTCCAGGCTCTCCCGGTCGCCGGCGGCGAGCATGCGCGGGGCGGTCAGGAAATCCACCGCCGCGCTCAGCGCGGGGTCGGCATTCAGGCATGCCTGCGGGTTGTAGTCGCCCCGGCGATAGCGCTCGATCACCTCGTCCGAGGACGCGCCGAAGGTGTAGATATTCTCTGGGCCCACCAGCTCCGCGATCTCCACGTTCGCGCCGTCCATGGTGCCCAGCGTCACCGCGCCGTTGAGCATAAACTTCATGTTGCCGGTGCCGCTGGCCTCCTTGGAGGCCAGGGAAATCTGCTCGGACAGGTCGCAGGCGGGAATCAGCCTTTCGGCGGCGGCGACGTTGTAGTTCTCCACCATCACCACCTTGAGCCACTTGCTGGCCACCGGGTCGGCGTCGATCACCTCGGACAGGCACAGTATCGCGTGAATGATGTCCTTGGCGATGGTATAGGCCGGGGCCGCCTTCGCGCCAAAGACGACGGTGATCGGCCGCGCGGGCAGCGCGCCCAGGCGAATGCGCAGGTATTCCCGGATGATCCACAGCAGGTTCAGCTGCTGGCGCTTGTACTCGTGCAGCCGCTTGGACTGAACGTCGAACACGGAATCCGGATCGATCACCGCGCCCTGATGGGCGAATATCCAGTCCGCGAAGCGCCGCTTGTTCACCCGCTTCACCGCCGCCAGCCGCGCCAGCAGCGCCGGGTCGTCCGCGTGATCGAGCAGCCCCTCCAGCGCTCCGGCGTCCCTGCGCCAGCCCGTGCCGATGGTCTCGTCGATCAGGCCTGCGAGATCCGGGTTGCAGCTCATCAGCCAGCGGCGGAAGGTGATGCCGTTGGTCTTGTTGTTGAACCTATCCGGATAGATGGCGTAGAAGGGCGCCAGCTCGGAATTCTTCAAAATCTCGGTGTGCAGCCGGGCCACGCCGTTCACGGAGTGGCTGAAATGGATGTCCAGATTCGCCATGTGCACGTAGCCCGCGGCGTCGATGATCTGCACGAAGGGATCGTCATGCTTTTCCCGCACCCGCTGGTCCAGCCGCCGGATGATGGGCATCAGGTGGGGCACCGCGCGTTCAAGGTACGCGATGGGCCACTTCTCCAGCGCCTCGGCCAGGATGGTGTGGTTGGTGTAGCCGCAGGCCTTGGTGACGGCCGCCACGGCCTCGTCCTCGTCGACGCCCCGCTCCATCAGCAGGCGGATCAACTCCGGAATCACCAGCGTCGGGTGGGTATCGTTGATCTGGATCGCGGCGTAGTCCGCCAGCTCGCGGGGGTCGCCGCCCTTCGCCGCGCACTCGTCCAGAATCAGCCGCGCGGCGTTGGCAACCATGAAGTATTCCTGATACACCCGCAGCAGACGGCCCGCGTCGGTGCTGTCGTCGGGATAGAGAAACAGCGTCAGGTTCTTCGCCAGGTCGGCCTGATCAAAGGCGATGCCGGACTTGATCAGCCGCTCGTCGGCGGTGTCCACGTCGAACAGCCGCAGCCTGCCGCACTTGCCGTCGTAGCCGGTCACGTCGATCTCATACATCGTGGAGCGCAGCGTCATGTCGCCGAAGGGCACGTCGTAGTGCACGCCCGTGCGGCGCATCCAGCTCTCGGTGCCCCAGCGCAGCCAGGTGTCCGGCGTCTCGGACTGCTTGTTGCTTACAAAATTCTGCCTGAACAGGCCGCAGTGATAGGCCAGGCCCACGCCGTCGGCGGGCAGACCCAGCGTCGCCAGGCTGTCCAGGAAGCAGGCCGCCAGCCGGCCCAGCCCGCCGTTGCCCAGCGAGGGCTCCAGCTCGAACTCCTCCAGCTCGGACAGGGCGATGCCCGCCGCCGAAAGCTCCTCGGCCACGGCGTCGTACAAGCCCAGGTTGATCAGGTTGTTGCTCAGCAGCTTGCCGATCAGAAATTCCGCCGATATGTAATACAGCTTCTTCTTGCCCTCGTTGTAGCCGCGGGCCCTGGACGCGTCCGCCGCGTAACGCAGCAGATCGTTGAACAGCTCCAGCCGCGTCAGCTCGTTCAAGGGCCTTCCAATATATTCCCGAAGCGTAGTATGACTCATAGCGTTCAACCTCCATGTGCTTCATATTGCTTGTATTATAGTCTCAGGATGTTATAAAATCTTGCAGAATGTTGGGGAATTATGATACAATACTATCATAAAATCTGCTTTGTCTGGGCGCTGCGCGCCGAGATGAGTCTCAGGCTTTTGAGGTGTTCTCATGGAGCTCGAACAATACACTCAGTATCAGGAGACCCGCCTGCACGAGCAGCCGGGCTTTGCCTACAACACCTATCTATGCACGATCCCTCAGGATTTTGATCGCGTGAATCTGCACTGGCACGAGCAGATGGAGCTGATCTACATCAAGAAGGGCAGCGGCTCGGTGTCGGTAAACCTGGCCTGCTATCCGGTCTCCGCGGGCTGCATCGTGCCGGTGCTGCCGGGCGAGCTGCACGCCATCGAGGGCGATCCCGGCGTGCGGATGGAATACGAAAACATCATATTTTCCCTCGCGCTGCTGGACAGCCTGGAGGCCGACGACTGGTGCCGCGGCGTGGTGGACGCGCTGCGCCAGGGCGCGTTACAATTTGAGCGACCCATCTGCCCCGGCAGCGACTTTCACCGGGCTGTCAGCGCGGCGCTGGACGGCGCGGACGAGGCCTGCGCGCGGCGAACGCCGGGCTACGCGCTGCTGGTCAAGAGCCAGCTGTTCAAGCTGCTCTACGCGCTGCACAGCTTTCAGCAAACCGCCGGCGAAGCCCGTCCCAACGAAGATGCGGAAAAGCTGAAGGGATTGGTCAACTACGTAAAAGACCGCTTTCGCGAGCCGATCTCCGTGGCGGACGCCGCCGCCGTGGCTGGCTACAGCCCCTCCCACTTCATGCGCATCTTCCGACAGGTCACCGGGCGCACCTTCGTGGAGTATCTGACGGATTACCGGCTGTCGGCGGCAGTATACTATTTGAAGGAGACCGACGACGACATCGGCACGGTGGCCGCCAACTGCGGCTTTGACAACATCAGCTACTTCATCCGCCGGTTCCACCGCAAGTACGGCACCTCGCCGGGACGGTATCGCAGAAATCCTAAAAATATGTAAAATTGACACTTTTCTACCATCGGATTGAAAAATCCAATCAAGTTGACAAAAGCGCTCAGTTTTGTTTTGACATTAACTTAACAAAGTGCTATAATGAATGTGTTGTTAATGGGGGTACCCCCATTCATGTGCCGCGAAGCGGCGCATGACACGTAAAAAAGGAGGAATAACCATGAAGAAACTGTTGACTCTGGTGCTGGCCGTCGCGCTGGTGCTGACCCTGAGCTGCGCGGCCTTCGCGGAGGGCTACAGCGGCGAGCTGAAGGTCTGGGTGGCCGAGGCTGCCGTGGACTTCACCAACGAGCAGGTTGAGGCCTTCAAGGCCGCCAATCCTGAGTACGCCGACCTGACCGTGAACGTCGAGCCCGTGGGCGAAGGCGACGCCGCCGGCAAGGTCATCACCGACGTCGAGTCCGCCGCCGACATCTTCGGCTTCGCGCAGGACCAGCTGGCCCGCATGGTCGCCGCCGGCGCCCTGATCGACGTAGAGCCCGGCAACGCCGAGATCGTCGCCGCTGAGAACGACGCCGGCGCCGTGGCCGCCGTCACCCTGGGCGACACCATGTACGCCTATCCCATGACCAGCGACAACGGCTACTTCCTGTACTATGACAAGAGCGTCGTCACCGATCCCACCGATCTGGACGCGATCCTGGCCGACTGCGAAGCCGCCGGCAAGAGCTTCTACATGGAGATCAACTCCGGCTGGTATCAGACCGCCTTCTTCTTCGGCGCGGGCTGCACCCTGACCTATGACGTGGACGATGAGGGCAACATCAACCAGTGCAACGTGGATTACGCCTCCGACGCCGGTCTGGCCGCCCTGAAGAGCATGATCAAGCTGGCCAAGAGCCCCGCCTTCGTGAACGGCTCCTCCATTTCCGCCGCCACCAACGTGGGCGCGATCGTGGATGGCACCTGGGATGCCACCGCCGCTCAGGAGCTGTTTGGCGAGAACTACGCCGCGGCCAAGCTGCCCACCGTGGACGGCTATCAGCTGTCCGGCTTCGGCGGCTTCAAGATGCTGGGCGTGAAGCCCCAGGAGGACGAGGCCAAGCTGACCGCCTGCGACGCGCTGGCCGCCTACCTGACCTCTGGCGAAGTGCAGCTGGCCCGTTACGAGGCGCTGGGCTGGGGTCCCTCCAACCTGGAGGCCCAGCAGAGCGAGGCCGTGCAGAGCGACATCGCCCTGTCCGCGCTGGCCGAGCAGCTGGCCTTCACCATCCCGCAGGGCCAGTATCCCGGCGACTACTGGAGCCTGGCCACCGGCCTGGGCGACAAGATCCTCGCGAAGGACTATGACGACGCGGACGACGCCGCGCTGATGGACGCCCTGACCGAGTTCCAGGATACCTGCATTTCCTACGCGGGCTAAGCTGACCGCAAAACGGACCGGAGGGCGCCTCCGGTCCGTTTTAATTGAGCGCATAGAGATAAAGAGTTCAGCGCGTCTGTCTTTTTCATCCAAACTTTTATCTCTCCACACTCTAAATAAAAGGGGTAGTATAGCATGGTTGATTTAAATTACCTCAAAATGAGCAAGCCCCAGAAGATGCTCCACGACGCGGGTAAATTCTTCAAGGCGCTGCCGGGCAAGATCGGCGGCGGCTTCGTGAAGCTGGGGCTGGCCATTGCCGGGTTCTTCAAGGGCATCGGCCTCTCCATCTCGGATCTGTTCACCACCTTCCGCGATGGCGACTGGAAGACGCGGCTCTCCTATCTGGTCATGGGCTCCGGCTCCATGGCGCGGGGGCAGTGGGGCCGCGGCCTGCTGTTCTTCCTTTTCCAGACGGTGTTTAACCTGTACATGGTCAACTTCGGCATGGCCTACCTGTCCAAGCTGAATACGCTGGGCACCGTCGAGACCCACAAGGAGGGGCGCGTCACCGTCTACGGCGACAACTCCTTCCTGATCCTGCTGTACGGCGTGCTGACGATCTTCTTCATACTGGCGTTCATCTACACCTGGCGGGCGAACATCAAGCAGAACAAGATCAGCCAGCAGATTCTGGCCTCCGGCAAGAAGCTGAAACGCACGAAGGACGACCTGCAGTCGCTGGTGGACAGCCAGTTCCACAAGACGCTGCTGGCCCTGCCCACGCTGGGCGTGCTGATATTCACGATCCTGCCCATCGTGTTCATGATCCTGGTGGCCTTCACCAACTTCGACTACAACCATCAGCCGCCCAGCAAGCTGTTTACCTGGGTGGGCTTTGAGAACTTCAGGACGCTGCTGTCCTCCGGCAGCGCCAGCTATGGCGATACGTTCCGCCAAGTGCTGTTCTGGACGCTGGTGTGGGCCTTCTTCGCCACGTTCCTGAACTACTTCCTGGGCATGTTCGTGGCCATCATGATCAACAAGAAGGGCATCAAGCTGAAGAAGGTCTGGCGCACCATCCTGGTCATGACCATCGCCATTCCCCAGTTTGTGTCGCTGCTGTACGTGTCGAAGATGTTCGCGGCGGACGGCCTGATCAACACCTACCTGATGAAGTGGCACTGGATCAGCGAGCCCATCCCATTCTGGACCAACCCAGGCTGGGCGCGGTTCACGATCATCGTCATCAACGTCTGGATCGGCATCCCCTATCTGATGCTGATCGCCACGGGCATACTGATGAACATCCCCGCCGATCTGTACGAATCCGCCCGCATCGACGGCGCGAACGCGGTGCAGATGTACGGCAAGATCACGCTGCCCTACATGCTGTTCGTCACAGGTCCCTATCTGCTGACGTCCTTTACGGGCAACATCAACAACTTCAACGTCATCTTCCTGCTGTCCCAGGGCAAGCCGATGGGCCTGGCGGGCAACGCCGGCAACACCGACCTGCTGATCACCTGGCTGTACCGCATGACCGTCAGCGACACCAACTACAAGATCGCCGCCGTCATCGGCATCATGGTATTCGTGGTGCTGGCCGTGATCAACCTGGTGGTCTACAACCTGATACCGTCCGTCAAGAATGAGGATGATTTCCAGTAATGCCGAATATAGCGAATCAAGCTGCCGCGCCGCAAAAGCTGCGCAGCAAGAAGGGCCACGAGCGGCGGATCAACGGCACGATCTATACCGTGCTGGTGGTGATGAGCATCGTCTGGCTGGTGCCCTTCGTATTTCTGGTCCTCCAGTCCTTCCGCTCCTACAAGCTGGAGAAGGGCGGCATGGTGGACTACCTGCTTCCCAAGCAGTTCTCCCTGGACAACTACGCCTTCCTTTTCGAGGGCAGCAATTTCTTCTCCTGGATGGGCAAGGCGCTGCTGATCGCCCTGGCCTGCGCGGCGGTGAGCGCCGCGCTGATCCACCTGGCCGGCAAGTGGCTGGATCGGCAGGACAGCGAAAAGCGCTCGACGCGGGCCATCGCGCTGGGCTGCTGCCTGGCCGTCGGCTTCGCGGTGCTGGCGATCCTGACCGCCGCGCTGCAGGGCTTCACCCTGGCGGGCGGCTGGGGCAAGCTGCTGATCTCGGCGGCGCTGTTCCTGCTGGCCGGCGCCATCATGGCTCGCGTCTACCTGAAGCAGGACAGCAAGCTGCTGCGCTCCATCCCCGGCTATGTGGTCGAGGACAAGTATGAGGGCGTGAAAAAGCTGGCCGCCATGGTGGGCGAATTCCTGGCGCTGGGGCTCATCATCCAGTGCATCCTCGCCCCGATGACCATGAGCCAGTACATCCGCTGGTATGGCAACACGCTGACCATCGCGCTGTTCACCTCGGTGCTGCAGACCGTGATCGTACTGTCCGTCAGCTACGCGCTGTCCCGCCTGCGCTTCAAGGGCAGGAAGCTGATCATGAACGTGGTGCTGGTGCTGGGCATGTTCCCCGGCTTTTTGACGATGATCACGCTCTACTTCCTGCTGAAGCAGCTGGGCCTGACCCAGGCGGGCGCGGTACCCGGCCTGATCCTGATCTACTGCGCCTCCTCCGGCATGGGCTATTACATCTCCAAGGGCTTCTTTGACACGATCCCGAAGTCGCTGGACGAGTCCGCCCGCATCGACGGCGCCACCCGCTTCCAGGTATTCCTGAAGATCATCATGCCGCTGGCCAAGCCCATCGTCATCTACACCATCCTGATGGCGTTCATGGCGCCCTGGGGCGATTACGTGTTCGCCAGCTATGTGGCCTTCGGACACCAGAACGGCTACAACGTGGCGGTGGGCCTGTACAACTGGATCAACACCAACGACTACCAGAACTACTTCACCCGCTTCTGCGCGGGCGGCGTGCTGGTGGCGGTACCGATCACGGCGCTGTTCCTGGCGCTGCAGAAGTACTACGTCGAGGGCGTCACCGGCGGCGCCGTCAAAGGCTAAGGCCCGGTGGACGGGGGAATCCTTCCCCCGATTTAGACGGGTTTTCCCGTTTCAGAATTGGAGGATTGCAAAATATGGCAAGTTTAAAGCTTGAACACGTCAAGAAGGTATACGATAAAAACGTCGTGGCGGTCCACGACTTCAACCTGGAGATCAAGGACAAGGAATTCATCGTGTTCGTCGGCCCCTCCGGCTGCGGCAAATCCACCACCCTGCGCATGATCGCCGGTCTGGAGGACATCTCCGGCGGCACGCTGACCATCGGCGACCGCGTGGTCAACGACGTGGAGCCCAAGGACCGAGACATCGCGATGGTCTTCCAGAACTACGCGCTGTACCCCCACATCACCGTCTATGAGAACATGGCGTTCAGCCTGCGGCTGCGAAAGATGAACAACGAGGAGGTCCACCGGCGGGTGTGCCAGGCGGCGGAGATCCTGGGCATCACCGAGTACCTGGCCCGCAAGCCGAAAAACCTGTCCGGCGGCCAGCGCCAGCGCGTGGCCATCGGCCGCGCCATCGTGCGCGAGCCCCAGGTGTTCCTGATGGACGAGCCGCTCTCCAACCTGGACGCGAAGCTGCGCAACCAAATGCGCGCGGAGATCATCCTGCTGCGCAAGCGCATCGACACCACGTTCATCTACGTCACCCACGACCAGACCGAGGCCATGACCCTGGGCGACCGCATCGTCATCATGAAGGACGGCTACATCCAGCAGGTCGGCACGCCCCAGGAGGTGTTTGAGACCCCGCGCAACCTGTTCGTGGCGGGCTTCATCGGCTCCCCGCAGATGAACTTCCTGAAGGCGAAGCTGGTCAAAAACGGCAATCAGTACGCCGCCGAGCTGTACGGCGTGAAGGTGGCGCTGAGCGAGGAGAAGTGCGCGAGGCTGGCGGCCAAGGGCGTCGGCAATCAGGAGGTCATCCTGGGCGTGCGCCCCGAACACACCCAGCTGGTGTTTGATCAGACCGGCAACACCATCGAGGGCACCCTGCGGGTCAACGAGATGATGGGCAGCGAGCTGCACCTGCACGTCGATCTGTCCGACGACACCTCTGTGATCCTGCGCATCCCCACGCTGGAGCTCTCCGAGGCCCAGCGCAACGCCCTGACCTACGGCAGCAAGCTGCGCTTCACCTTCCCGGAGAAGGTGACCCAGCTGTTCGACCCGAAGAGCGAGGAGAGCCTGCTGTTCTGACACGCGATGCGAAAGCGGCGACCATTTGGCCGCCGCTTTAGGATGTTGACAAAGTCAACAGACTGGCAGGCCACTGAAAAGCCTGCAAGGCAAGAAAAGAAGTCCTGCAAATGAGGGCGCTTACTCAACCGTAAGTAACCGAATTTGCAGGACTTTCTTGACGCCGCAAGCGGAAATTGCCACCTTACGAAAGTTCTTTTCAGCAATTTCCGCATTTGCGGGCTTTGTCAGCGGTCTGAAGCGGCGGCCGTTTGGCCGCCGCTTTCTTTTATGCCATCCTCATTCTCCATTTTTCTTCGCCCTGATCACATGAAATCCGCTTCCGCGGTCGATCACCTCGGCCTCGGCGTAGATTTCCTTCAAGTATTTGAGCGCGGAGGGCGCGCCCTGCTGCTTGCGAATGACGACATACAGCGCGCCGTCAGGCTTTAAATAGTCCCTCGCCTGGCTGAACAGGCCGTAAACGACCGCCTTGCCCGCGCGAATGGGCGGATTGGTGATGACGGCGTCAAACGCGCCCGTCACGGCCCCGAAGCCGTCGCCCTGCGCCACCTCGGCATGGACGCCGTTGGCCGCCAGATTGCGCTTTGCCAGCGCCACCGCCCGCTGATTGATGTCGGTCATCACGATTTCCAGCGCCGGATACCGCTTCCCCAGCGCCACGCCCACCGCGCCCCAGCCGCAGCCCAGATCCAGCACCCGGCCCGTCAGCGCCGGCAGCGCCTTCAGCAGCACCTCTGTGCCCCGATCCAGCCCGTCGCGGGAAAACACCCCCGCATCGGTGGTAAACGCCAGTTCGTTGCCCAGCGCCACGATCGTCACCTGCCGCTCGTCGTGGGCGGAATTCGGATTCTCGGTATAGTAATGGTCAGACATAGAGACCTCCTTAATAAATTTTGATTTGTGGCAAAGCGACAAATCAAAATTTGCACATACGTTTCAATCCCTCAATCTCATCCTCCGTCAGCGCGCGCCATTCTCCCGCCGCCAGCGCGGGATCGAGGGTTACGCAGCCGATGCGCAGACGCTCCAGCGCGATCAGCGGATGGCCGAAGGCGGCAAACATCCGCTTGACCTGATGAAATTTTCCCTCTGTCAAAATTACATCAGCCGTGGATTCGGCCTCGCCCGCCGCCAGTATGCGCAGCTCGGCGGGCCGGGCCGTGAAATCCGACAGCTGCACGCCTCCGGCGAACACCGCCGCGTCCGCGTCTGTCAGTCGCCCCTCGCAACGGGCGCGGTACAGCTTCTCGGCCTTCCACTTGGGCGAAATCAGCCGGTGCGCCAGCTGCCCGTCGGTGGTCAGCAGCACCAGGCCCGTCACGTCCCGGTCCAGCCGCCCCACCGGTCCCGGTCCGCGCCGCCGCAGCGGCTCCGGCAGCAGCTGGAGCACTGTGGGCAGGCGGCGGTCCTCGGTGGCCGTGAGCACGCCCGCGGGCTTGTTCACCATGATGTACAGCGCCCCGGTCTCCACAGGCTCCGCGCCGTCCACGCGCACCTGCGCGGGCGCCACCTGCATGGCGCAGTCGCGGGCGGGCCGACCGTCCACCCACACGCGCCCCGCCGCGTTCGCGTTCTTCGCCTCGCTGCGCGTCAGCCCCGACCGCGCAACGGCCTTGTGCAAACGCATTCGTTCGATCCTCTTAATGTCCGTTTTATGC
>JAFVBK010000158.1 GCA_017480045.1 Clostridia bacterium
CGCGGCCACGGCGGCGGTGAAATCCAGCCTGCTGAGCTACCTGTTCGGGAGGTTTGGGGAAGAGCCCAGCCGCGCGGCCGTCGAGCACCTGATGACGCCGGAGCCCACCGACGCGCCGGATGCGGCGGCCTCCCTGTGCGATTTCCGCGTGGAGGAATACCTGCTGGACGGCGACACGCTCTATTTGAGCTATACGCTCCACAATCCCACGGACGAGACGCTGATCTACCAGCTGGGCCTGCGGGTCGACGGGCGCTATATCCCCGGGGCCTTCGACACGATGTGGATCCCGCTGGGCGGCAGCGTCAACGGCATGGCGCTGCCCGCGTCGACGCGGAAGCAGGCGAAAGTTGAGCTGGAGGGAGCCGCTTCGGACGATTTGGACGGGGGCCAGGCTCTGGACGGGGGCCAGACTCTGGACGGGGGCCAGACTCTGGACGGGGGCCAGACTCTGGTCGCGGAGATAACGATCTACGCCCTGAGGCCCGTGGCGCCGTTCATCGATTCCTATGAATCCTCGCCCGTGGGCGCGCCGGTGATCGTGTTCAACCGAAGCCGTCAGATGGTGGCGGATTTCGCCTACGGGTGGACGTATACGCCCGACGAGGGCGGCGGGATGTTCGGTGGCGAGGGGCAAAGCGGCTCCGCCCACCCGAACCACGACGACCTGAACGCCATGCGGGAGGAACTCTTCGCCGCCGAGGATACCAGCCTTGCCCGCGTGCAGGCGCTGGAAAAGCTGGGCTATGTGGAACTGGCGGAGCGGCGGGTGCTGCCGGTGCGGTTTGAAAACGGGGTAGAGCGCAATCTGGTCACCTCCGGCGAGCGCTTCGACGTGGGCATCGGCGAGGCGGAGATCGTCTCCCTGTCCCGGCAGGCGGTCTTGACGCGGCTGGAGCTGAAGCTGACGCCCACAGCCCAGGGGCTGAAATACTGGCGTGAGATGGGCATGGAAGCGCAGGTGTACGTGAACGGCGAGGATACGCCCGCGTTGATGGGCTACTATACCGCCGCCAGCGAGGACGACGGGGGCGTGCTCGATTTCGACGCCGGTTTCATCGGCGTGATCGACTTCTCGGTCGGCTGGCCCAGCAGCGACATCCCGGTGAAGAACCTTCGGATTCAGTTCACGGACAGGGACGGCAATCCCATCGGCGAAGCAATCGAATGGGAGGTTGGATAGGGAATCATCATTAAGAGGCTGCCTCAAAATAGAAGTCTAACGAGAGAAAGCGGCACAAATTGTAGGGGCGCCGTTTCGGCGCCCGCCCCAAAACGGTACATTTCGTTATGGGCGGGCGGCGCAACGCCGCCCCTACATATCATTTGCGTGCTACTCACGACGCTTTGAGACAGCCCCTTAATATCAAATCACTTTTCCGCCGGGTTGATGTCCACGCCGGGATAGCGCATCAGCAGCTCCGTCTGCTTGAAGCCGCACTTCTCCATCAATTTCAGCACGTGGGGAATGCGGGCGCGCACGTTGGCCTCGGCGCAGAACAGCCGCGCCTTCTCAAATTCCTCACAGGCCAGGCCCAGCATACAGGTGCCCACGCCCATGCGCCGCCAGCGCTTGCTGGTCTGGATATAGCCAATGATGCCGGCGTAGCTTTCCCGCCAGATCAGGATCTCGCCCGCCATGCCGGTGGGGGAGACGGTGAGTATGCGCGTAAAGCCCTCCCGGTCGATGTAGCTGCGCAGCCAGCCGTAGTCATGGTCGGTGTTGTACAGCTCGTTGTAGCGTTCCAGGAAGTATTTCTGCTCCGTTGGGTCGCTCAGATCGTCCTTCACCACCACGCAGCCCGCGGGCAGCTTATAGTCGCAGGCGAAGGGAAGGCGCAGCTGCATCTGAACCAACCCGTCGTTGTCCTTGAACCCCATTGGCGCGAGGTTCTCCAGCATCTCGTCGTCATCCGGGTCGCAGCGGGTGTACAGCCGGCAGAACTTGCCGGAGGCGTTGCAGATCTCCCGCCCCCGCGCCACCGCCGCGCCCAGCAGCGCGTCGGGAATGGGGCTGCCCTCCAGCTGCAGGCGCACCTGCAGGGGCCGCGCCGGATAGAGCGCCGGGTTGTCGTCGCAGAATATGGTGCAGGCGCCGAGCTGGGCGCCGCTGTATTCGTCGATGGCCAGGAAGGTGTTCTCCACAGGCTGGCCGTCGACGGGCTCTCTGGCATGCTTCAGCATCATAATGGGTATACCTCGCGCATTCGTATAAAAGCTGCCGCCGTGCTATCGCTTCGGGTTGTAGGGCTTGGGCGGGCGATGGTCCACGATGTCGATCTTGCGGATGATCTGCTCGGTGATGTCCACGTTCAGCGCCCGCATCAGCTGCAGGCCGTACATCATCACGTCGGCGTATTCCTCCGCGATCAGCGCCGTGCGCTCCGGGTCGCGGCCCTCCAGCAGCGCGTCCACATCCTCCGGGTTCAGCCACTGGAAGTGCTCCAGCAGCTCGCTCATCTCCACCGTCATGGCCATGGCCACGTGCTGGGGGTTCTGCACGCCCTCCACGCCCCAGCCCTTGCGTAGGCAGAGCTGGTGCACGGCCTCCTTGAGGGTCGAAAGGGTGGTATTGCTGTCATTCATGGGCGCTCATCGCCTTTCCGCGCCTTGGAAGCGGCGCATTGCATAAAGATATCCGCAAATAACTCCTTTTATATAGTTTATGACGGATGGGCGGGATTGTCAAGCGCCGCCGCCCCTTGAGAATGCGCGCATTTTTTACAGCCCACGCTTGAAAGCTTTACCGGAGAGAACGATAATGTGTAATAGAACAAAGGCATGGGCGGGGGAATACGAATGGAAGGCACGCAGACCGGACACTATGCTCTGGCGGCGCTGGATATGGACGGCACGCTCCTGAATACGGCGCATGAGCTGACGCCCTATACTCGCGAGGTACTGGCCCGCGCGGCCGGAGCGGAGAAGGTGCTGGCGCTGTGCACGGGCCGCTGCCTCTCGGAGCTGTGGGAGCATTTCCAAAATATTCCCGGCATCGCCTACGCGATCTGCGAAAACGGCGGCTGCCTGTACGATGTGCGGGCCGGGCGCAAGCTGTATCAGTACGCCATTCCGGCGGAGACGGCGAACGCGATCCTGGATATTTCTGGCGACTACGACGTTTGCGTGCAGTGCTTCATCGACGGACAGTCCTGCATGCAGATCGCGGACGTGGAGGCGCTTCGGCCCTA
>JAFVBK010000159.1 GCA_017480045.1 Clostridia bacterium
CATGCGCATGGCGTTCTTCATGTAATCGCTGAACACGAAGAAGGTGGCGCAATAGGGGCGCAGGCCGCCGTGCAGCTTGATGCCGTTGCAAATGGCCGCCATCGCGTGCTCGCGCACGCCGAAGTGGATGTTCTGGCCCTCGGGTGTTTCGGCGGAGAAATCGCCCTTGCCCTTCATGTTGCTCTTGTTGCTGGGCGCCAGGTCGGCGGAGCCGCCGAACAGGTTCGGAATGCGTTCTGCCAGGCGGTTCAGGGTCACGCCGCTGGAGTTCCGGGTCGCGGCCTTGCCTTCAAAGGCGAACAGCTCCTCATCCTTGGTCAGATCCACGGGCAGTTCGTCGCTGAACCACACGTCCCATTCCTTCTTCAGCTCAGGATACTGCTTGGCATACTCAGCCAGCAGCGCCTCCCACGCGGCCTGGGCTTTTGCGCCGGCTTCGCGGGTCTCGGCGGTGCAGTCATAGACCTCCTGAGGCACGCCGAAGGGCTCCTCGCAGGGCCAGCCCAGGTTCTTCTTGGTGATGGCGATGTTCTCCTCGCCGAGGGGTTCGCCGTGGGCGGAATTCATGCCGGCCTTGGGAGAGCCGTAGCCGATGGCGGTGTGGGTGACGACCAGGGTGGGCTTGTCGCTCTGCTTGGCGATCTTGAGGGCGGCGTTCACCTGTTGCCAGCAATTGCCCTCCTTCACATCGATCACGTTCCAGCCGTAGGCGCGGAAGCGGGCGGGCACGTCCTCGCGGAAGGCCAGGTCGGTGCTGCCCTCAATGGAGATCTCGTTGTCGTCGTACACGGCGATCAGCTTGTTCAGCTTAAGCGTACCGGCCAGGGAGCAGGCCTCGTGGGAGATGCCCTCCATCATGCAGCCGTCGCCCAGGATGCAGTAGGTGTAGTGGTCGACCACATTGAAGCCCTCGCGGTTGAACTTCGCGGCCAGATGCTTTTCAGCCATGGCCATGCCCACCGCGTTGGCGATGCCCTGGCCCAGGGGGCCGGTGGTGGTTTCGACGCCGACGGTGTGGCCGTACTCCGGATGGCCGGGGGTCAGGGAGCCAAACTGACGGAACTGCTTCAGGTCTTCAATCGTCAGGCCGTAGCCGAACAGATGCAGCAGGGAATACATCAGCATGGAGCCATGACCGGAGGACAGCACGAAGCGGTCTCGGTTGGGCCACTTGGGATCGGCGGGATTGTGCTTCATTTCCTTGCCCCAGATGGCGTAGGCCGCGGGGGCCGCGCCCATGGGCATGCCGGGATGGCCGGACTTGGCCTTCTGAACGCCCTCGGCGGTCAGTATGCGGATCGCGTTGACGACCATGCTCTCTTTGCTCATTGGAATGCACTCCTATCTGAAATATTTTGTATTGTATTCATTTGGAAGGATACAATTGCTTCCAATTATCATTATAACATATGTTTTGCCGCGTGGACAAGACTTGAAGTACAATTTCGCAAATAATGTTGCAAACCTGAGTCCATTACAACGCTTTGCGCAGCGGCTCCAAATCCACCAGTGCGGTATCCTTTATCAGATCGTACAGCGCGGCGAGGATGCGCTTCACACCGCCGGGCACGGCGCTTTCGGCGTTCAGCGGCATCACGGGGTCGTGTACCGACATGCGCAGCTGGAACCAGGCGTTGTTCACGCCGCCGTCCAGATTGAAGGTGATGCGCACGCCCTCGCGATTGTCGGGGGCCAGCTGCCATTCGGGGTGGGTGAGCGTGTGGGAAAGGATGATCTCCACAATCTCCTGCACCTCTTCCTCCGGCTGCCAGTCCTCAAATTCAAGGATGGGCAGGCGGATTTCGACGCTCTCCACCGGCTCCTGCAGGTCGTCGATCAGGGCCGCAAGGGTCTGCCCCTCGCGCTTGCGGTTCAACGCCTCGCAGATCAGCCGCGTGGCCAGATACAGACCGTCGTCCAGAAAGCCGTTTTCCCGGAAGGCGGCGTGACCGCTGGTCTCAATGGCCAATGGGCAGTCGATACCCTCCGCGTTCAGGCGGACGGCCTCGTCGATCACGTTGCGATAGCCGCGCTTGAAGCGGTAGTGAACGCCGCCCCATTCGGCGATAAACGCCGACAGGCCGGAGCTGGTCACGCTGTCGGTGACGAAGGTCAGGCCGGGGCGCTCGTCCAGCAGCATGGCCGACACCAGCGCGATCAGCCGGTTCTGGGCGATGGGGCGGCCGTCCTGATCCACAAAGGCGGCGCGGTCGCCGTCGGCGGTGAAAATCACACCAAGGTCGGCGCGATTTTCCAGCACAGCCTGCGACACGGCCCGCAGCGTTGCCGGGTCCTCCGGATTGGGCACGATGGAGCCGCCGTCCGCTTCCGCCGGCAGGCTGCCATCGGTCTCTACGCCCAGCGACTCCAAAAAGCGGGCATAGTCCGCGCCGATGGGGCAGCGGGCGTCCACGACTACGCGCATGCCCAGCAGGGGCCTCAGCGCGTCGTCCTCCAGATACTGCGCCGCGTCACGGCGCAGACCTTCATAGTATTGTTCGGCGGCGTCCAGCCGGGTCACCAGGCGCTCCGGCACTTCCGCCTGAGCGGCGCGACGAAGAATATCCGCCACGTCCGCGCCCGCCAGGCCGCCCTGGGCCGTGACGAACTTAAAGCCGTTCAGCCCGGATGCGCTGGGCGTGGCCGTGACCATCACCGCGCCGTTCGCGCTGCGGGGCGCTCCCTGCACGTTCATAAACAGCGCAGGCGCGGCGCATTGGCCGCAGTCCAGCACGTCGCTGTCTGCGGCGGTGATGCCTCGCGTCAGCGCGGCTTTAATGCGCGCCCCGGAGGGGCGCATGTCCCGGCCAACGGCCAGCGTGAGGGTGTCGGGCGTGGTGTTCAGCCGCTCCGCCAGCCAAGTGGCGAAGGCATAGCCCAGCTTTTCCGCCCGTTCGTCGGTCAACAGCTGTTCAGGCCCGCGAATTTCCGAGCCGCTTCTGAGTTTGAGCCAGTTGGTACTGTCCGTGTCCATATACACCATCCTATTGATCAATTTGGATAACGCCGATCACGGCGATTATTTCTTGACTCTCTTTTTCGGCGCCTTTACCGTGGGAATGGCGCCGGTTTTGCCCAGCTCGGCCTTCACGCGCTGCTTCTCGGCCGCGATGCGCTTCAGCTTGTCCCGCCGGGCGCGTATCGAGGCGACCGCCAGTATGGTGATCATCACGGTCAGCGCCGCGCCGGCGATGATCAGCAGCACGATGAAGGTGGAGGTATTGCCGCCCATCTTCACGGATTCGCCCTCCAGATCCATGCCAGCCCTTCCCACGCGCTCAGGAGTCGCGCCATCGGCGGCGATCACGATATCGATGGGCGCGCTGGATACGGTGCGCTGATGTCCGTTGGCGTCGGTATAGTTGAGGCAGAATACAAACTGCGCGTCGCCGCGCACCTCATAGCTGGCGCTGCAAAGCGAGGGCTCGCCGGTGGGCAGCACCGCCAGACGGCGTATCTCGCCACGATTGACCTCATACAGCAGCGCGTCCCGCGCCATGACGCTGCCGTTGTTGGCGATGGCAAAGTCAAAAGTCACCTGCCCGGCGCGGTTGATTCTCGGCGTGCGCGCTGCCACCCGCAGGTCGATATCCACAGTTTCGGTTTCCGGCGCGCTGGACAGCGTCAGCGTTTCGGTGCGCAAGTCCAGCGTCTCGCCAGCGCCGCTGAAACCGGTGATGCGCCAGCGGTATTCGCCCTCGCCCCGCGGGGAATAGGTGTGGGAAACCTCCACGGGCGCACCGCCGCTGGGCAGGGTCAGGGCGTCGGCGATGACGCCGCCATACACGTCGTCCAGCACCGTGATGCCGGTGTAATCCACGTTGCCAGCGTTTGTCAGAATCAGGATCGCGTCCGCGGTGCCGTCTTCAAACACGGTCTGTCCAATGGAGAAGGACAGGTCGAGCGCGCTGCTGGCGATGCGGATGGGAAGAGATTCCAGCGCGCGGGAGAGGATTTCGCCGCTGGGCACGGTATATTCCAGCACGGGCGCGGATTCCGCGTCATCGTTGAGCGTGACGCGGCTGATGAAAGTCTTGCTTTCGCCTACGTCCAGCCGCTCCAGGCGCCCGGTGAAGTCGCCGAGGGTGTCGCGGATGCGCAAGGCGCTGAGGGTCACGTTGCCGGTGTTTGCAATCTTGTAGGTGATGGTCACCAGTCCGCCGCGCGGGACATAGTCTGAGGAAAACTGGCGGGTGAAGTCCACGCCGGGCAACGCTTCACCCTGCGCAATGGTCGCGCTCAGGGGATAGGAAATCTTTTCCTCGCCCGCGATCATGGGATCGTGACTGACGGTGTAGGTGATGACTCCGGCGTTCAGCTCATCCGCGGTGACGGTATGCGGGCGCAGCAGCGTCTGTGTTTCGCCAGGGCCGATTTGGCCGATTGGCTCCGACAGCTGACCATCCGCCGAGGATAGATAGATGTTCCGCACGGGCCGATCGGTACGGTTTTTGATCACAAAGGTCATGGTCACGTCGCCGGGCGCTACCATCACGCTGGGATCGACCGAAAAATCAATCGCGAGACTGGTGGCCGTTTCGCCGGATTCCGCCCGCGTGGACAGGGCAAGGCATGGCAGGATCAGAACGCACAAAAGCGCAAGCGCGCCCATCCGGGCCGCCAGTCGCCTCCAGCTGTGCCTCGTGTGAATCATTTGCCTCGCTCCGTTTCATGCGCACTGCTTTTATCAGAATATTGCAGTTTTTACGCAGCGGAAAAGATGCTCCATCCCTCCAACTCTATTTTATTGCATTTTGGCATGGCCTGTCAAGGAAAAACCGGCCCAAAACCCACTGACGAAAATTTACATTTCAGCTATTGCATTTCCGCGTGAAACATGCTATAATGTCATTCGTTCGATGCGATGGGCATCGAGATTTGGGGCATTAGCACAGTTGGCTAGCGCGCTACATTCGCATTGTAGAGGTCACCGGTTCGAATCCGGTATGCTCCACCAA
>JAFVBK010000012.1 GCA_017480045.1 Clostridia bacterium
GCAGCTTGAGGGCTTTGACGACCTCAGCTTTACAGCGTCGGTTTACAGCGTGCAGAAGGAGAATGGCACTACGCTGGCGGTGTTTGAGATTGAGGATCCGATTGGGCCGCTGATCTATCGCCGTACCGGCAAGGCGCAGTTCAGCATTACGCTGACGGGCTTGTCTGTGCGCACCGAGGCGCTCTACAATGAAAACGGCCAGATGGGCGTGTGGGTGTACGACGTGCCGGGCGGCACTTTCGTGCCGGTGGAGGTCCTCTCCACCGACGGCAGCATCGCCATGATCCAGCCGCTGGTGGAAGGCTCGCTGCAGCTGGGCCAGACCGTACTCATCAAGCGATAAATGAGGTTTGTATCGTGAACCGTGAAGATTTGATCGCCAATATTCACAGCTGGCAGGAGCGCGTCGGCAACGCTTCCGCCAAGTGGGGCGGCGCTGAGATATGCGGCGTCAGCAAAACCATCGATCCCGAGACCATCAACATGGCCTGGGACGGCGGCATTCGCACGCTGGGAGAGAACCGCGTGCAGGAGCTTCTGGGTAAGATTGACCGGCTGAATCCGGCGTTTGACATCCACCTGATTGGCCAGCTACAGACCAATAAGGTGAAGTACATCATAGACAAGGTGGCCATGATTCAGTCTCTGGATCGGGAACCGCTGGCGCTGGAAATTTCCCGGCGGGCGGTTGCGGCCGGGACAGAGATGCCGGTGCTGGTGCAGGTGAACATCGCCAGGGAGCCGCAGAAGGCGGGCATCGATGAAGATCTGCTGCTGCCCTTTGTTCGCCGCTGTGCGGAGCTGCCCGGCCTGAAGGTCCGGGGGTTGATGGCGATCATGCCTATCGCGGACGATCCGGAGGCGGTCCGGCCCTGGTTCAGGCAGATGCGCGGCTGGTTTGAGCGGCTGCGCGACGCCGGCATACCGGGTGTGGAGATGCGGACGCTGTCCATGGGCATGTCGGACGATTGTCTCGTTGCCGCCGAGGAGGGCGCGACGATGGTGCGTCTGGGCCGGGCTCTGTTCGGCGCGAGGCCCGCGAAGATTTAGGGCGCGTCGCAATCCGTTCCACGTGGGGCGGTGTGGATGCCCTTCAGTTGACTTTATTCGAGAAAGAGGAGAACGCCATGGCGCGCAAGCAATCCGGAGGCTTCAACAAGCTCTTGAATTTCATCGGCCTGGTGGACGACGAGGATACCCGCGACACCTACGGTGAGGAATATTCCAGCGATAATTACGGCCGAAAGGCGGCCTATACGCCGGTGCGCCAGACGCGCTCGCAGGCGGGTGGCCGCGCGACGGCGTCCCGTCAGCCGGCGCAGCGCAGGCTTCAGGAGGCCCCGGCCAGCCGCTATGGGGATCGATACGCCAACCGCTACGACAGCCGCTATGACGGCAGGGGTTCGTCGGCTGGCCGCAGCACCCGGGACTACGACGATTATCGTCCGGCGGAGCGCAGGACGGCGTCCCGTTTTGACGATTCCGGCTACTCGGCGCGCGATGGAGGCCAGACCTCCCGTTACAGCCAGCAGCCCGATCCGCGCTATGGCAGCGTGCCCCAGCGCGCCATGCGCGTGAGCCAGCGCTCCCGCACGGTGATGTACTCCCTGCACTCGCTGGAGGACTGCTGCGAGGTGATCGATCAGCTGATCGCCAACAACACGGTCGTGCTCACCATGGACGAGCTGGACGGCCGCCTGCTGCAGCGGGCGGTGGATACCCTCTCCGGTGCGGTCTTCGCGCTGCACGCCAGCATTCGCAAGGCGTCGGACAAGACTTATCTCGTCGCGCCGATGTCGGTCGAGGTCAACGAGGCCTATGACATGGACAGGAGATTCTGAGAGTTTTATCCTTTTGGACAATCGAATGATCGACAGTGAGGTGAAATTATGCTGGGTCTATACGAAGTCTTTTACGCGGGCTATCTCTTTTTGAGGCTGATTTCCGCGGCAATTGTCATCTACTGCGTGCTCAGCTGGTTCCGCCACACCTTTCGGGCGTTCTATACGCTGCGCAGATTCATCCAACCCTTTGTATCGCCGTTTCAACGGCTGTCGCTGAGGGTGATGCGCTATTTTCAGGCCCCAATTGACTTCACATGCCTGTTCGCGCTGATCGGATATCAGATTCTGGGGCGGCTGTGGTGGCAGCTGTATTACCTGCTGGCGCGAGCGCTATGATGGCCGACGCGCTGAATAAGCGCATGAACGAGCTGGCGCTACGGGCGTCCTATGCAGGCGAGCCGTGCTATACCCGGTTTTTGGAGCCCTCCATGGAGGAGGCCGCGCGCGCCGCGGCGGCCCACGCGGGTGTGAGGGTCGCGTTCTGGGGCGGTTGTCCCGACGCGGAGCGTTGCGTGGCCGCGTTTTACGTCGATGAAGGACCGGAGGCGTCGGAGTATCCGATCGCGGCGCTGCGCATTGCCTGGAACGCAAAGTTTGCCAACCCCGGGCACCGCGACCTGCTGGGCGCGGTGATGGGTTTGGGCATCGACCGGGAGACCACCGGCGATATCGTTATGGGTCGGTACCACGGCGCGGATTGCGCTTATCTGTTCGCGTTGCCGGAGATGGCGAGTTACATTGCCGCCAATCTGGAGGGAGCCGGACGGGCCTCCGTAAGGGTGAGCGTCGCTCAGGAGGAACCGGAGCTGCTGCCGCCCGAGGGTGAGGCGCTTCGGGTGACGGTGCAGAACGAGCGGCTGGACGCCGTTCTGGCCGCGACGTGCAGGCTGTCCAGGAGCGAGGCGCAGCGGCTGATCGCCGCGGGTCTGGTGAAGCTGAACCACGCGCCCTGCCTGCGCGCGGACGCGCGACTTGCTGAAGGAGATTTGATTTCCGCCCGTGGCTACGGGCGCGTGCGCGTAACCGCCTTTCTGGGGGAATCCCGGCGGGGGCGGCGCATTGTATCCGCGTTCAGATATGGGAAATAATTGAAACGTAACGATGATATGCAGGAAATCGGCGCCTGTCCGTCGAATAACAACAAAATTGATTGAGTTTATTCCAGCGATACATACATCAGCAATGAAAGGAAGGACATCGACATGGCGATCAGCGTAAGGGATATTCAGGAGAAGGAA
>JAFVBK010000160.1 GCA_017480045.1 Clostridia bacterium
CTCGGCCACGACGATAAAGAAGTCGGTGCGGCCGGCCAGGCTGGCGCTGCGGATGCGGTCGACGACGTCGCGCTGGAAGACCACCTCGCGCTCAGGCACCAGCACGGCGGTGGCGCCGACGGCGATGCCCACGGAGAGCGCCAGGAAGCCGGCGTTGCGGCCCATGACCTCCACCACGGAGCAGCGCTCGTGGGACTGCATGGTGTCGCGCAGCTTGTCGATGCAGTCGATGGCGGTGTTGCAGGCGGTGTCAAAGCCAATGGTGTAGTTGGTGCAGCCGATGTCGTTGTCGATGGTGGCGGGAATGCCCACCATCGGCACGCCCAGCCGGGACAGCGCCAGCGCGCCCCGGAAGGTGCCGTCGCCGCCGATGGCCACGATGCCGTCCAGACCCAGCATCTTGCAGGTGGATACCGCGCGGAGGCGGCCCTTCTCGGTCATGAAATCCTCGCTGCGGGCGGTGTAGAGCATCGTGCCGCCGCGGGAGATGATGTGGCCCACGCTGGCGGCGTCGAGCTGCACGAAATCGCTGTTGATGAGGCCCTGCCAGCCCCTGCGGATGCCGATGCACTGGATGCCGTTGGAGATTGCCGTGCGGACGACGGCGCGAACCGCCGCGTTCATGCCGGGGGAATCGCCGCCGCTGGTGAGTACGCCGATGCGCTTGATTGCCTTATCCATAGTACACACTCCTGTTGTTTTTTTGTGTGCCGTCAATATAGCACAACCGATTGATTCTATTATAGCGCCAAATTCGCCCGGCGTCTACAGCGGATTTTAATTCAGGGCGACATCATTTAAACGAAGAAACCAGACTACCTTGGATAGCGTGTTGCAAATCGCGGGTTTTCGCGTCTTATAGGGTGAAAGGGGGGAACCGGATGGATGATTCTCAGATTATTGAGCTGTATTTCGCGCGGTCGGAACAGGCCATTCGGGAGACGGACTTGAAGTATGGCGGGCAGGTGCGGCGCGTGGCCAACGGCATATTGCGCAGCCCCGCGGACGCGGAGGAATGCGCCAGCGACACCTGGCTGCGGGCCTGGAACGCCATCCCGCCCAATCGCCCAAGACAGCTGCTCGCCTGGCTGACGCGCGTCGCGCGGAATCTCTGCCTCGACCGGCTGCGCAAGGCGAAGGCGCTGAAGCGGGGAGAGCCGGCGCTTCTGCTGGAGGAGCTGGAAAACGTGGCGGCGAAGCTCCCGGACGCGGAGGACGGCGCGGCGATCATGGCTGCCATCAATCGCTTCCTGGCGCGGCAGACGGCGGGCAACCGGGTGATGTTCCTGCGGCGCTATTGGTACATGGACAGCATATCCGAGGTCGCTGGATTCACGGGCAAATCGGAGGCGACGGTGCGCATGGCGCTGTCGAGGATGCGCAGAAGCCTGCGCGCGGCGCTGGAGAAGGAGGGAATTGCCTTATGAAGGCCGACAAGCTGCTGGTTATGCTGACGGGGGTTCGGGAGGAGTATATTTTAGAGGCGATGGAGCGGCCCGTTCGGCGACGATTGCCCGCCGGGAAGCTATTGCTGGCGGCGGCGCTGCTGCTGATCGGCGTGAGCGCGGCGGTGGCCAGCCTTCAATCTCAGCTTTTGAATCACATCTTCCGCAACAGTGTCGAGCCGCCCACGCCTGCCGCGGAGGCGCACCTGGTGCAGCTGGACGGGAATACGGCGGCGGACGTGTCGTTCCGGGTGGACGAGTACCTGCTGGACGACGAAACGCTGTATTTGACCTGGACGGCGGAGAACCACACCGGAGAGCCGCTGATCTTCTTCGGACCGTTTATTGAGGGACGGGGAGAATATAGTTTCTACGCGGGCATGCTGCGAACCGCTGTGGGCGGCGAGGTGATGGGCGCGGCGCTGCCGGAGGCCTACAGCGAAACCAGCGAGTTCCATGTGACCGGCGGGGGAGAAGGCCCGGTGAAGGTGACGATGCTGGCCCAGGCGCCCGTCGCCGAGTTTGTGGACAGCAGGACCTCGTCGCCCGTGGGAAAGCCGGTGATTGTGTGGAACGCCGCTTTGCGGCAGGTGGAGAGCTTGTGCTTCGGCTACGAGGTGCACCCGGCCAAAATTCTCTGGAATGGGCAGCTTGTGGATGACGACGGCAGCGACGGCTGGGACGCCTCGTCCACCGCGAGCTACAACTACGACGACCGGGACGAGCCGCCGGGGGATGATTTCGTTTTATTGGAGGGTATGCTGCGGCAGGCCGAGGAGGACGAGCGGCTGGGCTACGCGAAGCTGGCGAAGCGGTGGGACGTGGACGTGACGCTTGAGAAGGGCGCGCGGCGCAGATCGCTGGCGGCGGCGCTGCCCCGGTTTGAGCGCGACGGGTTCACGCTGGTGGTGACGGAGTTCACCCAGACCGACCTGACCAACCGCCTGCGCTTCCAGGTGGTGCCTAAGACGGAGGGCATGTTCAAAGACGGGCCCCCGCACTTCGATCTGTTCGTCAACGGCGCGGCGGAGGCGGCGCGGAGCATCACGGGCCAGGGCGCGTTTTTGAACGACGGCTGGACGTTCTCCAGCGCGACGCCCGTGGACGACACGCTGCGCATCGCGGCCTGGGAGTTGGAGTGGCTCAACGACGGCGCGCCGATTCGGGAGATTCGGCTGGCGCCGGTGGAGATCGAGGGGGAAGCGATCGTCTGGAAAATAGGATGACCGGTTATCGCCGCCGCGGCAAGTGTCGCGGCGGCGGTTTTTTTGCGTTGAGGCTTGCCCTATGGCATAAAATGCCGTATAATATAATAGAAAAGCTATGTACACACCGCCTGCGGGTGGGCTACGGATGGGAAGGTTTACTTTGGCGAAGATCATTGCGATAACGAATCAGAAGGGCGGCGTGGGCAAGACGACCACGGCCGTGAATTTGAGCGCCTGCGTGGCGGCGCTGGGCAAGCGGGCGCTGCTGGTGGATATCGACCCCCAGGGCAACGCTACCTCCGGTCTGGGCAAGGCCGGGGAGGGGGAGCACACGATCTATGACGTGTTGATCGGCGAGGCCGCGGCGGACGAGGCCGTGGTGGAGACCGGCTTCGGGCCGCTGGATCTGATCCCCACCGCCATCGAGCTGGCGGGCGCGGAGATCGAGCTGGTGGCGGTGGAGGATCGGGAGAAGCTGCTGAGAGCGGCGCTGGAGCCGCTGCGGGAGCGCTACGACTACATATTCATCGACTGCCCGCCGTCGCTGAGCCTGCTGACGCTGAACGCGCTGACCGCGGCGGACAGCGTGCTGATCCCGATACAGTGCGAGTATTACGCGCTGGAGGGCGTGGGCCAGCTGGTGAACACCGTGAAGCTGATGCGCAGGAAGCTGAACCCGGAGCTGGCGGTGGAGGGCATACTGCTGACGATGTTTGACGGGCGTACCAACCTTTGCGCCCAGGTGGTGCAGGAGGTGCGCAATCACTTCCGGGACGAGGCCTTTGAGACGATGATCCCCCGCAACGTGCGGCTGAGCGAAGCGCCCAGCTACGGGCTGCCAATCCACCTGTACGACGCGAGATGCAGCGGCGCGAAGGCCTATCAGGAGCTGGCGAAAGAACTGTTGGAGAGAAATGAGGGATAGAAGAACGCCTCATCAGTCAGGCCTTGCCTGACAGCTTCCTCTTAATGGGAAGCCTTTTGAAAGGGATATTGACAAGCCTTGGAGGATAAGCATATGGCGAAGAAGATTCAGCGGGGTCTGGGACGGGGCCTGGGCGCGCTTTTGGGCGAGGATGTGGTGGCCGAGAGCGCCGCGACCGCGCAGCCGGAGGCCGCGCGGCCCCAGGCGGAGGTGGACGCGGTGCGCATGCTGCCCATTCACCTGATCGACCCCAATCGGGAGCAGCCCCGCCGCCACTTTGACGAAGCGGCGCTGAACGAGCTGGCGGCGTCCATCCGCGCGGTGGGCGTGTTGCAGCCGATCATCGTGTCGCCGGCGGGCGAGCGCTATACCATCATCGCGGGCGAGCGGCGCTACCGGGCGTCGCGGCTGGCGGAGCTCACGGAGATCCCGGCCATCGTGCGGGACTGGGACAATCAGAAGCGGCTGGAGGCCGCGTTGATCGAGAACCTGCAGCGGGACGACCTGAATCCCGTGGAGGAGGCCATGGGCGTGCGGCGCCTGATGGACGAGACCGGGCTGACCCAGGAGAAGGTGGCCGAGCGGCTGGGCAAGAGCCGTCCGGCGGTGGCGAACCTGCTCAGGCTTTTGAACCTGCCGGACAGCGTGAAGCAGCTGCTGGTGGACGGCAAGCTGTCCGCGGGGCATGCCCGCGCGCTGGTGACAGTGGAGCCCCGCCGTCAGGTGCAGCTGGCAAACCTGACCGTGCAGCAGGGCTGGTCCGTGCGCCAGCTGGAGCGCATTTGCGCTCAGCCGGTGAAGGAGGAGGCCAAAAAGCCCCGCGTGCCCAAGGATGCGCAGATCGGCGAGCTGGAGAGCATGGCGCGGGAGCTGTTCGGCACCCGCGTGCGGCTGGACGGCACGACCGAGAGCGGCCGGATCACGTTGTTTTACTACAACGCCGACGATTTGCAGCGGATTTGGGACGTCATCGAGATGGCGCGGGAGCGGTAATAGTTGACTTTACCCGGACTGAAAGCGCTTCCAACGGCTTCCCCCTGAAGAGAGGGCGATGACGCGCGTCAGTCGCTATTGCTAGGCTCGCATACCGGAGCACAGCGCCCGGCCAGATCAGAACGCGAAAGGACGACAATATGTACTCAAACCAAGACATCAACGAAATCAACGCCAGGATCCGCAAAAACTGGCTGGTGCTGACGCCGGTGCTGGCGGCGCTGCTGGCGGCGTATGTCTACGCGCTGGCGGCGCGGGTGGAATGGCTGGCGATGGTGGCGGGGCCGCTGCTGTTTGTGGCTGCGTGCTACGGCATTCTGGCCTACCTGTGGCCGAATATGCGCTACCGGAGCTTTTTGCTGGACATGGCCGACGGCCTGAGCCGGGATTTGCGGGGCACGATCGTGGCGATTGCCGAGACCGCCGAGCCGCAGGACGGCGCGATGGTACTGCCGGTGCGGGTGAAGCTGGCGCCCGGCAAGGAGAGGGATGTGCCGCGGGCGTCGGCGGCGTCCGCGAGGCTGGACATGGAGGCTGACGAGGATACCCAGGACGAGCGCATCGTGTATCTGAACGCCTCCAAGCGGGATGCCTTTCCGAAGCCCGGCGCGGCGGTGCTGCTGCACTGCTTCGGACGGCACATCAAGGCGGTGGAGGCGCTGTGAGCGCGGCGCGTCAGCCGCTGATCGTCGTTGCGGCGGTGGTTGAGCGCGGTGGGCGGATCATGCTCTGCCAACGGCGGGCCGAGGCGCACAACGGCCTGAAATGGGAGTTTCCCGGCGGCAAGCTGGAGCCGGGGGAGAGCCCGGAGGCGGCGCTTGCGCGGGAGCTGCGCGAGGAGCTGGACATCGTCGCGGACGTGGGCTGCGTGCGCGACGCGGTGTACTATCGATATCCCGACCGGGACGTGCTGGTGCTGTTTTACGCGTGCGCCATTGCGTCGGGCGAGCCCCGGACAGTGGATTGCAACGCCGTCGCCTGGGCGCTGCCGGAGGAATTGGCCGGGTATGATTTCGCCGGGGCGGATGCGGCGTTTGTGAAGCGGAATTATATTTGAAAAACTGAGGGAACCCTTTGAAATCAAAGGAGCTTCCTCAGTTTTTCATTACAGCGATAAGTTCGTTCAAGACGTGCTTTTTATCCGGAGAAAGCGTGCGCCAATCTTCAAACATTTTGTATTGCTCATCAGTAAGCTCGACCATATTGCCTTCGGCAAAAAATTGAGCGAGTGTAATGCCAAATCCCTTGCAAATCATTTCGAGAGTGGCGATGGATGGCGTGGTATTGCGATTGAAGATGTTTGCAATTGTCGATTGGGAGAGTCCGGATTCTATGGCCAAACGGTACTCACTCCAATTCAATTCTTCCAATAATTCTCGTATGCGTTTTTTTGCGTCCACGATGCTATCCTCCATACCTCATTTACACTATTTTATTTCTCAAATGAATGGCATAGTAGTGGGATTATGTATTGACAATTAACTCAAATGAGTTATAATTATATATATTATTTTTATTAATGGGGAGGAGTAGGTATGAAGCGTTATTTCACTTTTTTCATTTTTTCTTTGTTGTTAATTGCGGGGCTACAAGCACTATTCATTGGAGATGGATTGGCCGAAACTGAGGAACAATTAATCCAACGTTTTGTTGATATTGCACTGGCACAAGAAGGCTATTGCGAATATGGAGATAATGGCAATAAATTTGGAGAAGCATTTTCTGCAAATTATCAGGCTTGGTGCGGTTATTTTGTAATGTGGTGCGGTAGGGAAGCTGGAATATATGGAGACAGGATTAAGTACTTGGCATATATTCCGAATACGGCATCAGTTTATGGTAGTAGATATCACACGAAAGGGAGTGGATACAATCCACAAATTGGCGATCTTGCCATATATGACAAAGATGGGAATGGGAATAACGATCATATCGGTATAATATATGCTGTTGATTCAGAGAAGATATATACCATTGAAGGAAATCTGAGTGATCAAGTCAAAAAAGATTGGTGGTACATGAACAGATCGAATTCTCTTGTGGGATATGTGCAAATAAGGGGAGGAAGCAATCCAACCCCTAGCTGCGACGAATATTACAAAGTCATCGATCCCACAGGTTTGAACCTTCGCAGTACGCCCGACGGTACACTAATTGTAAATGTGCCACAGAATACCATCGTACATGTCACTCAGAAGCAAAAATCGGGTAGCTATGAATGGGGCTATACCACATACAACGGCCAAACGGGCTGGCTGTGCATTGGAAACAGTACTTGGGCGACGAGAATAACAGATAGTGAATCACCGATTATTGCCAATGTTCGAGTGACGGACATTGACAGCAGCGGATATACTGTGTTGTGTGATATCAGTGACAATACTGGTGTTACTAGCGTTAAATTCCCTTCGTGGTATGAGGGACAAACAGGCGAGGATGCAATTTGGCATGAAGGGACGATTTCCGGAAACACGGCTTCTTGTAGAATCAATGTTGCCGATCATAATGGCAGGAACGGTTTACATTACATTACACATATCTACGCCTATGACGCAGCCGGAAACTCTAGCGGCGTCAGTCAGGCACAATGGTCCTGCCTTTATGTACTGGTTCCCTGCCAGCCGGGCAAACCCGCGGTGAGCGCTTCTTCGTCTGACAGCCTGCATGATACTATTCTGAGTTGGGGCGCGACTTCAAATACAGATTGGTATGATATTCGTATCTATTCCAGCGAAGGGACCAATATCTATGGTCGCGCGAAACAGACGAACTGTCAGTTTGCCGCACTGCTGCCTGCGGGCTCATATCAGGCAGATATTGCCTCGGTGAACGGCACATATGGAACCTATACGTTTAGTGATCGCGTCAGCTTTTCTGTAAAGGCGGCAACTGCGTCCGGGCTGGGAACACTTATAGAAAGCATCCAGTATGACGGACGCCTGTATTGCCTGTATCAAAAGAACTGCACATGGCTGGAAGCGAAGAGCCTTGCCGAACAGAGCGGCGGGCATCTGGTGACCATAACAAGTCAGGCTGAACAGGACGTTGCGACACGGCTTGCGAATATATCCGGCGGGTGGACTTGGATCGGCGCGGAATGGTATAGCAGGGGGGAGTTCCAATGGATTACGGGCGAGACAATGTCCTATACAAATTGGAATAGCGGCCAGCCCGATTACTATAGAGGACTTGAAAACTGTGCTCATTTGTATGCAAACGGCAAATGGAACGATATTCAGAACGATAGTGAAAGCGAAATATATGGATATATTGCGGAGTATGAAGCCAAAAGCGCGGCCGTGACGCCGATCAAGACACGCTTTGCCGCAGGACATGCGCTGGCAAAGGATGATCTTGCTGTGGAGGTTACTTTTGCGAATGGAACGGTGCGGTCAGTCGATGATTACGCTTTCACACTTACTGATATGACACCGGGCGAACAAACTGTAACGATAACCTATGGCTCTCTGACCGCGAGTTGTTTTATTACGCTGGTGCGAGTGATACAGCCCGCTGACCTCACTCTTCCTGCCGCGCTGATTGCTATCGATGAGGAGGCGTTTGCCGCTCTTCCTGTATCTGTGGTGAAGTGCAACGATGGGTTAGAGGAAATCGGTGCCCGTGCGTTCGCGAATTGCGCGAATCTATCGGAAATCTATATTCCCGAAAGCGTTGTAACCATTGCTCGCACCGCTTTTACGGGTTGTAGTGACGATCTAACTATCTTTGGCGTGAAGGGCTCCGTTGCGGAATCTTTTGCGCGAGCAAGGGGATATACGTTTGTTGAAGTAATCGATTGACCTTTTCAAAAAGCCGGAGGCCGTTGTGGCTTCCGGCTTTTGATTTTTTGACATTTGGGGCAAAAAAGTGTATGATTCAGACATCGGCTCTTTAATTTGCCGTGGAAACATGCTATAATGGCCTCATCAAATGAAGCGATGGTTTCAAGAAGATTCCGAAGGCTTCATCAAAGGAGGTGTGGCCCATGAACGGCTTGGGCGGCCTATTGCTGGGCAATATCCCGGTGCTGATCATGATGCTGGTGGGCGTGGGCCTGCTGGTGTTTGAGATGTACATTCCGGGATTCGGCGTGCCGGGGGTCTCCGGCATCGCGCTGCTTGTGGTGGGCTTCATACTGCTGGGGCCAACGCTGGCGCAGGGGCTGGTGCTGTTCGCGATACTGGCGGCTATACTGTGCGTGGCGCTCTCGATCTGCCTGTATTCGGCGTCGAAGGGGCGGCTGAGCAAATCGAAGCTGGTGCTGAACGACGTGGCGGTGCCCGCTGACAGCGCGGAGAACAACGACCTGAACTACTTCATCGGGCGAGAGGGCGTGACCCACACGGCGCTCAGGCCCGCGGGCATCGGCGAGTTCGACGGCGTGAAGCTGAACGTGGTTTCCGACGGCGAGTTCATCGCCAAGGATAAGCCGATTCGCGTGCTGTCGGTGAAGGGCAATCGCATCGTGGTATGCGAATTGACGCAGGAGCAATAGTTTATACTATTAAAAGCTGGGGGGATATCAATGGAGATGAGCATTTTTTCTGTGGTGATCGCGGTAATCATCGTGTTTGTGGTGATCGCGCTGTTCTCGCTGTTCCCGCTGGGGCTGTGGTTCTCGGCGCTGATGAGCGGCGTGCGGATCAGCATCTTCAACCTGGTGGGCATGAAGTTCCGCCGCGTGAACCCGAGGCGGATCGTGCCGCCGATGATCAAGGCCCGCAAGGCCGGTATCGACGTGAGCATGAATGAATTGGAGACGCTGTACCTGGCGGGCGGCAACGTGGATCGCGTGGTGGACGCGCTGATCGCGGCGCAGAGCGCGCAGATTCAGCTGACCTTTGAGCAGAGCAAGGCCATCGACCTGGCCGGTCGAAACGTGCTGGAAGCCGTGAAGATGTCCGTCAACCCGAAGGTGATCGAGACGCCCGTCATCGCCGCCATCGCCAAGAACGGCATCGAGCTGCGGGCCAAGGCCCGCGTGACCGTGCGCGCCAACATCGATCGCCTGGTCGGCGGCGCTGGCGAGGAGACCATCATCGCCCGCGTCGGCGAGGGCATCGTCACCACCGTCGGCTCCTCCGAGAGCCACAAGGACGTGTTGGAGAACCCGGACCTGATCAGCCGCACCGTGCTGAACAAGGGCCTGGACGCGGGCACCGCGTTTGAGATCCTGTCCATTGACATCGCGGATGTGGACGTGGGCCGCAACGTGGGCGCGCAGTTGCAGATGGATCAGGCGGAGGCCGACCGTCGCATCGCTCAGGCCAAGGCCGAGGAGCGCCGCGCGATGGCCGTCGCCCACGAGCAGGAGATGAAGGCCAGCGTGCAGGAGATGCGCGCGAAGGTGGTCGAGGCCGAGGCCGAGGTGCCGCGGGCCATGGCGACCGCGCTGCGCGAGGGCAAGCTGGGCGTGATGGACTATTACCAGATGCAGAATGTGATCTCCGATACCCGCATGCGCGAGGCGATCGCCGGGGATGGCTCCGCGCCCGCCGCGCAGGATGAGAAGATCAAGAAGTAAAGCGATGAGTGAAGCGCCGGGCGCGTAAAAAGCGCCCGGACGCGGATGAGAGGAGGCGTGCCTGTGGAGATCATAGGGGTGATTCTGGTCATCATCTTTGCCCTGGTGAGCGCCAACGATCGCAAAAAGAAGGCCGACCGGAAGACCGCGCAGGCCGGGCGGGTCGCGCGGCACAGGCAAAACGTCGACGAAGCGATGCGGAACGCGGCCGCCGTCCAGAAGCCCGTGAATCAGATGAGCATCCACGAACGGGAGGAACGGCTGAAGGAGCTGCGGCAGCGGAAGGCCGCGCGCGCCATGGAGGCGGCGCGCGAGCCGGTGATGCCCAGCAACGCGGCGGCGACCTTTGAGAGCTCGCTGACGGAGCTGCGTGAGCTGCTGGATGTGGCGCAGGTGGTTCCCGCCGAGGGCGAGAGCATGCTGGAGGACGCGGATTGCCGCGGCGGCTCGATGCCCCACGTCCATGTGGAGGGGCAGAGCGCCCTCGCGGACGAGGAGTGCGCGGGCGGTTCGATGGTCCACGCGCATACCCAGGGCGTCAGCCGCGCGGCGCAGAGGCGCAGGCTGGCCGACATGGATCACGGCCAGGAGGCCGAGACGGAGGCGCGCGGCGCGCTGATTCCGGACGCCATTGACGCGCAGGCCCTGAGGCGGGCCGTGGTGATGGCGGAGGTGCTGGGAAAGCCGAAGGCGCTGCAACGGTCGCGGTTTGTGGCTTGACAGGTGAGAGAACAGGGAATAGGGAACGGGAATGTCGCCGCCATGTGGCAGCAGCGTTTCCTGTTCCCTGTTCCCTCAAAAGCAGAATGACGCGGAGGACGACATGAACGATATTCGCATACTGATCGCCGACGACGACGCGGGCATGCGACTGGTGATGCGCAAGCTGGTGGAGAGCGCGGAGGGCTACGAGCTGGTGGGCGAGGCCGAGAACGGCAGGCAGCTGATCGAGCTGTATGACCAGCTGCGGCCGGAGGTGGTGCTGATGGACGTGGAGATGCCGGAAATGAGCGGCATCGAGTGCGCCCGCGCCATCCAGGACCGCGACCCGCGCACCGTGCTGGTGTTCGCCACGGCCCACGAGGAGTACATGGCCAGCGCCTTCGAGGTGTATGCCTTCGACTATTTGGTGAAGCCCTTCCGGGTGGAGCGCGCCATGCAGACGTTGGCGCGGATTCGCGACCGGCTGCGGGGCGGCGCGGGCGAGGCCATCGAAGTGCCCCAGGCGGAGGGGAAGAAGGCCGCGCCCGTCGAGCAGGTGCCCGACCGGATGATGCTCAAGCACCGGGACGGCATCAGCTTCATCGATATCCCTCAGATCGCCATGGTGATGCGGGAGAATCGCGCCACGGTGCTGCTGATGCAGGACGGCGCCCGCTACGTGGTGGGGGACGGCATGGCGGAGCTGGACGAGCGCCTGCCGGACGACATGTTCTTCCGCACCCACAAGAGCTATATCGTGAATCTGAATTTGATCGAGTCCATCGCACCCTACGGCCGGTGGACCTACGTGGTGAAGCTGAAGGGCCTCAAGGAGGACGCGCTGATCACGCACGAGCGGTTTGAGGAGCTGCAGAAGCGGTTTGTGTGAGAACCCCTCCGCCGACTGTGTCGGCACCTCCCCATTGCGATGGGGCGGCAAAATAGACCACCTCATCCGTCACGGCTGCGCCGTGCCACCTTCCCCTCAAGGGGAAGGCATAAGGGGCGAAGAACGGTTTTTTTCCGCAAGTTATCCTGCGGCAAATAGATAAGAAGCGCAGGAGGAGGACCCATGCTGGGGAATACGGGATTCGATCTATGGGCGGATGGATATGATGTGAGTGTTGGCTTGTCGGACGAGAACGACAGCTATCCGTTCGCGGGCTATAAGCGGGTGCTGGGCAGCATCTATGAGATGGTGATGGCAAGAGGGAAACCCACCGTGCTGGATTTGGGTTTTGGCACCGCGACGCTGACAGCAAGACTCTATGAGCAGGGCTGTGAAATATGGGGCCAGGATTTTTCCGACAGGATGATTGCGTTGGCCAGGGAAAAGATGCCGAAAGCCCATCTGTTTAAAGGGGATTTCAACGAGGGGCTGCGTGCGGAACTCAAGTTGGAGCATTATGACTTCATTGTTGCCACCTACGCGCTGCATCACCTGGACGATGCTCAGAAGGTTGCGTTTATCAAAACGTTGCTGCCGCTTTTGAAGAAGGATGGCGCGATCCTGATGGGGGATGTGGCATTTCCAAATCGGGAAGAGCATGAAAGATGCCGCGCAATAGCCGGTGAAGAATGGGATGATGAAGAGTTCTATTTCGTCTATGACGAGTTGCATCGGCATTTTCCACAGATGACCTTTGAAAGGATTTCCCACTGCGCGGGGGTTTTGCGTGTTGGGAATTGAAGGAGAGGACGACCTCTTCCGCCCATTCGGGGCACCTTCCCCTAAAGGGGAAGGCTAAAATGGTTTAAGGAGTTTGGCTTATGATTTTGAAATCTGTTGCGGAGCGGGTGCTGCATGAGGCGCTGAGGACGGGCGGGGACTTCGCGGAGCTATTTTGCGAGGATCGCCGCAGCGGCGCGATGAGTTTGGTGGACGGACACGTGGAGAGCGCCTCCACCGTGCGCCGCCACGGCGCGGGCATCCGCGTGTACAACGGCCTGAACAGCGTGTATGTGCACACCAATGATACGTCGCTTTCCGGGCTGACCGCCGCCGCGCGGAAGGCCGCGGACGCGGTGAGCGGCAGCGCCGTCCGGGGAGATATTCACCTGACCCAGGCCATCGCCGGGAACCTGCACCCGATCAAGGCCATGCCCATGGACGTGGCGGGCGCGCGCAAGGCGAAGCTGCTCAGGGAGATGGATCTGGCGGCGCGGGCCGTGTCGCCGGAGATTCATCAGGTGCGGGCCAATCTGATCTATTGGGACAGCGACGTGCAGATCGCCAACAGCGAGGGACTGTTTACCGGGGACCGGCGCGTCTATACCCGCATGGCCTGCTCGGCGGTGGCCGAGGGAAACGGCGAGAGCCAGTCCGGCAGCGCGTCTCCCGGCGCGATGATGGGCTTTGAGCTCTTTGAAGGGCGCGTGGACGTGGCGGAGCAGGCGAAAAAGGCGGCCAATCAGGCCGTGACGATGCTGCACGCCGAGCCGTGCCCCGCGGGCGTGATGCCCGTGGTGATCGACGGCGGCTTCGGCGGCGTGATCTTCCACGAGGCCTGTGGGCACAGCCTGGAGGCTCAGGCGGTGGCCTTCGGCGCGTCGGAGTTCGCGGGCAAGCTCGGCCAGCGGATCGCGTCGCCCATCGTGACCGCCATCGACGACGGAACGCTGCCCGGCGAGTGGGGCAGCCTGAACATCGACGACGAGGGCACGCCCACCACTCGGCTGACGCTGATCAAGGACGGCGTGTTGGTGAACTACATGGTGGACCGACTGAACGGGCGGCGCATGAACATGGCCCCCACCGGCTCCAGCCGCCGCCAGGATTACACTTTCGCGCCCACCAGCCGCATGCGCAACACCTTCATCGCCGCCGGGAGCGACGACGAGGGCGAGATCATCGCCACCTGCGGCGACGGCCTGTATGCCAAGAGCATGGGCGGCGGCAGCGTGAACCCCGTGACGGGCGAATTCAACTTTGCCGTGGCGGAGGGCTATCTGATCAAGGACGGCAGGATCGACCGGCCCGTGCGCGGCGCGACGCTGATCGGCAAGGGCGCGGAGGTGCTGCAAAAGATCGACCGCGTGGGCGGCAATATGTGGATGGCCCAGGGCATGTGCGGGGCCTCCAGCGGCTCGATTCCCACCAACGTGGGCCAGCCGATGATTCGCGTGACCGATATGACGGTGGGAGGTCGATGAGCATGGACAGGAAGGAATTTATCGCGAGACTGTTTGAGCGGGCGCGGCAGAGGGCCGGGGATGCCCCGGACTTTGCCTGCGAGGCCTGCGTCGGCAACGGTTCGAGCTTTGAGGTGCAGGTGAAGAACGGCGAAATCTATCAGTACAACGTGTCCGACGGCGGCGGTCTGGGCTTTCGCGCGCTGGTGAACGGCCGGATGGGCTATGCCTCCACCCAGATTCTGGACGAGGAAGCTATCGATATGCTGGTGGACGGCGCGCTGGAGAACGCGGCGCTGGTGGAGAGCGAGGATCGCCAGTTCATATTCGAAGGCAGCGAACGCTACCCGGAGCTGAAGCTGTTTGAGCCGCGTTTGGAGGCGCTGGACGCGGCGAAGAAGATCGAGATGGCGAAGAAGCTGGAGGCGCTGACGCTGGCGCAGGACGCGCGGATCGCGCAGGTGGAGGACTGCGCGGTGTTCTCGTCCAGCGATGAGAGCGCGATGGTGAACAGCCGCGGGCTGGATGTGTCGGTGCGGGGCAACCTGCTGGGCGCGTATGTGGCGGCCATCGCTCGCGACGGCGAAAAGGTGAATACCGGCTTCAAGATGGCCTTCACGATGAATCCGGACGCGCTCGATTTGGAAAAGCTGGCGAAGGACGCGGCGCGGGAGGCGCTGGACGGGCTGGAGGCCGAGCAGGCGGAATCCGGGACGTATCGAGTGCTGCTGCGCGGCGACGTGGCGGCGACGCTGCTGTCCACCTTCTCCGGCGTATTCTCCGCCGACAATGCCCAGCGGGGGCTTTCGCGGCTGAAGGGCAGGGAAGGGGAGGCGATTGCCGCCGAATGCGTGACGATCATGGACGATCCGCACCGTGCCGGCAGCGCGGCCTCGACGCCCTTTGACGGCGAGGGTGTGGCGACGCGGCCCAAGGCCGTGGTGGAGGGCGGCAGACTGAACACGCTGCTGCACAACCTGAAGACCGCGAACAAGCAGGGCGTTCAGACCACCGCGAACGCCTCCCGACCCGGCTATGCCGCGCCGGTGGGCGTCGCGCCGACCAACTTCTACTTCAAGCCCACGGATGTGGACTTCGAGGGGATGCTTCAAAAGCTGGGCGACGGCCTGCTGATCACCGAGATGCAAGGCATGCACGCCGGCGCGAACCCGATCACCGGCGACTTCTCGCTGGCGGCGAAGGGCTTTCGCGTGCGCGGCGGCAGGAAAGCCGAGGCGGTGGCGCAGATCACCATCGCCGGGAATTTCTACGAGCTGTTGAAGGCCGTTGAGGCCGTGGGTGGGGATCTGGAGTTCCTCGCGCCGGGCGGCAGCTGCTTCGGCAGCCCCAGCCTGCTGGTGGAAAAGCTGAGCGTAGCGGGAAAATAAATTGAAAAATGGGAGACGCCCCTGCGTGATCGCGCGGGGGCGTTGTGATAGAATGAGGTTATAGTAGTATGACGTAATAACTAAAGCTTTGCAATCCGGGCTCCTAAAGATTTAGTTGTTGCGCCATAGTAGGGGCGGCGTTGCGCCCTTTCTAATTCCTGTTTCCGAATCCCTCGGACGAAGTTCGCGCTCCCGCCCCCTCGAAGATGTTCATCTCATGGCGCTTTTCGATCAGGGCGGCGAGAGCGGGGTCGCGAACGGTCCAGGCGGCCATGGGGGTGTGAAACATGAAGCGCTGGAAGTGGGGGGAGAAGAAGCGCGGGGCGTTGGCGTTGTAGGCCACGAAGTTGGGCCGGGACAGGAAATTGAACAGCAGGCCCGCCATGAAGAAGGCCGCGATGCCATTGACCGCCGGGCGGTAGGAGGGCAGCGCGTCCACCAGCTGGCCGCGCACGATCTGCGGCGCGTGGCGGCGAAACCAGAACACGATCAGCGGGTTGAAGGACTCGACGAGGTATTCGCCCCTGTAGTCCTTGAGGTGCTCCATCAGCGCCTCGCACAGCTGGAGATTGAAGGGGCCGTTTTTGAGCTCGATCAGAAGCGGCGCGCGGCCGTTCACGGTGTCCAGCACCTCACGCAGGGTGGGAATGCGGGCATCCGCGCGCCCCGCCAGCGGAATTGTTTGCAGCTCGGCGAGGGGGATCGTCCAGACCTTGCGGCTGTCGCCGCACAGGCGCGTGAGATCATCGTCGTGGAATACCACCACCTGCCTGTCCGCGGAAAACTGGATGTCCAGCTCCATGCCGTAGCCGCTGGTGCAGGCCGCTTCAAAGGCCTGAAGGGTGTTTTCGACGATGCCCTTGTCAAGGTCGTGCAGGCCGCGATGGGCGAACTGCTGACCCTGCCAGCGGCGGGCCTTGGCGTAGTTCAGGCTGGGGTGGGTGAGGAATGCCAGCGCCGCCAGCGCGATGATCAGAATAATCCAGATGGACATGGTCAATCCTCCACGTCGTAGTGTTCCAGCAGGCTCTTTGCCGCGTCCGGCTTGTTGTCGCCGTGGCGGACGAACAGCATGGTGGCGAAGGCCAGCGCCACGGTGATGGCGGCATAGGGGAACAGCGTGTGATAGCCCACGTGCTCCAGCAGCCAGCCGGAGAGGATGGGCGTGAGGATTTGCGCCGCCATGGAGAAGGTGTAGTAGTAGCCGGTGTACTTGCCCACATCGCCGCTGCGGCTGATCTCCACAACCATGGGATAGGAGTTTACGTTGATGGCCGCCCAGGCGAAGCCGATGATCACGAACAGCGCGTAGAGAATGGCGCTGAAGCTCTGAATGAGGCCGGTGACGGCGAAGCACGCCGCCAGGACGGCCACGCCGATCAGGATCATCTTCTTGCGCCCGATGCGGGAGGAGAGGATGCCCACCGGCACATAGGAGACCACCGCCGCGCCGGTGGCGATCATCAGGCAGGAGGCCGCGCCGGAGAGATCGCCCCACATGCGGGTGAAATACTTGGAATAGGCGGTGGTGACGGCGTTGTAGCCCATGTACCACAGGGCCACGGAGCAGAGGATCAGCGCGAGGCTGCGCATCTGATCCGGGGGCAGCTTGCCGACGGAGGCGTCCTGCGCCTCGTCGGGATCGGCATTTTCCCCGCGCAGCGCGTTCTCCCGGACGCGCCAGACCAGCAGCGCCACCGAGAGGGCCATCAGCGCGGCCACAGCGATGAACACGGGCGTGTAGTCGGTGCGGCCATCGGCATGCTGGCCCACCAGTAGCCGCACGGCGGCCAGGGCATAGATGCCGCCCAGCGCGCCCATCAGGTTGATGATGGCGTTGGCCTTGGAGCGCAGGGGCTTGGGCGTGACATCCGGCATCAGCGCCACGGCGGGGGAGCGGTAGGTGCCCATGGCGATGAGCAGCAGCCCCAGCAGGACGATGAATAGGCCGAAACGGCCGGGTACGTCCGCGCCGCTGAGGGCCAGCGTCAGCGCCACGGCGCAGGCGGTGCCGCAGAGGATGTAGGGCATGCGCTTGCCCAGGCGGGTGCTCGTGCGGTCGGAGAGCTTGCCGAACAGCGGCAGCAGCACCAGCGCCAGCACGTTGTCCGCCGCCATGATCGCGCCGGACACGCTGTCGCCGATGTGGAAGGTGTCCCGCAGAATCAGCGGGATGATGGTGTCATACATCTGCCAGAAGGCGCAGATGGAAAAGAACGCCAGCCCGATCAGCAGCGTGCGCCGGGTGTTCAGCTTCATGCGGCAACACTCCTTTGTAGGTCTATTGCATGCTTTCATTATAATGCCGCCGGGGCGGATTGTAAAGGGAACGTTTTTTTGGTATGATAGATTCGAGGAATAAAAGGAGAACGAGGTGTCGGATATGCCCGCGCTGATGCTGCCCCTGTTCAGAAGGATAGACCCGGACGCCGACGCGGTGAAGCTTTCGGTGTATACCAAGCTGCGCGGATTTGTGGCGGTGGCGGCGCTCGCGCCGGTCAGGCCGGGCGTCGGGCGGGCGACGGTGGACGGCGTGGCGTTGACGCGCTGGGAGATGGTGACCGTGCGGGGCTTTCACCTGCTGCTGCTGCCGGTGGGCGAGGTGGCGCGGGAATACGATAAGCGCTATCGCGTGGTGCTGGAGGGCTTTCAAACGGCAAAGGGCCGGCGCTTTGCGCGCTGCGCATTTTGGATGCGCACGGCGAAGCGGCGGGAGCGGCAACCGGCGCACAATGAACGCGACGCCCAGGCCCTTGAAGCCGCGCGGGAGGGCATGGTGCTGCTCAAGAATGAGCGTGGCGCGCTGCCGCTGGCGGCGGGCGAGACGTTGAATTGCTTCGGGCAGGGCCAGCACATGTGGCGCGTCTCGACGGCGGGCTCATCGGCCATCAATCCGCGCTGGCGTCCGGGCTTTCACCGGGCGGTGCTGGAGCACAGCGATTTTCGCGTGAACGAGGAGCTGGCGGATTTCTATCGGGATCCCCGCGCGGGTGTCCCCGACGCGGCGACGCTGGCGCGGGCGCGGGAGAGGAGCGACGCGGCGCTGGTGTTCATCGAGCGGGCCTCCGGCGAGATGATCGACAACCGGCCCATCGAGGGCGAGTATTACCTGACGGCCGGGGAGAGGGCGATGCTCAGGGCCGCGCGGGCGCATTTTGAGCGCGTGATCGTGATTTTAAACGTCGGCTATCCCATCGGCATGGAATGGCTCAGGGAGATCGACGTGGACGCCGTGCTGTATACCGGCTTTGCCGGGATGCTCTCGGCCTGGGCGCTGGCTGAGATTCTGGACGGACGCACGAACCCCTCCGGGCATTTGCCGGACACCTGGGCCTGGGACTGGCGGGATAATCCGGTGAGCCGGAACTGCCCCGCGCTGGGCGCGGACGATTCGTATGTGCACGAGGATTCGACCGGCGTACGTGTGTATTACGAAGAGGATATCTACATGGGCTATCGCTGGTTCGATACCTTTGGCGTGCCCGTGGCGTTTCCCTTCGGGCACGGGCTGAGCTATACCCGGTTTGAGCTTTCGCCGGTGGGACTGGAGCGGACGGCGGACGGCATTGAGGTGCGCGTGTCGGTGCGGAATGCCGGTGAGCTGCCGGGCAAGGCCGTGGCGCAGCTGTACGTCGCGCCGCCCGCGGGCAGACTGGAAAAACCCGCGCGGGCGCTGGCGGATTTCGGAAAGACGGCGCTGCTGGCCCCCGGCGCGCGGCAGGAGCTGAGGCTGACGGCGCGATTCGAGGATATGGCGAGCTTTGACGAAGCGCGCGGGGCCTGGATATTGGAGGCGGGCGACTACGCGCTGAGCGTGGGCGAGAGTCTCGCCGCGCGGGCGCCCTGCGGCACTGTGCGGCTGGAAGAGAGCATACTGCGGCACGTGGCGCGCCTTGGCGTGCCAGTGGAGGATTTCAAGCGCTTGACGCGGGAAGACCCGCGCGTGGATGGGACAAAATCCGGAATGGTGAAGCTGGGCGAGCAGATTGCCGTGCCCGCGGAGAGACCGGCTTATGCGCCGCAGGCGTTGGAAAGGCCTGCGCGTCGCCTGCGCTGGGCGGAGGTTGTGAAAAGCCCAGGGCTGCTGGACGGATTTGTGGCGCAGATGTCGCTGCTTGAGCTGTGCCGGCTGAATGTGTGCGCCGGGATGCGCCTGCTGCCCTGGCAGGACGGCGCGGCGGGCCGCACGCCGCGGATGAAGAAATACGGCTTGCCCGCCTTCGCGGTGTCGGACGCCAGCGCGGGTTTAAACCTCAGAAGGCCGAATACCGGTTTTCCCGCCAGCAGCGTGATCGCCGCGACCTTTAACCGGGAAATTGCCCGCACTGTGGGGCGGGTGATCGCCGAGGAATGCCCTGAGCACGGCATCGATCTGCTGCTGGGGCCGGGGATGAATCTACATCGAAGCCCGCTCTGCGGGCGAAATCCAGAATACTTCTCAGAGGATCCGCTGCTGGCCGGCGAGCTGGGGGGCTGGCAGGGGCGCGGGCTGGAGGAGAACGGCGTGGGCTGCTGCTACAAGCATCTGTTTTGCAACAACGCGGAGCTGGGCCGCCTGGGCAGCCACAGCGTGGTGTCGGAGCAGGCGCTGCGGGAGCTGTATTTCCGGGTGTTCGAGGTGGCGTTTCGCGTGCAGAGACCCAGCGCCGTGATGACCAGCTACAACGCGCTGAACGGGCTGTATCCCGGCGAAAACGTGGCGCTCTTGCAGGGGCTGCTGCGCGGGGAATGGGGCTTCAGAGGGGCGATCATGAGCGATTGGGGCAGCTATCGTACCGTCAGCGCCGTGGAGATGGCGAAGGCGGGAAACGATTGGATTACGCCCGGCGGGCCGATATGGGTCTGGCGCGTATGGAAAGCGACCCGGCGAGGTGAGATCCCGCGGGCCGCGCTGGAAAACAATGTGAAATACCTGCTGAAGGGGCTGGGAAAGCTCTGAGCCGGGGTCAGTCGAACAGGCCGTTGGCCTGCATGTCGTAGAAGAGGGCGCTGTTGATCCGGCGGGCGTAGTTGCGCTGTTCGGAAATGCTCTCTGAAACGTTGATGGCCGTGGCGAAAATATCGTTGTCACCGTAGAAGAACACGGGGCCGCCACTGTTGCCGGGCTGGGTATCGGCGGTGTAGCGGATGAGGTTTGCGTTCACGATATCGACGAAGTCATAGTCATACTTGAGGACGCCGTCACGATAGCCGGCGACGGTGAGATATTTGGACGCGATGTCGTAGTCGTTCTGGACGGAGACGCCAAACCAGCCGGTGCGGTCGCCCACGCGCTCATTGAGCAGCACGTAACCGTAGTCCCACTCGCTGTCGTAGCCGTTGGAGGTGAAATCATCGCCATACCAATAGGTGGTGGGGCCGTCGTACTTGTAGAAATAGTTGCGGTTGGAGCTATAGCCGAAGTAGAGGGTGATTTGATCCGCCGTCTGATGGTGCGTGGTGCAGACGAGGCAGTGGGAGGCGGTGACAAGCCCCTTCGGGCTGACCATGAAGCCGCTGCCCGACCAATCGCAGCCGCAGCGGGCATGGACGATCATGTAGGCAATGGCGCTGTAGGGATAGTAATTGGGATTGCTGACGGTGACGCGATCGTCCGCGCCGACGACGACGCGATCCAGTGCATCGGGGACGTATGGCGCGTTTTCGATGGGCGTGTCCGCCGCAGCTTCGTCTACGCGCTCCGCGACGCGATTCTTCAGGGGCTGGTCCTCGGCAGGCATGGCGTTGCCGGGCGCGTCGGCTTCGGCCAGCGCTACGGCACAGAGCAGCGCGGCGCAGAGGAGCAGTGCAATGATCTTTCGTAGCATCTCATTTACCTCCTGTGGTGATTGTCTCTGGGCGTATTATAACAAATCTTGTTGGGTCATGTCAACGATCGCCAATCCGTTGACAAGGCTTGCGTAATTGGGATAGAATGTATAAAAACACTCGCGGCTTTGAGAGGAGGCGCGTTTCCTTGCGCAGCTTTCGACATTTGGTGATTTGCCTTGCGGCGCTTGCGCTGCTGTCGGTCGTAGCCATATGCGCCGTGGGCAGCTGCGAAGGACAGCGCGCGACCCTGACGCTGATGGTGTACATGTGCGGCAGCGATTTGGAATCCAGGGCGGGCGCGGCGACGGAGGATTTAGAGGAGATGATGGCGGCCATGCCGGCGGACGGGTCGGTGGAGATCGTCGCGCTGGCGGGCGGCTCGACGGATTGGAAGTCGGATATCGACCCCGAAGCCGCCAACATATACCGGCTCACGCCGCAGGGCATCGAGCTGGCGGAGGCGGGCGCGCCCGCCTGCATGGGCGACGGGGCGACGCTGGAGAGGCTGCTGGGCTATGGCCATGACTATTGTCCGGCGGAACGCTACGCCCTGCTGCTGTGGGATCACGGAGCAGGGCCGATGATGGGCGTCTGCTTTGACGAGCACTACACTGAGGGGCAGGGCATGGATGGGCTGACGCTGATCGAGCTGCGCGACGCCCTGGCGGACAGCCCCTTCGCCGATGAAAAGCTGGCGTGGATCGGATTCGACGCCTGCCTGATGGCCTCGGCGGAGACGGCTTGTGTCGTTGCGCCCTATGCCGAGTACATGATCGCTTCTCAGGAGACGGAGCCTGCGGAGGGATGGTGCTATGGTTTTCTCGCGGATGCCGCGAGGGACGCCTCCGGCGCCGAGACCGGGCGCCGCGCCGTGGACGCCTATGCCGGGTACTATGAGGGGAGCCTGTCGGACATCACTCTGTCCTGCGTCGATCTGTCGAAGATGGGGGCGGTTGCAGCCGAGATGTCGGCGCTGTACGAGGGCTTCACGGTGGAACCGGCCAACTACGCGCACTTTGCCAGGGGCCGAAACGAGGCGCGGAGCATCGGCAGCGGCGTGGCCTACGCCTATGATTTGGTGGATTTGGCGGATCTGATGGAGGTTTACGAGGCGGAGAACATTGCGGAATGCGGGGCGCTGCGGACGGCGCTGGCGGAGGCCGTGGTGTGCAATTACGCCAACGTGCCCTTCCACAATGGACTGAGTCTATACTATCCTTTTGACAACAAATCGCGCTACATGTCGCCCTGGGCAAGCGTCGCCAATGAGATCGACTTTGCCGAGGGCTACCGTGCCTTTATCCAGCGGTCGAGCGCCATATGGCTGGGGGAAGCGCTGGCGGATTGGAGGGAGCCGAATCACATCTCTTCCGACGGCGCTGAGCGGAATGTGCTGACCCTGGAGCTGAGCGACGGGCAGCTGGCGCAATACGCCGGAGCGCGGCTGCTGGTGCTGGAGGAGGCGGAGCCCGGCATGTTCCGGCCCGTCTACAACACGGAGGACGTGGCGCTGCGGGGCAATCTGCTGACGGCCAGCTATTCCGGGGAGGCGCTGTTTATCATGGATGAAGCCGGGCTGCCCAGGAGCGGCGCGGTGTATTACCGGGAGAAGGATGGCGATCTGCACGTTCTGGCGACGGTATATCTGCCCGACGAGACGTCGACCTTGGGCAGAAGGGCTGAAGTGGTGTGGCTGCGCTACCGGCCAAGCGGCGCGGGCGGCTATGCCTTTGTGGACGCGAGCGTGATCGGGGAGGATGGTTTGGCGGGCAAATCCACGCTGCGGCTGGAGGATTGCGCCGAGTTTGAGTTTGCCACAATACCGTGCGTTCCCGTCCGGGACGACGCCGGAAAGCTGCTGCCCTATTCCCAGTGGGATTTCAGCACTTACAGGGTTGGAGACTGGATCAACGATATTCTGCCGGATACGGTGACATTTTTGCCGCTATATGATGAAGAACCGCGTTGGGCGATGTTTGAGATCACCGACCTGCAGGGCGAGGTGTACGCCAGCGAGCTCTACGAGCTGCCGAACGACAACCGCGTAAGCTTGCAGCTGCCGCGGCAGACGCTGCTGGACAGCGAGGTGTGCGCCGTGACGCTGGAGGCGGCAGAGGCGTCTGTCGGCGCGTATCCCTCGCTGGATTTGACCTGTACTCTGGAAAACAGGACGGACCAGAGGATTCGTGTTTTCTTCAGGAACCTGTGGTTTGACGCGACGCAGGTGGCCGATACGCCCGTGGATGGTCTGGCCTATCTGGATGGCGGCGAGAAGCAGACGCGCCGCCTGCGCATCACGGCGAGCACGCTTCGGGACGCGCGCGTGCGCAGGCTGGATATACTGCGCTTTGACATCGAGGTGGAGCGGAGAGACGACGGCGCCTGGCCGGTGACGGAGAACCAGCGGGTCGGCCTGCCGCTGCGGCTCGACGCCGGAATGCTGATTTCAGACGCCGCGTACAGCTCGCCGCTGGACAGCGCGACCTGGGGAGATGTGGACGTCGAACTGTTGGATGTGGATCAATCGTCAGAAAGCTATGCCAAAGCGCTGATTCGCTTTGCCAATCGAGGTGCGGAAGCGATACGCATTGGCTGGGACAGAAAGCGCTTTCGGCTGAACGACGTACCGCGCGACGGCTATTTTCTGATGGATTCGCTTGAACTGCCGCCGGGCGGCGACGCTTGCCTGTGGGCGACCTTCCTGAATGAGGATGGAAGGACGCTGAGAGAGCGGGTGGAGCGCCTGGAGTTCGCGGTGTATGCCTATGACGACGACCGATTTGACGCGGCGCAGCGACGGGATGAGGCGGTTGTTCGGCTGAAGGCGGGGAATGACGGGGGCTAAGTGGCGATAAAGAGATAATTCTGGCATAGAGAGAGCCGATTGAACCGGCGAATGTACGTCGGTTTAATCGGCTCCGGCTTTGTTTGAAAGGGATGCTGTCAGTTCTTTCCGCCCCGCATGGTGCGGCGGAAGGCGAACACAGCCAGAATGAGCAGCACGGCGGCATAGGCGCAGACCACGGCGATGTGGGCAGGCAGCGCGGCGACGTCGCCTGCGGCGGCGGCGCGCGCGCCCTCAACGGCGTGGATGAAGGGGAGGACGTTGGCGATCTTGACGAACGCGCCGCCCACCAGCTTGACGTCGAACCAGATGCCGCTGAGCCAGGCGGAGAGGTTGGTCAGCAGCGCGCCGCAGATGCCGCCCACCTGCTTGTCGCTGAGGATGCTGCCGAACAGCAGGCCCAGGGCGATGTAGAATATCGCCGAGAGCAGCAGGACAGCAAGGGTCAGGGGCAGGTGCGTGAGCTTCAGTCCCATCAGCGCGGCGCACAGCAGGCACAGCAGCGCCTGCATGAGCGCCAGCGGCAGCAGCGGCAGCGTGTAGCCGAGGATGAAGTCCGCGCCAGTGAGGGGCGAGGCCATGAGCCGCTGGGTGAGGGCGGTGGTGCGGTCCTTCGAGATCAGCAGCGCTGAGAACAGCGTGAGGAACGACTGGCCGAACACGGCGACGCCGGGAGCCAGGGAATCGATGGCGAAGAGGGAGACGGGGATGTTGCGCTGGATGGCGGAGAGCAGCCCCAGCAGTACCAGTGGAAACGCTGCGCCAAAGAACAGCGTCAGCGGGTCGCGGAGCATTTCCATGAGGTTGCGCCGCGCAAAGGTGAGCATCTTCATGCCTTGGCCGCCTCCTTTCCAGCAGCGAGGGCCACGAAGGCGTCCTCGAAGCTCTTCTCGCCGGTGCGGGCGATCAGCTCCTGAGCGGTGCCCAGGGCTTGCAGTCTGCCGCCGGCCATGATGCCGATGCGATCGGAGAGGGCCTCGGCCTCCTCCAGGTAGTGGGTGGTGAGCACCACGGTGATTTGGCCGTGCAGCGCTTCGATGACTTGCCAGAGCTCGCGCCGGGCCAGCACGTCCAGACCCAGGGTCGGCTCGTCCAGGAACAGTATCCTTGGATTGGTGATCAGACCCATGGCGATGCTCAACCGCCGCTGCCAGCCGCCGGAGAGCTGCTTCGCGCGGCGCTTGGCGACGGATTCGAGGCCCATGCGCGCGATCATGGCGTCGGCGGCGTCATTTGCGGCCTTGGGGCTCATGCCGTAGATGCCCGCGATGAAGGCCAGGTTTTCCCGCACGGTGAGGTTGCCGGCGACGGCGGTCTCCTGAGGCGAGACGTTGAGCAGCTGCTTGGCCGCGGCGGCGTCGGAGATGATGCTGTGGCCCAGCAGCAGCGCGTCGCCGGAGGTGGGCGGGAGCAGGCCGCAGAGCATGCGGATGGTGGTGGTCTTGCCCGCGCCGTTCACGCCCAGCAGGGCGAAAAGCTCGCCCTCCGGGATGGTGAGGTTCAGGGCGTCCACCGCGGTGAGGTCGCCGAAGCGTCGGGTGAGAGATTGGGTTTCGATGGCGTTCATTTTGTATCCCTTCCGTTGATTTGCTTGATTTTCGCGTCCAGCGCGCGGACGCGATGGCGGTAGAGCAGGTATTGCGACAGCCAGGTGACCGTGTAGGTGAACAGCCAGCTGCCCACCAGCACCCATGCGCCGGCGGCGCTCTCCGGCAGCCAGCAGAAGAGGCAGACCGGAATTGCCACCGCGGAGGTGATGGCCAGGTGGATGAGGCCCTGCCTGAGGAAGCTCCAGCGCTCGATTTCGAAGATCACGGAGCAGGCCGCGAAAGTGGCGCCCACGAGGCCGATCAGCAGCAGCTGCACGATCACCGCCACCGTGTCGCTTGGAAAGCGGGCGGCGAAGGCCGGCGTGACCGGCGAATAGCGCCCGTCGGCGTTCGCGAGGGAAACGCAGATGCCGATCAGCTGGTTGATGAGCATGCAGATGGGCGCGCTGACGAGGGCGCGAGAGAGCATCTTTTTGAGCATGGGTACACCTCGTATGGAATGCTGGGGGGAAGATATCATCCGTCTCACCGCGTTCGGCGCGCGGCGCTGGGGCGATCCTGATCTGCTGATTAATCAGCTGCTGCGCCATACCGCGGATTGACCTATACCTCAAACTGCCTGCGGATCCTGGAGACATAGCGGCGGGAGGCGTAGGTCTCGACGCCGCCCCGCAGGCTCAGCCGGATGGTGCCCGTCAGGCTGAAATCCATGCCGGTGATCATGCGTGCGTTGACGATCTCGGAATTGGAGATGCGCACGAAGCGGTGGGACGCCAGCTGCGCCTCCAGCTCGTAGAGGCGCTGGCGGACGGTGTAGACGCCGCCGGTCGTCTGAGCGCGCACGGCCTGGCGCTCGGCATAGATGCGCAGAATATCCGCGATCGGGATAAACGCCGCGCCGCGCTCGGTGTGTACCGTCAGGCGCGCGTCTTCATCCTCCAGCTGCCGGGCCAGGGCCTCCAGCTCAGGCGTGACCCGGGGCGCGAAGATGACCGCCTCAGGCTCGGTGAGGGCCGGATCGACGCGGATTTCCACTTTCATGGCGTCACCTCCGAAGTACGGAATGAATTATAGCGGGCGGGGCTTTTTTTGTAAATGGGTTTTCGACAGGTGGTTGTTTTTGGAAGATAGATGGTAATATAGCGCGTCGGCTAGGCTTCTTCAAACATGAGCTCTACCATCTTTTTGGCATATTCGTCCCAAAACGCGGTGTTATGGCCGCCCCTGGACTCAAAGTAGCGATGGGGAACGCCCCGGCCTTCCAGGAAGCCGTGGAACTGCCGGTTTTGCTCCAGCAGGAAATCCTCTGTTCCGCAGGCCATGAAGATTTGCGGCGGTTCCCGGTGCGCGGCAAGCAGCTCATCCACCAGCACCTCCGGATTGTTGCGGCTCTGTTCCACGGTCTCCAGGTCGCCGAAGCATTCTCTGTAATATTCGTAATTGGCATGGGTATCCGGATCGCCGGGCTTCATGTGGGCCTTGCTGTGAATGATCAGGGCGCTGGAGAGGGCGGCGACCTTGCCGAAGCGCTCCGGATAGGCGAGCGCCGCGCGCAGCGCGCCGAAGCCGCCCATGGAGAAGCCCATGACGTAGGTCTCGTCCGGGCTCATGGCGAGCTGAAAGGTCTTTCGGAGGTAGTCCACCAGCTCCACGCCCACAAAGCTGCCGTATTTGTGCCCGGTGGAGATGCCGTCTACCCAGAAGCCGTTCTCGCCATTGGGCATGACGATGGCGAAGTTGTACAGGGTCGCCAGGTATTCCGGCACCCAGTTGCCGGCCGCGCCGGTATAGCCGTGCAGCAGAAACAGCGTCTTCATGCGCTGCCCCTTGCGCTTTTGCTCCGGTTGCCAGTGATCGTTGAAATCGTTGGGCACGAGCATTTTGAACTGCACCGGACGGCAGAGGCAATTTGAATAGAATTCGACTTGAATATGCGCCATGGCGAGAGGCTCCTTTATACAGAATGGGGGAGAATTAAAACACCATATCGCCCGGCCGGTAGCCCTCCGGCAACGGCTCCTCCCGGAGGAAGGGGAAGGCTTCGTCGCTGAGGATGGGCAGGAAGGCGGCGTAGGGGATGGAGGGGAATTCCATGCCGTAGGCGCTGGCGCCGAACCAGCCGCCCTCGTGGGCGCGGAGGTTCAAATCGCGGGCAAACTTGGTGCGATTGCAGCAATCGTGCACGGCGATGGGCCAGCGCGCCTCGGCGGCGCGGCGCATCAGCTTCAGCGTCAGCTCGTGGCTCCAAATGGGAGAGAGATAGCCCTGGCGGTACATGTAGAGGTTTTCGCCCCAGTAGTTGCCGAGGTTGTTCGGATTCAGATGCAGCTCCGCGCAGTTCATGAAGTCGAGCTTCGTGGCGAGGATGGCTTCCTCCCTTTCGAGAAAGGCTTCATAGAGCTCAGGAGTCATCGGCGTCTCGATGCCGACCATGGGAATGTACTTTTTGGCGGTGGCGATGGCGTCGATCACCCGATCGGCGCAGCCGCTGGCCCCCAGGTTGAAGCGAAGCTCATCGAGGCCGGATTCGCCCAGCGCCCGGAGGTTTTCCTCGGTGGCGAGGGTGCCGTTGGTGTACATGTGCTGGTAGACGCCGGCCTCGTGGAATTTGCGGATCACGCCGTAGTACTGTTCAATTTCGATGAAGGGCTCCAGATAGACGTAGGCGATGCCGGTGGGGTGGTTGCAGGCGGAGAGCAGCAGGTCGAGATCCGCCTCGCGAAACTTGGTACCGCCGATCTCCCAGTAGCCCGCGCCGATGGGCGGCTGGAGGTCCATCTCGCCGTAGTCATAGCAGAAGCGGCACTGGAGGTTGCACTTGTTGGTTTTGCGCACGGCGCTCAGGCCCGTGCCCAGCAGGCAGGAGCGGCAGCCCTTGGGAAAGCGAGCGTCGTCGCCCACATAAAAGCTGCGGCCGTTCAGCGATTGGAGGCCGGGGATCTCCGCGCGCAGGGATTCGACGCGGGCCTCCTCGGCCGCTTCGATCTGCGCGAGAACCGCCAGGGCGATCTCCTGCTGGCGGGGGAGCAGCGGCTCGTCCTCCGGCAGCTCGGCGAAGAAGGAGTACCAGGCGAGGGCGTCGGCTTTGGATATGTACATGGGGGGACCTCCTGAACAATGGGTTGATAGGGATATTATAGCATGCGCGGGGCGGGGAGGCAAATCAGAAGTTATCCTCTTATGCCGGTCGCGTCGTTTTCGTTGATCGGCCGTTTGGAGAGGTATGCCTCGAATTCAGGGGTGCGGGACCAGTATTTGAGGCCCCAGCGTTCGAGACTCCATTCGTCCATCCAGGCATTGCACTCGTAGTCCACATACCAGAGCCGCCCCGCGTGGGGGATGAAATTGGTGGGGAACCAGTCGAGGTTGAGGCCGGCGGCGCGCGCCTGATCGGACAGGGCGCGAACCTGGGCGAGGTATTCGGGGCGCATGCGTCCATCCCGGACGAGATCGAATATTGTGGGGCCGGGAATGTAGGCCTTGAGGAGGCGCTCGTTCGGCGCGTCCACTTCGATCAACTCCGGGATGGGGATGCCGACGGCGCGCAGGCGATCGTAGTCGCCGCGCTCCGCCGCCAGCTTGTCGCCGAACTGATAGTAATCGCAGGGCTCGTGATGGAGCTGCTTGAGGACATACTGCCTGCCGTCACGCCCGGCAAGGTAGGAATAGCCGCCCTTGCCCTTGCCGAGCAGATGGATGATTTGATAGGGGACGGCGTTGACAGTGAGGGCAGAGGGGATGGACATATTTCGCTCCTTTGGAGAGTGGATGGGATGGGGGTGGGGCGCTATGGCAGGCGGCGGACGTCAAAGTCGTCAAGGGTGCCCCAGCCCTTGGCGCCGCAGACGATATGGACGCCGATGGTGAGCGTGCCGTCGCTTACGGGAACCTCGTCGACGACGGGATGCTGCCAGTTGGCCCAGCTGGTATTCATGAAGGGCGCCTCGTAGCGCTGGCCGTCGGCCTCGATGAAGAGGGTGAGCGCGGCGTCCTTCATGTCGCCGCCCTGGGACCAGGCCGAGGCCTGATAGACGCCTGGTTCGAGGCCGGAGAGGGTCTGTGTGATGGTGAAGTCCATGTCCCGCTCGGACCAATAGTGGAAGGCGACGGTGCCGGTGTGGGCGTCGTTGACGAAATCCTGATAATCGAAGGGAATGTCGCCGGTGGCGGACTCGGCAATCCACATGGAACGGTCCGCGTCCTCAAAGCCGGGATTGACCACCAGGTTTTCGCCATCGTCCTCCGCGGGCGCTTCGGCGGCGTTCGCGTCGATGAGGGAGGGCGTGTCGGGCAGGTCGCCGTCTGCGAGCTGTCGCAGGGCGTTCAGGACGGGAAGGGGATTGCCGTCGAAGTCAAACAGGGCCTGATTGTCCCAGGCGCAGCCGCCGTAGTCGTCGCCCACATGATCGGGATCGTAGCCGGCTGCGAAGCTGGAGGCCCAGCCGCTGCCGTAGCGCTCCCATGCGTCCCAGTTTTCGTCGGCATCCGGGCCCACGGGCGTCCAAATGCCGCCCCAGTAGAACACGCCTTCCGCGCCGGTCTCCGCCGCCGCGCGGCATACGTCCACCAGCGCCTGGGCCTGCCCCTCGGCGGTGACGGGGTACATATCGGGGTCCTCGCCGATGACATTGGGCCAGCCGTCGCCGTCCTCCAGGGTGAAGGGCCAGGCGGTCTCGGCCACAAACACGGCCTTGCCGTGATCGTCGCGGACGCGGTTGACCGCGCTTTCCAGGATGGACGGCGCGCCGTGCCAGTAGGGATAGTAGGAGAGGGCCACGGCGTCGTAATCCGCGCCCGCGGCCTCAAGGTTCGAGAGGTACTCGTCGATGCGGGCGCAGTTCTGGGGGTCGGTGAGGTGCACGCTGATTTGGATGTCAATGCCGCGCGCGGCGGCGACCTCCCGCACCGCGGCGCAGCCGGAGGCGATCAGCTGGCCGACCGCTTTGGAGCTGGATTCCCCGGCGATGCCGTTGTTGGTTTCGTTGCCAACCTGGACCATGTCCACGTCGCCGCCGGCGTCGAGAATGGCGTTGAGGGCATCGACCGTGTAGGCGTAGAGGGCATTGGCCTTCTCATCGGCGGACATCCCCGTCCAAGCTTTGGGCGGCAGCTGGCGGGTGGGATCAGCCCAGAAATCGGAATAGTGGAAATCCACCAGGGTCTTTATGCCGAGGGCGGCGGCCCTGGCGCTGAGGATGGCGGCGGTCTCTATGTCGGCATTGCCGCCGCCATAGCCGTTGCCGTCGGCATCGAAGGGATCGTTCCAGACCCGGACGCGGATGTGTCCAACGCCCGAATCGGCGAGGATGGCGAGGGCGTCGGCTTCGCTGCCGCTTGCGTTACGGTAGACGGCGCCGCTGGCCTCCTGGGCGAGCAGCTCGGAGACATCGACGCCGAGGATGAAATCCTGGGGGAATGCTTCGGCCAGGGTGTGGAGAGAGCACAGAAGGAGTGCGAGCAGGATGATGAATGTGCGCTTCATGGGGGCCTCCTTGTGTTGATACTTCGGGGATGGCGGATGCTGGCTATGGCGTTTGACGGACGGCGCAACGGCGGTCGTGCAAGGGGAAGGCGGGCGACAAGAAAGGGGGCTGCCGCATGGCAGCCCCGCAATAAGGCTTCGATCAGTCGCCAAAGCTGATGCCCAGCATCTTGGCTTCCTTGATGATGGAGGCGTCGGGATCGACCATCTTCAGCTTGCCGGCCACGTCCTTCAGCGGTACCTTGACGATCTCGCGGTTCCGGTAGCCCACCATGAAGCCGAATTCATTCTTGAGAATCAGCTTGCCGGCCTCGGAGCCGAGGCGGCTGGCGAACACGCGGTCATAGGGGCAGGGAGAACCGCCGCGCTGGGTATGGCCCGGCACGGTGACGCGCACGTCATAGCCGGTTTTCTTGTTGAGCTTCGCGGCGATCTCGTAGGACACGGAGGGATAGGGGGACTCAGCGCGCTTCTTCTCCAGCTCCTTCTTGGAGAGCTTCGCGTCCTTCTTGGAGATGGCGCCCTCGGCGACGGCCAGGATGGTGAAGGAGGCCCCGCGGTCATGGCGCTCCCTGATCTTCTCGGCCACCTTATCCAGGTCGTAGGGGATTTCGGGAATCAGGATGATGTCCGCACCGCCGGCCATGCCCGCGTTCAGCGGCAGCCAGCCCACCTTGTGGCCCATGATCTCCACGATGAAGATGCGGCCGTGGGAGGCGGCGGTGGTGTGAATCATGTCGATGCAGTCGGTGGCGATATCCACGGCGGACTGGAAGCCGAAGGTCATGTCCGTGCCCCAGAGATCGTTGTCGATGGTCTTGGGCAGGGTGACCACGTTCAGGCCCTCCTCGCTGAGGAGGTTGGCCGTCTTGTGGGTGCCGTTGCCGCCCAGTATGACCAGGCAGTTCAGCTGGAGCTTATAGTAGGTTTGCTTCATGGCGGCCACCTTGTCGATGCCGTCCTCCTCGATGACCTGGATGGTCTTGAAGGGGGTGCGGCTGGAGCCCAGGAAGGTGCCGCCCTTGGTGAGAATGCCGGAGAAATCATTGTAGGTCAGCAGGCGGAAGCGGCCGTGGATCAAACCCTGATAGCCGTTCAGGAAGCCGTAGATCTCCACTTCCTCCTTGGCGTTGAAAAGGGTCTTCGCGACGCCGCGCATGGCCGCGTTCAGGGCCTGGCAATCGCCGCCGGAGGTCAACATACCGATGCGAATCATGGGGACACCTCTTTCTTGTTCTTATTGATGCTTCGTTAAAAGGGAAACATTACTTTAACATATTATAGCGCATTTCTCGCGCGTTGACAAGCCCGGATTGGGGAAAATCGACGCGATCTCACATTTGTGTCCATGTTTTTTCGAGGGTTAGCGGTTGGAAATTGAGAGATAGTCTGTTATAATATAGATATCGTAGGATGCTATGCCCTTTGGCGGGCGGGAGGAAATACACGTGGAAAACGCACCCATTGCGAAGCGGGACATGAGTTATACCCAGAATCGGGAGCTGAGCTGGCTGAAATTCAACGAGCGGGTGCTGGCGCAGGCGACGGATCCCGGCCTGCCGCTGATGGAGCGGATGCGGTTCGTATCCATATTCACCAGCAACCTGGACGAGTTCTTCATGGTGCGCGTGGGCAGCCTAATCGACATGGATATGCTGGCGCCCGACGAGAAGGACAACAAATCCGGCATGACGCCAAAGGAGCAGGTGAGCGCCATTTGCGAGGCCGTGCGCCCGCTGGTGGAGCGCCGCGACGCCATCTATCGGGATTTGACGGGCGAGCTGGACAACGCGGGCGTGACCGAGGCGGGCTTTGACGCGCTGACCTCCAGTCAGAAGGCCTATGTGCAGGAATATTACAAGGAAAACATCCGGCCGCTGCTGTCGCCGCAGGTGATCGACAGGAGCCATCCCTTTCCCCATCTGAAAAATAAGGCGCTGTATGCGGCGGCGCTTCTGACGCTGAGCGGCAAGCCCGCGGGCGGCGGCAAGGAGAAGGACAAGAGCGGCGGGAAGCAGTCCGGCGGCGGCAAGCAGGTCTCCGGCGGCAAGCAGCCGTCGGTGCTGGGCATCGTGGACGTGCCCTCGGCGCTGCCGCGGGTGATCGCGCTGCCGGGCGGCGGTGCGCGCTACATCCGAACCGAGGTGGTCATCGCCGCGCATTTGAAGAAGATATTCAAAATCTACGACGTGTCTGAGCAGGCGATCATATCGATTACCCGCAACGCGGACATCAGCCTGAGCGAGGAGCACTACGACGAGGAAAACCCGGACTTCCTGAACTACATGCGCACGCTGCTCAAGAAGCGGGATCGACTGGCCCCGGTGCGTTTGGAGCTGGAGGGAAAGGCGCCCAGGCTGGCAAAGCGGCTCTCCGAGTTCTTGAAGCTGGATGGTGAGCGGGTGTTCGCCTGCGCCTGCCCGCTGAAGCTGGATTATATCGACCAGATCGAAAAGGTACCCGGCCAGCTGTTCAACGCGCCGCATACGCCGGTATATCCTGACTATCTGATTGCCGAGAAGCCCATCTGGGAGCAGGTGGCGCAGCGGGATGTGCTGCTGTTCTATCCCTACCAGAGCATGCAGCCCTTCCTGGATTTGCTGCGCCAGAGCGCCAAAGACCCGGATGTGCTGAGCATCAAGATCACGATTTACAGGCTGGCCCGAAATTCCGCCATCGCGAAGGCGCTGTGCGCCGCGGCGGAAAACGGCAAAGAGGTGACCGTGCTGATGGAGCTGCGCGCCCGTTTTGACGAGCAGAACAACATCGATTGGTCGATGGAGCTGGAGGAGGCGGGCTGCCGGATCATCTACGGGCCGGAAAACTTGAAGTGCCACGCCAAGCTGTGCCTGATCACCCGGCGGGAGCGGGGCGGATTGGGCTATATCGCCCAGATCGGCACTGGCAACTACAACGAAAAGACCAGCACGCTGTACACCGACTTCTGCATGATGACCGCGGACCCGGCGATTACGCGGGACGCCGTGAGCTTCTTTGACAACATGCTGATCGGCAACAGCGCCGGGGAGTACGACAAGCTGTTGGTGGCGCCGTTCGCGATGAAAAACAGGATCATCGCCATGATCGACGAGCAGATCGCGCGGGGTGCGGAGGGCAGGATTCGGATCAAGGCGAATTCCATCACCGACCGGGAATTGATCGACAAGCTGAGTGAGGCCAGCTGCGCCGGGGTGCGCATCGATCTGATCATCCGGGGCATATGCTGCATCTTGCCCGGCGTGCCGGGCAAGACGGAAAATATCACCGTGACTTCGGTGGTAGGACGCTTCCTGGAGCACAGTCGGATTTATGCCTTCGGAGCGGGATTGGAGATGAAGCTGTACCTCTCTTCCGCGGACTTTATGACGCGGAATCAGGACAGGCGCGTGGAGGTGGGCGGCCCGGTGCGCTCGCCGGAGCTGAAAAAATTCCTGGCGGAATACCTGGAGCTGCTGCTGGCGGACAATACCCGCGCCTGGCGACAGGATAGCGAGGGCATCTACACGAGGCTTGCGCCGGGGGACGCCGAGCCCATCGACGTGCAGGGCTGGTACATGGCCCATCCGATCGAGTTCGCGAAGTCTGTCGCGCCGCGGGAGACGCTGAACAGGCGGATCCGGCGGTGGTGGGGGTTCAGGAAATAGGTGGCGCGTATGGGAAACGACCTCTTTCGTGTTTGCTCGCGATAATGCCGCCTCCCTCTCAAGAGAAGGGCAAAATAGAAAGGAAGATGAGGTATGAGCAGTTTGAAATTCAGGTTTGAGCGGTTCAGCAGAAACAATGTGCTGCTGTCGGCGTTGATGGTGGCGCTGGGATTGGTGCTGTTTATCTGGCCGGGCAAGACGCTGACCCTGGCGGCCCGCATTTTGGGCATTGCGCTGCTGGTTGGCGCGGCGGTATCGGCCTTCTCCTGGTATCGGGATCGCCACAAGGTCAGCGCGAGCTATACATCGCTGGCGATAGCCATACTCTGCCTGGTGGCGGGATTGATCGTGCTGATCGCGCCCAAGGGCATCATCACGCTGCTGCCGAAGCTGATCGGCATCGCGGTGCTGCTGAACGGTGTGATCAACCTGGCCCAGGCGCTGGAATTGCGCAACGTGGGACAGGGCAGCTGGACCTCTTCGCTGGTGATGGCGGTGCTGACCATCCTGCTGGGCGCGTTTTTGATCTTCTTCGCCTTTGGCGCGATGAAGGCGGCGGTGATGGTGATCGGCGGCGTATTTGTGTACAACGGCGTTTCCAATTTGTGGATCGAGTCGCGGTACAAGAAGATGGGACGGTAAAATAAGCCAATAAAGTGCCCTTTGCGCTTCCTGGCTCAGGAGCGCGGAGGGTACTTTTGTTTTTGGAAAGGGGGCTCGCGCTCACAGGGGGGACAAGGGCGGGCGGCGCAACGCCGCCCCTACGAGGAGAGGCAGGGAAGCGGTTTCATATGGCATGGATTTGTCGCGATTCTATC
>JAFVBK010000161.1 GCA_017480045.1 Clostridia bacterium
GCTCTCCTTCAGCTTTTCCAGAAATTGGTCGGTGGACAGGTTCGTGGGGGCCTTCTGGTGAGGATAGCGCCGCTTCTTCGGCTCCTCCGGGCTCTCCTCGGTCGCCTCAGCCGTCTCCGGCTCCGGCTGGGGGCGCGGACGGCGGGGCTTGCGCTCCGGGCGGGGCATGTCCTTGAGAGCGGCGGCGTCCTCCGGGCCGGGGCGGCGCACGTCGTCGATGGGATACTCCCGCACGTCGAAGCTGTCGTCGTCCACGCGCACGCGCACCTTCACGGTCTCCTTGATGCAGTTGATCTCGGCGATGACGCCCACGCCGTCCGGCGTGACCACATCCTTGCCCACCCGCGGCACGCGCTTCAAAACGGCCTCGTAGTTGTCCTGCTCATACTTCAGGCAGCACATCAGCCTGCCGCACTGGCCGGAGATCTTGGTGGGGTTCAGCGAGAGATTCTGCTCCTTGGCCATCTTGATGGACACGGGCTGGAAATCCCCCAAAAACGCGCCGCAGCAGATCGGCCGTCCACAGGAGCCCAGGCCGCCCAGCATCTTTGCCTCGTCGCGCACGCCGATCTGCCGAAGCTCGATGCGGATCTTGAACACGGAGGCCAGGTCCTTCACCAGGTCGCGGAAGTCCACGCGCCCGTTGGCGGTGAAGTAGAATATGATCTTGTTGTTGTCGAAGGTGTATTCCACGCTGACCAGCTTCATGTCCAGCTTGTGCCGGGCGATGCGGTCCTGGCAGATTTGGAAAGCCTCCTTCTCCCGCTTTTCGTTGTTCTCCGCGCGGCGGGTATCCTCCTCGGTGGCGACGCGGATCACCTTTTTCAGCGGCGTGACGATCTGCTGATCGCTGACCGTGCGCGCCCCCGTCACCACCTCGCCGAACTCCACGCCCCGCGCGGTCTCGACGATCACGTTGTCCCCCGGATGGGGCCAGATGCCGTCGGGGTCGAAATAATATACCTTGCCCGCCTTCTTGAAGCGAACGCCGATTACCGTTGCCATAATGGATTACCTCCGGATTAAACCACTGTCTGTGAGATTAAAATACATATTTTCGAGCGCGTTCGGCCAGCTGACGTTGCTGCCCAGCTGCATTCGCGCCAGCAGCACGCCCTTTAAAAGCGCGGAGCCGTCGAGCTTCGACCGTTGAAGCCGGCTCGTCTCGGCGGCCTGATAGGGCGCGGCGCCGCTCTGCACGGCCATCAGGTCCCGCGCCCACAGCTCCATCACGTCCAGCATCTCGCCCTCCCGGCCCTTGTCCTCCTCCAGCGCGGCGGCGGCTCCGGCCACGTCGGCGCGAACCCGCAGTGCCTCCAGCGAAGCGATCACCCGCTCCCGAAGGGCGTGAAAGTCGCCGTCGCCGTCAGTCTCCAGCGCCCTGCCCACCGAGCCCTGGGCCATACCCGCCAGCTGTGCCGCGCGGGCGGGCTCAATGCCCCGCCCCTCAAGCACCCGCGCGCATTCCTCCACGCTCAGGTCGGAAAAGCGCACCGTCTGGCAGCGGGACACGATGGTCGAAAGCAGCGCGCCGGGGGCGTCGGTGATCAGGAAGAACATACAGTCGCCGGAGGGGCTCTCCAGCGTCTTTAAGAGCGCGTTCTGGGCGCTGGGCGTCAGCTTTTCCGCCTGCTCGATGATGGCGATGTGCCGCCCGCCCTCGTAGGGTCGAAGGGCCAGCGCGTCGATCAGCGCCCGCACCTCATCCACGCCGATGGACTTCTTCTCCGGCCGCACAGTGTGCACGTCCGGGTGGGAGCCCGCCAGAAAGCGCTTGCAGGCCGGACAGACGCCGCAGGGCCTGCGCTCCGACGCGCACACCATCGCCTGGGTGAACAGTCGCGCCATCGTGCGCTTGCCAGAGCCATGGGGCCCGACGAACAGAAGGGCATGAACAATGCGCCCGGCTTGAACCGAACGCATCAGCTGTTCCATTTTGTCGCCGTAACCCGCAAATTCGGATATCTTCAACTACAAACCTCAGATCTTCTTGAACTGCTCCACGTCCAGCACGAAAATCGTCGCGCCGCCCACGGTGACCTCCACCGGATAGGGCACGTACACGCCCGTGGTGCCGGAAATCGGCGAGGGCGTCGTGGCGATCTGCTTGCGGCTCTTGCACACCTTCTCGATCACGCCCATGGCGTTCTCCAGCTTGTCGTCCTCCACGCCCACCAGCAGGGTGGTATTGCCCGCGCGAAGGAATCCGCCCGTGGTGGCCAGCTTTGTCACGCGATAACCTTCCGTCATCAGATGGTTGATCAGCCTGGAAGCGTCCTCATCCTGTACGATGGCGATGATCAGCTTCATAGGGAGACCTCCTTCACTTCTTATAATCCATCTATATTATACACAATTTTCATCGGATATGCAACTGTTTTTGCCGCGAGCAGGGCGACATCATTTACTTTGCGCGAAGGAAAACTGTTCAAAATCCCATGACCGGTTCCCCGTCCGTCAACCAATGCTTCGGGGAAACCTTTTTGCGGCGGAGCTCCCGGAACATGATTTTCACGGTTAAGCCACGCTGCGGCTTAACGCGCTCAATCTGAATGTTCCGGGGGGAGCTCCGCCGCGCGGGAGGGGGAACAGCGAGCTTCGAGCTGCCGGACTCGGAGAGGTATTTAAATCCTGTTCTCCGAGCGCGGTACGCATGACTCGCTGATCCCCGCGGCGCGGGGGTATGCTTCTCAGAACAGTTCAATCGAGCGGGGTTTCGCGCGATGTGCGAAACCCGCGAAGATTCCTGTTCTGAAAGCATACCCCCAAAAATCCCCGTCCCC
>JAFVBK010000162.1 GCA_017480045.1 Clostridia bacterium
CCAGCGGGCGGGTCCAGCGCACTTCAATATTGTCAGCAAAGCGCTCAACGGCGCGCGCCAGCGCGGTCTCGCTGTCGCTGACCACCTTGAGCGTTTGCTCGCCGCCCGCAATGCCGGCGAGGCTCAACGGCAGATGGCCGTCGTCCCCGGCGGCGTTGTCGATTTCCACCTCCGCGAAGCGCTCCGACGCCCGCTCCAGCAGCGTGCGGACGGACACGTCCGAGTAGCGGGTGAAGCCGTACTCAAACAGCTTCGCCGCGTCGTACCACTTGTCGTTCTCCTGCTCGCAGTTCAGCACCACGCAGATCACGCGCATGCCGTCCCGCTCCGCCGAGCCCACGAAGCACCAGCCAGCCTTATTGTGGTGGCCGGTTTTGATGCCGGTACAGTCGGGATAGTAATACTTTTGATCGCTTTGGAGCAAACTGTTGCGGGATACGATCTCGGCGGTCCTGGTCTCGCCATCGCGGGTGACGGTGATTGTCCAGCTCGGCTGGGCGACGATGTGGCGGAAGGTGTCGTTCTCCATCGCCGCGCGGGCGAGAATCGCCAAATCCTGAGCGGTGGTATAGTGATCGCCCACATGATAGCCATGGGCGTTGACGTAATGGGTGCCCTCCATGCCCAGCGCCGCCGCGCGATCGTTCATCCGCTGCACAAAGGCCTCGATGCTCCCGTCCACCAGCACCGCCACGGCGTTCGCGCCGTCGTTGCCGGAGGAGAGCATGAAGCTGTACAGCAGGTCGCCGTAGCTCATCACGTCGCCCGGCTTCACGGGGATCACCGAGCTGCCCTGGGGAATGTCGGCGGCCTCTGCGGGAATGGTGATTCGCTCATCCAGCGGGATGCCGCTCTCGATGCCCAGCAGCAGCGTCATGATCTTGGTCGTGCTGGCCGGGTACATGCGCACCCTGGCGTTCTTGGCAAACAGCATCTCCCCCGTGTCCTCGTCGATCAGCAGCGCCGACTGGGCATAGAGGTGCTCCGGTAGAAGGTTCTGGGGCGCGTTCATGTCATACTGCGCCGTCGCTTCCGCCAGAGCGGCTATGGTGAATATGAATATTACAGCGGCAATCCATGCCGCGAAGGCTTTCCTGTACAGCGTCATCTGTGGTCTCCCTATGGTCGCCGAACGGAAATAGAAATCGGCGACGGCCTACAAGATATTGAATTGGTATCTTATATCTTATCACCAGATGCGAAATTTGTACAGCGCGGCTATAAAAACCTAACATTTAAAAAAAACAACTTGAAATCATGTCAGGAATCGGTTATAATAATAACAAAATCGTGAAATTGTAATGTCATACTCGCGCAACGCATTGTTACAACGGCTTCAGAGGAGGATAAACCCATGCCCAAGCGGATCCTGATTGTAGACGACGAGCCCTTAATTGTTAAAGGTTTGAAATATTCTCTTGAGCAGGACGGCTATGAGACGGATTCCGCCGCGGACGGCGAAGAGGCCGTCAACAAGTTCTTCGCCGGTCAGTACGATTTGGTGCTGCTGGACGTCATGCTGCCCAAGATCGACGGCATCGAGGTCTGCCAGCGCATCCGCGAGCGCAGCAACGTCTCCATCATCATGCTCACCGCCAAGGGCGACGACATGGACAAGATTCTGGGACTGGAATACGGCGCGGACGACTATATGACCAAGCCCTTCAACATCCTGGAGGTCAAGGCCCGCATCCGCACCATCTTCCGCCGCACTGCCATGATGCAGCGCGAAAGCGGCCAGCGGGTCATCACCGTGCGCGACATGCAGCTGAACGTGAACAACCGCTCTGTCACCGTCGCCGGACGCGAGGTAAACCTGACGGCCAAGGAGTTCGACCTGCTGCACCTGTTCGTCACAAACCGCGGAAAGGTGTTTTCCAGGGAAAACCTGCTCGAAACCATCTGGAAGTACGATTACCTGGGCGACCTTCGCACGGTAGACGTGCACATTCGCCGCTTGCGTGAAAAGATTGAAAAGGTACCCAGCCAGCCTGAATATATCTTCACCAAATGGGGAGTGGGCTACTATTTCACTGACAAGGATTAAAGCCTTCATACATTCCATACGCTGGAAGATTACCATCGCCTATCTGCTGATCATCGCCATAGCGTTTTCCGTCATCGGTTTTTCGCTGATTCAGCTGGTGGGCGAATATCTGTTTACCCAGCGCACCCGCGACGACCAGAGAATCGCAGAAAATCTCTCAGAGGAATTCAGCGGTTATTTGGTCGCTTTTGACGCGCAGAGCATGTATGACGCCGCCCTGGAGGCGGCCCGAACACAGCAGAGCCGCGTGCTGGTGCTGGACGCGCTTTGCGTGGTGCAGGTGGACACCGCCTCCGAGATGAACGGCCAGCGCTTCATCACCGCGGAAATCGACAGCGTGCTCAAGGGCGCGCCGGGCGATTACGGCTTTTACGACGCCGGCCGCGCCGGCCGCTACTGGTTTCGGGCAGCGCTGAACGGCTTTTCCGGCGCGGACGCCATGACCGGCGTCTACGCCAGCCCCATCAAAAACGGCGACGCCCTCGTGGGCGTATTGGTGTATATCAGCCAGGTGCAGGAGATTTATGAGAGCCTGCGGGATATGCAAATCAGAATCCTCTCCTGGATGGCCATCGTCGCCGCGGCGGTGCTGGTGATCAACGCGCTGGTGCTGCGCACGATCACGCGGCCCATCGGCGAATTGAACGAGGGCATCGCCCGCATGAGCAAGGGCGAGCTCTCCGCACGGGTGCGCGTGCGCGGCAATAACGAATTCGCGGGACTGGCCAGGGCCTTCAACAGCATGTCCGAGCGGTTGGAGCAGCTGGACAACTCCAGAAGTCAGTTCGTTTCCAACGCCTCTCACGAGCTCAAGACGCCCCTGAGCACCATGAAAATCCTGATCGAGACGCTGATGTATCAGGATCCGCTGGATCCCGCCATGACCAAGGAATTCCTCACGGACGTGAACAAGGAGATCGACCGGCTGAATCGCATTGTGTCCGACCTGTTGACGCTGGTGAACATCGACAACGGCATGAAGCTGAACCTGGCGGAGCTGGATATCGGGGCCCTTTTGCAGGAGCAGGCGAGGCGGCTTTTGCCTCTGGCGCGGGAAAACGGCATCGAGCTGGAATGCGCCGCCGTCAAGGAGCCATTGGAGGTCAGCGGCGACGCGCTGAAGCTTCAGCAGGTGGTGTACAACATCATCGACAACGCCATCAAGTATACGCCGCGGGGCGGCGAGGTGCACTGCGCGCTGACGCGTTCCGGCAAGAAGGCCGTCATCCGCGTGACGGATACCGGCGTGGGCATTCCCCAGGAGGACCTGCCCCATATCTTCGATCGCTTCTATCGGGTGGACAAGGCGCGCTCCCGCGAAACCGGCGGCACCGGCCTGGGCCTGAGCATCGTGAAGCAGTTCGTGCTGCTCCATGGCGGTACGATCGACGCCAAGAGCGCCCCCGGCAAGGGCTCCACATTCATCATAGAGCTGCCGCTGGCGGAAAAGAAGAATGGATAACGGGCGCGTTCGCGCTATGGCATAATGAAGAAAATCCTCAAATACGGAAGGGAGGTTGATTTTATGCGCAAGTATCTGTCGATTTTCGCGCTGCTTTTGGCGCTCTGCGTCGCGCTGAGCAGCTGCATGCTTCGGGATCAGGAGACGGAAGCCGCCAATGAAATCAGCCTGCCGGAGCCCGCCGAGGAGCCGGAGAACATGATTCTGGGCGAAGTGATCGCGGGCAGCCTGAGCGAGATTGCATTGTACCATGCCGCCCCTGATTTTTCAAGCTTTACCACCGTCAACCAGAGCGTTCGCGCCGAGCTTGGCGAAAGCCTGCCGGAGGCCGCCGCCGCGGCGCTGTTGGCCTCCGGCAGCGCCGGGGGCACCCGCGCCGTCAGCGATGTACGGCTGCTGTCATGCGAATACGCCTGCGGCACCGTTACGGTCAATCTCTCCATAGACGCCCGCAACGTCACCAGCCCCCAGGAGCTGCTGGCCCTGGAGGCGGCGCTCGGCAACACGCTGCTTGGCATCGATGGCGTAAAGGGCGTCAACGTGCTGATCGGCGGTCTCAGCGAGGGCTGCTGTCAGCTGCCCGTGGGCATACAGACGGCGCTGATCCCAAGCGTCACCGCCTCTTACGCCCAGCTGCAGGCGGAACGCGACCGGCTGAATCAGACGGACGCCGCGCCCATCGAGCGCAGCGCCCTGCTCTACTTCCCCACCGCAGACGGCGAGTGGCTGGTGCCGGAGCTCAGGAGCCTGTCCGTTTCCACCGGCGCGTTCGCAACGGCGCTGATCGAAGCGCTGAAGGCGGGCCCGAAGGACGAAGCCTGCGCCATTGCCTCCATTCCGGAGGGCGCGGAGCTCATGGAATCCAACCCGATAATCGAGACGCTGCCCACCGGCGAGCGCGTGCTTTCCTTGAACTTTTCTTCCACCTTGGCCAACTATCTGGCCTTTTCCGGGCTTGAGGTCTGGGAGCTCGCCGGCTCCATCACGATGACCATGTGTTCATTCCTGCCGGAGCTGGACGCCGTACGCATCATGGTCAATGGCGAGCCCATAACCATGTGCGCCCTGGGCGACGCCATATTGCAATTCCCCGATGGATTGATGCGCAGGCGCGATTTCGCGGGACGGGTCGGCAGCGTCGCGACGCTGTATCTGATCGATGGCGGCGATCAGCTCACGGGCGTGGAGCGCGCCGTTTCGATGCGCAGCGCCCTGTCGCCTCGAAGTCTGCTCACCGAGCTTTTCAGCTTCGCGGGCGTCGAAAACAGGGCGTTTCGGTTGCCCGTTTCCGACGCTGTTCATCCGGAGGATCTGCTGGGCGTGCAGGTGGTCGGCGGCGTTGCCAGAGTGAACCTCTCCGGGAACTTTTACCGAAGCTGCCAGAGCCTCAGCCCCCGCGCCGAGCGCGATCTGGTGTACGCCATGGTCAATACGCTTTGCGGGCTGGAGGGCATCCGCGCCGCCCGGTTCTATATCGAGGGCCGCGCTGCCGACACGCTGGCCGGCAGCGTATATCTCCGGAGCGCGCTGCTGCCCAATCCAGGCATCATCGCCGCCCCCTCGGCGACCGACGCGGCGGAAGCGTCGGCGGTCACAGCCGAACCGTGACGTTACGTTCAACCATCCATCGGTTGACCTGCCAGAGGTAGCCCAGCAGCTGCGGGCCCGCCATCAATTGACCAAACCAAGGCGTATCCGCCGGGTTGAGGTCGGATTGCGCGATGGCCCTCAGCTTATCCCGATCCAAATAATCAAATATTGGCGCTTCCCTGTCTGAGATCAGATGCTGTGTCAGTTGCCGCATTAGCTGCGCGAACTGCGGGCTGCAGGTCTTCGGATAGGGGCTTTTTTTGCGCCTCAGCAGCTTTTCCGGCAACAGATCCCGCACAGCGGCGCGGAAGAGTCCCTTCTCTTGTCCGACCATAAATTTCAGATTCCAGGGCACGTTGTACGCGTATTGCACCAACCGATCGTCGCACAGCGGCGTGAGCACGTCGATCCCCGCGCCCTCGCACATGCGCACGGCTCGCTCCTGAAGGTTGGGCATAAAGTATTCAAAGCACAGCCGCTGCATGGTTCGAAGCCGCCGCTCCTCAGGCGCGTATTCCCCGCCCGGATCTGCCTGCGCCTTTCGAGCCTCGAAGGTGTCCCGCGCGTATTCTGAAAGCCGCAGCTGCGAACGGATTTCAGGCCGCAGCAGCTCTTCCCGCAGCGCCAGAGACCCGGACCATGGAAAGCCCTCCAGCGGCGCGGCGCTCGAAAACCAGGGATAGCCGCCGAACACCTCGTCGCCGCATTCGCCGGAGACCACATGCCTGTCAAATCGAGCGATTTCCTGGGCCAGCAGCAGGAGCGAGGCGTCGATATCCGCCATGCCGGGGAAGCCTCGCAGCGACATCGCGCGCCCCATCGCGCGCAACAGCCCCTGGGCGTCCAGCGTCACCGCGCGATGCTGGGTGTGCAGCGCGCCCACCGCCATACGCACATAGGGCGCGTCCAGCTCCGGGCGAAAGGCGTTGGGGCGAAAATCCTTGTCGTTGTCAAGATAGTCCACGGAGAAGCTGCGCACATCGCCGCAGTGCGCGCTCAGCAGCGCCGTGAGCGCGGTGGAATCCAGACCGCCAGAGAGCATCACCGCGGGCTTTAAGGGCGCCACATCGGCCACGGCGGCCTCCAACAGCTCGCGCGTATGGGCGACGGTTCGCTCGGCGTCCTCCTCGTGAGGCGCGTCCGCGATTTGAAAGTAGCGCGAAACGCGGGCGTGGTTTTCGCGAATGATCAGCGCGCAGCCCGGCTCCAGCATGCTCATATCCCGGTAAAAGGTGCGTCCCGGCGTGCGGGCGGGGCCAAGCCCGAACAGCTCCCTCAGGCAATCGGCGTCCGCGACAGGCTCAGCGCGCGCGGATTTGAGCAGCGAATCCGGATGATCTGAAAACGCGGCGCTGCGGGCGTTCATCGTGTAAAACACCGGCTGTTCGCCCATGCGATCCCGTGAAAGCACCAGCGCGTCGGCATCGGAATCCATCACGCAGGTGACGACCGGGCCCTCAATGTGTTCCGGATAATCCGCGCCCCAGCGCCGGTAGGCCGCCAGCACCAGCTGCGCCGACGGCGCGGCGGCATCACAGCCCAGCGCGCCAATCAACGCCTCGCGATTGCGCAGCCGTCCGCGCGCCATGGCAATCACCCCGCCCTGCGAGGCGATGCCTCGCGCGCACAGCGTCATGCGCCCCTTGGTGATGCAGGGCGCGTCGCAGACGCCGCTGCCCGTGCGGGAATAATCCGAATGATATACGCCAAAATAATTCATGCCATCACTCCTTCGCTCAACCTGGCAAATTCTATGAAAATTCGCGCCCGTGCATGACGGCGATGACATTTATTTCAGTTGTGCGTCGCACCTTTTTTTGGTATAATGGTAACAGCTTTCCACGAGAGAGGTGTCTGACGCTATGATGCTTAAGATTTTGGGCAACAACGGCCCCTACCCCGCGCCGGGCGGCGCCTGCTCCGGCTATCTGCTCTCAAGCGACAGCGGCAATACCCGCTTGCTGATCGACTGCGGCACCGGCGTGCTGAACCGGCTGCTGGCGGAGGGGGCGCTGGACACGCTGGACGCGGTGCTGCTGAGTCACCTGCACTACGACCACATGTCCGACATGCTGCCGATGCAGTACGCGCTGCAATTCAACCCCCGTCCAAAGCCGCTGCCCGTCTACGCGCCGGAAGCGCCGGAGGCCGTGCGCGCGCTGCTGGAAGCGCCCTGCTTCGACCTGTGGCCCGCCGAGGACCTGACCATCGGCGAAATGCGCGTTGCCTTCACGCCTGCGCGCCACCCTGTGCCGACTAACGCCATCGCGGTGGAATGCGATGGCGAGCGCTTCGTGTTCACCGGCGATTCCAACCAGGACGCGCTGGTAGAGCTGTTTTGCGAGGGCGCGAGCCTGCTGCTGGCGGATTGCGGCCTCTCCGCCGCCGATCATAGCTTTACCGCCCCCCACTATTCCGCCAGACTGTGCGGCGAGCTGGCGAAGAGCGCTCACGCAAAGCGGCTGCTGCTGACGCACCTCAACCCCAAATACGCGCCTCAGGCGCTGTTGGAGGAGGCGCGCGAGGCCTATCCCAACGCCGAGCTCGCGGAGCTGGGCGAGGTTTACTACATCTGACGCGCGATGACACGCACCGACGCCTTCCTGTTTCGGCAAGTTCGAGCGCGGCCATTGGCCGCGTTCGCCGCGGCGTTTCTGCTGGGGCTGATCGCCGCGCGAAGCCATCCCCTGCCCCTCGCCGTCGGCCTTATTGCGTTCGCGGCGCTTGCGGCGTTGGGCATTGCGCTGCGGAAAAAGCGCGGGCTGTCCACGATGTGCCTGCTGCTGGCAGGCATCGCGGCGGGCGTGTGCCGCATGACCGTCGCCCTGGACGCCATTTTGCCCGTGGAAACGCAGTATTCGGTGGAGATGATCGGTTGGGTGATCTCCGAGCCGTTTCAAAACCCCGATACCGGTCGGTTGATCTCGAAATTTCAGCTGGAATCCATCGACGGCGAGCCGTCTAACCTGCGCGTCCGCCTGTATCTGCGGGATGAAGCGCCAGTGGATTCAGACGCCGTCGCCTATGGACAGCGGTTGCGGCTGACGGGCCACCTATGGAAGGCGGAGCCGGTTACAAACCCCTATGAATTTGATTTTGGCGACTATCTGCACCGGCAGGGTCTCTCGGCCTATGCCACCGCAAGGCTTGAGGATGTCTCGCTACTGGATGCCCGTCTGGACATCAATTCCCTGTTTATAGACGCCCGGAGGGCCGTTTCCCGCAGAATCGACGCTCTGTTCCCGGAGAACGCGGCGCTCGTTCGAGCGCTGGTACTGGGCGACCGAAGCCTGCTGGACGAGGCGTTTCGCGAATCCTTGAACCGCACGGGCACCGCCCACCTGATCAGCATCTCCGGCCTGCACGTGACGGTGCTGGCGGCGCTATTGTCCATGGCGCTGGGACTCGTCATGCCGCGCAGGCGGGCAAATCTGATCGCCGCGCTGCTGCTGATTCCCTATGGCGCATTGATCGGCTTCAACGCGCCGTTTGTGCGGGCGCTCATCATGTTCGCGCTCATGTGCCTCGCGCCGGTGGCGGGCCACCCCAGTGATTCCATCACAAGGCTTGCCGTCGCGCTCATCGGGTATCTGCTGGTCAGGCCGCTGGCCATCGGCGACGCGGGCTTTGTACTGTCCTTCTCGGCTTCCGCGGGCATACTGCTGCTGATGCCGCCGTTGATGAAGCTCACCGGCATATCCAGGCTCAACCGGCTGCGCTATCGCGGCGGCTGGTTAAAGCGGGCGGGAGCGGCGCTGCTCTACTATTTTTCCTCGCTGCTGTGCGCCTCGCTGGCCGCACAGCTGGCGACCCTTCCGGCAGTAGTGGCCTTCTTCGGCGTACAGCCCGTCATATCGCTGCCCTTCAATCTGGTCTGCGTGCCGCTTTGCATGCTGGGCTATGTGGCCGCGCTCGTGGCGCTGATCCTCTCGACCCTCTGCATGCCGCTGGCGGCACCGCTGGCGAAGGTCCCGGACGCATTGTTTGCGCTGCTGATCGCCGTCACACGTACAAGCGCGAAGCTGCCTGCCTCCGGCGCGCGCTTCGGGCGCTATCCGCTGCCGTTGACGCTGCTGCACTGGATCGTCGTGTTGGCGGCCTCCGAACTCAGCCGAATCAACATCGAAAGGCGCAAGTGGATGCCCTTCGCGGTATTGATCGTGGCGGGGCTGTCCGCGCTATGTGCCATTGCCCGCGCGTGGCCGCTGAGCGCAGTATTCCTGGACGCCGGTCAGGCGGATTGCGCCATCGTGCGCACGCGGGGACACACCTATATGTTCGACGCCGGCGACACCTACACGCCCGCGGCGGACTACCTGAACGCCACCTGTCTGCATCTGGACGGCGTGTTTCTATCCCATCCCCATCAGGACCACGCGGGCGGCTTGACGGACGTGCTGACGAACTTCAAGCCCGACGCGATCTATGTGCCCGCGGGCTGGTTTGAGCCGGAGGGCATCTCCCCCGCCGTCACCGAGGCGATGGACCTGGCGCTGGAGATGGGCGTGCCCATCGTCGAGCTCTCCGCGGGCGAAACGCTGTCTCTGCCTGGCGGCGCGTCGATTGAAGTATTTTCGCCGGACGCGGCCAACCCGCCAAGGGATGTGAACGACATGTCGATGCTGGCGCTGCTGGTCTGTCAGGATCAAAAGCTGCTCTTCACCGGCGACCTGAGCGAAAGGGGCGAGCCTGAAATCATCCCCGACGCGGACATACTGAAGGTGGCGCACCACGGCTCGGCCAAGGCCACCAGCGAGCGCTTTCTCGCCGCCAGCACGCCCGACATTGCCGTCGTCTCCGTGGGCGAAAACAGCTTCGGGCATCCGGCCGACGGGACGCTTGAAAAGCTGGCGGACGCGGGCGCGGAGATATTGACGACCCGCGAGCTCGGCGCGATCACGCTGACGTTCAGAAACGGCATCTGGCACATCGAAACCTATCTGGAGGCTCCCAATGACTTGGAATGAATTTTATCAGGCGCTGAAGGCCGGGCAAATCGCCCCGGTTTACCTGTTCACAGGCCCGGAGGCCTTCATCAAGCGCGAGGCGCTGGAGGCGCTGCGCAAGCAGCTGCTGCCGCCGGGATTGGAAACCCTGAACGACGCGACGCTTGAGGGCGTCACCGCGCAGCAGATCACCGACGCCTGCGAGACCATGCCCATGATGTGCGACAGGCGCATCGTGACTGTGCGCGACTGGGCGCCGCTGATGCCCGGCAAGGCGAAGAACGAGGAAGCCGAGGCCGCCTGGATGCAAAGTTGGCTGGAGAATCCGCCGCAGAGCTGCGCGCTGGTGTTCTACATGCGCGGCGAGATGGACGGGCGCAAGAAGCTGAGCGCGCTGCTCAAAAAGCGAGCCGAGGTCGTCAATTTTGAGTATTTGACGGATTCAGAGCTGAACCGATGGTGCGCGCGCCGCCTGAAGCCAGTGGGCAAGCGCATATCTCCCGCGGCGCTGAACACCCTCACCTATATGGCTGGCCGTGAGCTGACGCGCATCGCCGGCGAGCTGGACAAGCTGGCGGCCTACCTGGGCGATGAGCGGGACGAAATCACCGAGGCGGACGTGCGGGCCATCGTGCCGGCGTCCCTGGAATACAACGTGTTTGAGCTGCTGAACAGCCTGCTGGCGGGCGATATGAAGAAGGGCCAGCAGACTGTGAACAGTCTGCTGCAGGGCGGCCAGACCACGATGGGCATTCTGGCGATGCTGACGCGGCAGATTCGCCAGCTGACCCACATGAAATGCGCCTTGGACGCGGGCACGCCGGTGCAGACGGTGCAGACGCAGCTGAAGCTGCATCCCTACGCGGCAAAGCAGACGGCGCGGCAGTGCGCGCGGCTCTCCGCCGACCGTCTGACGGCATTGTACAAGAATTGTGTGGATTCCGATTACGCCGTCAAGAGCGGCAGGCTGCGCGACAGGGACGCGCTGGACGCGCTGATTTTCGAAATCGGGCTTGCGGCGAAGCCCGCGCGGTGATATAATAGTCGTTGGAAGGGGTTCTAAAATATCGAGCTTACACATCCTCGACCTTCGAAACACACTCCAGCCATGGAACCTTCCAGGCCCAGCAGGCATCTAATATGCGAATGAATCCCGCCCGGAGGTGGTGTGAATGAAAAAACTGATTTGTCTGACGCTCGCGCTGCTGATGCTCGGCGCCGTCGCGCTGGCGGACGCGCCGCAGCTCTCGGACAGCTTGTTTTCGAGCGCAAAGCAGGCGGTAAGCTACCTCGCCTCCGGTGAATACGAGCGGCTGGTGACGCTGCTGCCCTTCTCCGACGTGGCGCCCAGCGCCGCCGAGTGGGAGAGTTTCGCGGGCAACTATTCCAACCTCGGCAACATCCAGTCCAGCTACGCCGTGGGCTTCTGGGCCGGCGGCGTTTGGGTGGTGGCCGTGCCGATGCAGGTGCCGGACAACGGCTCGGTGGAGGTGCTGGCCCTGTCCAGCGAAGACGGCGTCAGCTTCAACGGCTATCGCTACGCCACATGGTCGCAGGTCGAGAGCGCCTATGCGACCAGCAGCCACGTCGTATGGAACGACGAATACGTGGGCGGCACGCCGACGGTGATCGCCGACTGAGGCAAGCACAAACGCAGGGGGCGCTTTGCGCCCCCTGCGTTTGTGCATATCAATTTGATAATACGGTTTCCCTTCATTTGTTCTCGGCGCCCATGATGCTCTCCGGCGTCTCCTGCGCCTTGTCACCCACCTGCTGCAGCGCCTTGAAGATTTCCTGCATTTTGTAATCGGTCTCGGTGATTACGTCGGCGCATGCACGCAGCTCCTCCACGATGGACTGAGGCACAGCGTCGGTGGACTTGTAACGGATGCCGTGCTCCAGCGTGGCCCAAAAGTCCATCGCGACGGTGCGAATCTGAATCTCCACCGGAATGAACAGCTTGCCCTGGGACATGTACACCGGCACGTCCACCACGATATGCAGGCTGCGATAGCCGTTCGGCTTGGGGTTTTCGATGTAGTCCCGCTTGAATATCAGCGATATATCGTCCTGCGCCAGCAGCAGACCGGCGATCTTGTAGATATCGTCCACATAGCGGCACACCACGCGCACGCCCGCGATGTCGTGCAGCGTCTTTTTCGCGCAGGAGATCGATATGGGATAGCCCATGCTGTGCAGCTTCATCACGATGCTGTTCAGCGACTTCACCCGGCTCTCGATGTGATGGATCGGATTGTGCATGTGCTTGAAGGAGAACTCGCCGTCCAGCGTCTTGAGACGCGCGTCAATTTCGCGGATGGCAGCCTCATACACCCCCTGCACCTGCGCGTATTCCCGGCGCAGCTCCTCAAGGGCATAGTTGATATTCACATTCGCGGGCCGAAGCTCCACCCGCACCCGCTTGATCTCAGGCTTTCTCTGTTCCATAGGGACCTCCCGGTTGGGTCGTCATTGAGCGTCCTTGAGCACATCCCAGCTCGTGAGCATTGCCAGCACGCCGCTATTTTGGGTGCCGTCTTCGGTAATGAAGGCCACTGCCAAGCGGCTGTTGCGCTCGCGGCGCTTATCAAAGGCCTCGCGAACTGTGGTCAGCGTGACGCTTCTGTCAAAAAACGCGTATTTTTCACTGCGCGCGTCGTCAAAGTCCAGCGCGTTCTTCAGCTCGCCGATTTTCAGCGAATCGCGCAGTCCTTCGAAGCCCCTGTCGCCCACATAGCGCATCAGACTTGCCGCGCTGAATACGCCCACCAAGCCAGTCCTGTCTCGCACGGGCACGTGGGAATAGCCCATGCGCATCATATGGCGCATTACGCCAAGAGCAGCGTCGTTGGGATGGGCAAACAGTATCTTTTCCCCAGGGGTGCCATATTCCAGCGCCAGGCGCGGCCGCTGCACATAATCGACGATCTCCCGCAATGTCCGCACCACGGCGGCCGAGGGCTCCACCACCGGCTCCCCCGCCTCATCCGCGTTGTGCGAGAGCAAATTGCGTATCTCACGGCACATGTCCAGTTCTGTGCGGCAGGGCGCGCTGTCGTCGTCGCGCAAATACTCCATCACGACGCTGCCAGAGGACAGGCGCTTGCCGTCGTATCGCTTTTCCAGCAGACCTTCGAGCATGCGATAGAGCTTTAAAAACTGTTCCGAACGCAGGCCCTCGCGTGGTTCCAAGGCGCACCCCTCCTCATTAATCTTATCATAACATAGTTTGCAGTAAAAAGCAACGATTATTCTGAGCGGCGCTCGCGATATCGAAGGCGATGCGACAGTTTATCCCAAAGGCCTCAAAGTAACCTTGCGCCCTTTCGCGCAACGCGCTTTTCAGGCCATTTTCGTTATCGCGTCTGAGACGCGGCACAGCTCCTCCAACGTCAGCGCCTCGCCGCGTACCTTCTCATCCGCGCCCGCCGCGCTCAATATCGCCTTAGCCACCTCCTGGCTGAATCCAAAGGTCGCCTTCAAATTGTTGGCCAGCGTCTTGCGGCGCATGGCGAAGGCCGCGCGAATCAGCTTGCGAAACACCTTCTCGTCCAGGGGATTCACCGGCGCCTCGGCGTACTTGTCGATCCGGATGAAGCAGCTCATCACATGGGGCGGCGGATCAAAGGCCTCCGGGGCCACCTCCGTCAGCACCTGTGCCGCGCCGTAGAATTGCAGCTCCGCCGCCAGCGCGCACCACTGCTTCGTGCCGGGGACGGACATCACGCGTTCCGCCGCCTCCTTCTGCACCATGATGGCGATGCTCTGAGGCGGACAGTCGGAGGCCGCCAGCTTCAGCAGTATGTCCGCCGTGATGTAATACGGCAGGTTCGCCACCACGCGATAGGACTCGCCGCCAAAATGCTCGTCGATAAGCGCCCGCAGATCGGACTTCATGATGTCTTGGAACACCACCTGCGCGTTTTCCATGCCCTCCAGCACGTCTTCCAGCACAGGCTCCAGGCCGCGGTCCACCTCCACCGCTAGCACGTGCTTTGCCCGCTGGGCCAGAAGGCGCGTCATCACGCCCGCGCCGGGGCCGATCTCCAGCACATTATCCTCCGGAGCAATCCCGGCGTCGTCCAGCAGCAGGGCGATCAAACTCTCCGCGAGCAGAAAGTTCTGTCCCAGGCTGTGGGTATTGCGAAAGCGATGCTTTTCCAGGGCCACGCGGGCGCGCAGCTCGGCGGAAGGGTTGGTATAATCCGTCATGATTTCCTCCATTTGGAAAACAGCTTGTTTAACATCCGCAGGGGCGTCGACGCGGCGCCCGCCTGAGTACATATCCCTTCGTACTACCCGGCGGGCGACGCATCGCCGCCCCTGCAAATCGCATAAAACCGCGTCGCCGTGCCGATATCGCAAGCACAGCCGCGCCAATTTGCTTACTTCGTCCCGAACAACCGGTCGCCGGCGTCGCCGAGGCCGGGCACGATATACTTGTGCTCGTTCAGATGATCGTCGATGGCCGCAATGTAGATATCCACGTCCGGGTGGGCCTCCTGCACGGCGGCCACGCCCTCCGGGCAGCCCACCAGGCACATCAGCGTGATGGACTTGCAGCCGCGCTTCTTGATGAAGTCGATGGCGGCGTTGGAGGAGCCGCCGGTGGCCAGCATCGGATCCACCACGATCAGGTCGCGCTCCGCCACGTCGTAGGGCAGCTTGCAGTAGTATTCCACAGGCATGTGGGTCTCCGGGTCGCGGTACAGGCCGATGTGACCGACCTTCGCCGTGGGCACCAGGTTCATCACGCCGTCCACCATACCCAGACCGGCGCGCAGGATCGGCACGATGCCCAGCTTCTTGCCGGAGATGATCTTGGACTTGCACTTTGCCACGGGGGTCTCGATCTCAACCTCCTCCAGCGGCAGATTGCGGGTGACCTCATAGGCCATCAGCATGGAGATCTCCTCCAGCAGCTGGCGGAAATCCTTGTTGCCGCAGTCCTTGTCACGCATCAGCGTGAGCTTATGCTGAACCAGGGGATGATCGACTACAACGACTTTGCTCATGTAAATACCCTCCCACAATTTAAGTCCTGCACTATTATATATGATTTGTCCCGCGATTGCAATAACAGATTTGTCACATTTCTGTGTACTCCGGGGACGGGTGCACGATCGCCCTTCCGGTAGCGCTGTCAAAGCCCTCCAGGATCAACAGCGACTTCGCGCCGCTCACCAGCTTGGCCTGGGGCGCGGCGGTGGCGATCATCACGCCTACGCCCACCACCTCCGCCAAGAATTCCTTCATCAGATCGACCATGCCCTGCAACGTGCCGCCGCCCTTCATAAAGTCGTCGATGATCAGCGCCCGCTGGCCCGGCTGCACGGCCCTGCGCGCGAGCGCCATGGTCTCGATGCGCTCGCTGCCGCCGCCGGCGATGTAGTTGATCTTTACGGCGCTGCCCTCATAGGCGCGGCTGTCTCTGCGGGCGATTACCAGCGGCACGTCCAGCATCCGCGCCGTCATGAGCGCGATGGGAATGCCCTTTGTCTCCATCGTCAGCACGAAATGGGGCTGGCGATCATAGTACTGGGAGGCGAGGATCTCCCCCATCTGCTGGGCGATGTCGCCCTCGGCGGTGATATCCGAGGTGTAGAGGAAGCCGCCCGGCAGCATGCGCCCCGGCTCGGATAGCCGCTCGGACACATCGTTCAGCACGCGGCGAATCTTCTTCGGGCTCGGTATGGCGCGATAGCGCACGCCGCCCGCGGCGCCGGCCACGGTCTCGACGCGCCCCAGGTCAAAGCGCTCAAAGGAGGCGCTGATCAGGTCGATATCCTCGCTGATGGTGGATTTTGCCGAGCCAAACAGCTCGCAGAATTCGCTGAGCGTGTGTATGCGATTGGGGGTGTCCGTCAGTATCTTGGTCAACGCGCCCAGGCGCTCGTTGCGCTTGATCTTATCCATGCGTACGGCCTCAATTCCGAATTATTTTTTTGATTTATTCCATTATAATTCGGAATTGTTAGCTTTTCACCGGATTTGTGCAAAATCGGGCAAAGCTCGGCAATATTTAACCTTCATTTCCCCATGATGCGCCGGCAGCGCTTGCAGGAAAGGAAAATTTGATTTATAATGTTATTTGGTAAAGGCCGCGAACCTTTTCCCGTTATGAATTTGGAGGGCACAACATGGCCGCGAATATATTTGACTTCAAGGGCGGGCGCGCCCACTTCATCGGCATCGGCGGGAGCTCCATGTCGGGGCTGGCGGGCTATCTGCAGGAGCTGGGCTACAGCGTCACCGGCTCCGACCGCACCCAGTCCCACAAGACGGAACACCTTGAGGCGCGGGACATCCGCGTACATATTGGCCACAGCGCTGAAAATGTGCGCGGCGCGGACGTGATCGTCTACTCCGCCGCCATTTCCCAGGAAAACCCGGAGCGCGCGGAGGCAGCCCGGCTGGGCATCCCGCAAATCGAGCGCTGCGAGCTGATCGGTCAGCTGATGGAGGGCTATCCCTTCGCGGTGGGCGTCAGCGGCACCCACGGCAAGACCACGACCACCTCCATGCTGGCGCAAGCCTTCATGCAGGCCGGCGTCGACCCGACGATCCACATCGGCGGCGAGCTGGACTTCATCGGCGGCTCCACCCATCTGGGCGGCAGGCACGATTTTATCTGCGAGGCCTGCGAATACAACGCCAGCTTCCTGCGTTTCAAGCCCTCCGTGGCCATCATATTGAACATCGACGAGGATCATCTGGACTTTTATAAGGACATCGACGACATCGAGGCGGCCTTCGCGAAGTATGCCGCGCTGGTGCCGAAGGACGGCTGGGTGATCGCCTGGGGCGACGATGAGCGCGCCAGGAGGGTCTGCCTGAACGCCGATTGCAACCACATGACCTACGGTCTGGGCGAGGACTGCATGCTGCGGCCCGCCAATCTGGCCTACGACGAGCTGGGCCGGGCGTCCTTCGCCGCCGTCCTGAACGGCGAAGCGCTGGGCGATTTCCACTTAAACGTATCCAGCGAGGCCAACATGCTGGACGCGCTGGCCGTGATCTGCACGGCCTACATTCGCGGGCTGGACATGGCGAAGGTGGCCGAGGCCCTGGGCAGCTTTGTGGGCGCCCACCGGCGCTTTGAGCTGACCAGCGTCACCGACGGCGTGAAGTGCTATACCGATTACGGCCACAATCCCGCAGAGATCAAGAACGCGCTGAAGATCGCCTCGCTGCAGCCCCACGACAGGCTGTGGAGCGTTTGGCAGCCCCACACCTACTCCCGCACCAAGACCCTGTTTGATCAATTTGTGGAGACCTTTGACCTGGCCGACCGGCTGTTGATCACCGACATCATGGGCGCGCGGGAGGCCGATCCGGGAGACATTCGCTCTGAGATGCTGCTGGAGCCCATACGCGCGCGCGGCGTAGATGCCGTGGTGACCCCCACCTTTGACGACGCGGAGGCGTACCTTCGCGCTCATTGGCGGAGCGGCGACATCATGATCAGCCACGGCTGCGGCGACATCGATCTCCTGAACGAGCAGATCGCCAATCACGGCGACACGAAGAAGTAGGATAAATCCCTCACCATCACATCGGAGGAAGCTGCCTTGAAGAAGCTGTTGAGCCTTATGCTCGTCTGCGCGCTCTGCGCGCTCGCGCTGTCGGGCTGCAAAAAGTCGTCGCCAGAGCCGTCTGATTCAGACGCGCCGTCGGACGTTCAGTCCGCGCCTGGAACGACGGAGACGCCGGAGGAGGGCTATCACGGCGAGGAGGACCAGAGCGCCGCGCTGGCGGAAATGCCCACTCTGGAGCCCGCCGTGCCCGTTGACGGCGACGACGCGCCCGCCGACGCCTACAATGATTATTACAGCATCGACGCGTTGCTGGGCAACGACGCCGACGCCGCACCCGCCAATGCCCCCGCGGAGCCTGCGGCCGATGGCGATGCCGCCATTCCGACGGTCAGGCCCGCCGTCGATACCAGCGCCTATCAGTATTCCGCGCTGACGGACACCTCGCTGGGCTTCACCTTCAACTATCCCTCCCACTGGGAGAATGTGCCGGGCGTCTACACCGTGTGCTTCCGGGAAAAGGTGGAGGACGGCGACTTTCCCGCCCGCGTGGCCATCACCGCAAAGACGCTGGTGCACTCTCCGGACGAGGAGGTCATCACGGAGGAGCTGACCGACTACCTGCGCATGGTGCACAAGCAGTATGACGCCGCCACCTTCCAGGCCGGCACGCCGAATACGGAGGAGCGCTTTCTGGACAAGCCGGCCCTCTCCAACACCTATCTCGCCTACTCCGGCGAGAACGAGGTGAAGGGCTACATCATCGGTACGGCGGTAGGGCGCACGATGTACGTGTTTCACTTCTGCGCCACCTATGAGGATTACGGCGCCATGGAGAGCATGATGCGCTACATGGTCAAATCCGCCGAAATCGTGGAGCGATAGTTGATTCAAGCAGGCCGCTGAAAAGCCTGCAAGGCAAGGAAAGAAGTCCTGCAAATGAGGGCGCTTACATAACCGTAAGTAACCGAATTTGCAGGGCTTTCTTGACGCCACAAGTGGAAATTGCCGCTTCGCGGCGGTTGTTTTCAGCAATTTCCGCGTTTGCGGGCTTTGCCAGCGGTCTGTGGGGCGCCCCTGAAAGGGACGCCCCACATTCATCGTCAGTATACAATTACCGTGGTATTCGCCGGGCAGTTGTTCCATATCCACTTCGCGTCCTCGACACTCAGTCGCACACAGCCATGAGACGCCTTGCTGCCCAGATGGTTGACAGAGCTCTGGGTCACGGGACCGTTCTTCTGATTGTACAGCACTGAATGGAACAGTATATCGCCCTGAATATAGTAGGCGTACTGGGCCCAGCAGTTGAATTTCTTGAAGTAGTGCCAGCGCGCGCCGGGGCCCGTATTGGTGAAGGTGCCGGTGGGCGTGGGCGAGGAATTGCGGCCCGTGGAGCACTTCATGGTGCGCACAAGCTCGGTATATTCGCCGTTGCGGTCCGGCGCGTAGGCGTATACCCGCTGGTCGGCGGTGCTCACCTTCAGCACATAGGGCTTCAGCGCCTTCTTGGCGTTCTCGTTGAACAGCGCCGCGAGCGTCGCGTGATCGGCCGCGCCGGTCTCCGGCAGGTCGTTTCGACGCTGGAAGGCCGTCACGGCGCTGGCCGTGCCGGAACCATACTGGCCGTCCAGCGCGCTGTAGTAATACTCCAGCATCGCGAGTCTGCGCTGCAGGCGCACCACGTCCCGCCCGGCGGAGCCGCTGTTCATGTCAGCGGGAATCGCGGGAAAGGCATCGTCGTAGAAATCGTCCAGCAGCAGCGGATCCGCCACGCCGTTGACCTCCACCGTCAGCTGGCCATCGTCCGCGCCCTCCGCGTTGACCGCCGCCAGCGCGTCGCTCTCCATCTCCCGCATATACTTTTGCAGCGTCTCCACAGCCGCCTTGGTGGAGGCGCCGTAGCCGCCGTCCACAGCGATGGATGCGAAGCCCAGCACGCGCAGCCGCTTTTGCAGCTTCGACACCGCGTCGCCGGAGGACCC
>JAFVBK010000163.1 GCA_017480045.1 Clostridia bacterium
AGCTGGGCATCGACGCACACTTCGTCAACCCCCACGGGCTGGACGCCGACGGGCATCAAATTTCCGCGCTGGGGCTGGCGCTGTTGTTCCGCGATGCCATGAAAAACCCGGATTTTCGCGCAATCACCGGCACCGAGCGCAAGGTGATTCCCTGGGTCGGAAACGAATACAGCCGTGTGCTGGAAAACAAAAACAAGCTGCTCAAGACCTACGAGGGCGCCACCGGCGGCAAGACCGGCTATACCGGCAAGGCGGGCCGCTGTCTGGTGTTCAGCGCCCAGCGGGACGGCATGGAGCTGATCGGCGCGGTGCTGAACTGCCCCACCTGGTTTGACACGGCGACCCAGCTTCTGGACTACGGCTTTGAGAACTTTCGCACCGAGACCTCCTTCTCCGCCGGCGAGCACGCGGCGACCGTGAGGGTGCGCGGCGGCATGCGGGAGACCGTGGACGCGATAGCCAAGGAGGCGCTGTCCGCCGCTGTGCCCATAGGCGGCGCGGCGCGAACCGAAGTCAACCTGCCGGACAGCGTAAGAGCGCCCATCCGCGCCGGCGACGCGCTGGGCACCGCTGAAATCAGGAGCGACAGCCGCGTATACGCCAGCTGCTCCCTGGTGGCCGCCGTGGATGTGGCGGAACGCAGCCTCGCCCAGTCCTTCAGGAGGCTGCTTCGCCTGTGGGTGCTTCGGCTTCAGCCGTAAGCCAGCTTGCGATGATCTCGCCGTCCGCATCGGTCAGGCGAATTTCTTCATTCGTAACCATCAGCAGCCGGTCAGCGCCCAGCGCGCGGATTTTGCGGTATTCGGCCGGCGCGAGGATGTTGCCCGCGCCGTCCATCAGGCCGTAACGGATCGTATCGTAGTTCCAGGAGGTCTGCACACGGTCCAGTTCCGCGCTATAGTATTCGGCGCCCTCCATCTCAAGAAACGCATAGCGCCCCTCGCACAGCGGCAGAATGCGCTGAAAGCGCCCGGAAGCGGCGCTGCCGTCGGAATTCATCAGCCAAGCGCAGCGCTCGCCCCATGCGCCATCGGAGACGATGAGCTGTCCCCGCGTGCCGGGTGCGTAGGAAACGCCCGCGTCGCTCTCGGCAATCACCGCTCCGGCCCCGTCGTACAGCCGGGTAATCGCGCCGGATGTCACGGCGATATAGCGCCCCGCCAGCGTCGCTTCCAGATTCTCGCCCTCCAGGCCGAAGAGCGCCGTGCCATCCGAGGCGTAGACATCCAGGCCATCGTCGCGCAGCGCGGCGATGATCCCCTCGCCCCGCTCAAGCCATCGGTATATGGTCGGCGCGAGGACCGCGCCGTCCGGGTCGATCAGGCCCATGCCGTCCGGACCCGTCGCCTTCGCGCAGCCATCCAGGAACGCGCCCATCGCCCGCCATTCTGCGGAGATGACCACCGTGCCACGCGCATTCACCGCGCCGTAGCGCCCGTTCGGCACCGCGATGGGCATGCGCCCCGATTGCAGGCGGCTCAGGCCGATGGAGGTTCGCGCGCCGGTGGGCGTCGCCTCGCCATTCGCGTCGATATGCAATATCGCGTCCGGGCTCTCGTCCAGCGGGTCGGTATCCAGCGCCAGCCAGCCTCCAGCGCCATCGCTCGTCAGCTGCGTCCATGTCGCCGGCAGCAGAACGCTGCCATCCGCGGCCATCGCGCCGTAGCGGCTGCCACTGCGGAAGATCAGGCAGTCTCCCTGATCCTCGATCATCGCAAACGCCGTCTCACCCAGCGGCTCTCCCGACGCATTATATAGACGATATTCGCCCTTGCGCCCCGCCGCATACAGCGCGTCCTCCCGGACGATGAACGCGTCCTCGATATCCGGACCCCGCAACAGCGTATCGCCGTCGCGGTCCACCATGCAGGCGACTTTGCCTTCTACCACGCAGAGCGGCGCTTCGGCGCGGGCAGCGCCCAGCAGCAGCAGACCAATCAAGCAGGCGCACATGCGCTTCAGCATGCCCCGCGCCTCCCTTCCTCGTGCAATTACGCCCGCTGGCACGGGCCTCTCCTATTATTTTATCATACCGCGTCAAGGTAAAATATTGGTTTATTCCCGCGCTTTCTATAGACAAAAGCGAGGAAAGATGCTATAATACACAAATGTCGGCGGGAACTGTTCTCCTGCTTGCGTCTGAGGTTGCGCCAGTAGCTCAGTTGGATAGAGCAACGGCCTTCTAAGCCGTGGGTCAGGGGTTCGAATCCCTTCTGGCGCGCCAGTTATGGTGGGTGTAGCTCAGTTGGTCAGAGTGCCAGGTTGTGGCCCTGGAGGTCGAGGGTTCGAGCCCCTTCACCCACCCCATTTTTATATCCTTTTGACGGTGATTCAGTCCGTCTTGCGAGCGACTTGGATTTCCGTCATGGCTGACGATGGGGCGTAGCCAAGCGGTAAGGCACGGGACTTTGACTCCCGCATTCGCAGGTTCGACCCCTGCCGCCCCAGCCAATGCGACCCATTAGCTCAGTCGGTAGAGCACCTGACTTTTAATCAGGGTGTCTGGAGTTCGAATCTCCAATGGGTCACCACGCACCGGATCTTCCCGGCACGGGAGCGCCGGTGTTTTTTTATGCCGCGAAACGGGCGATTGCGCGTTCCCGGATTTCGACTGCCGGGCGCATCGCCTTGACAAGCCCGCGAAGTAGCGATACAATAGAGTCATGCTTGACACCAATTTTACAGGAATA
>JAFVBK010000164.1 GCA_017480045.1 Clostridia bacterium
CCTCCATTTCATTTTCGGTGAAGTCAATGACGGCCTCCCCGTTCTCCCGATTCACGGTGTAGCGGGTGACCCGCTGGCGGCGGTGGAGGATGTCGTCCCACAGTCCCGCCGAAAGCTCCAGCGCCGTCACCTGAAAGCTCAGTTCGTCCACCTCCGCCCCGGTAACGGCCCCCAGCCGCCGTCCATCGGTGGAAACCGCCCGCATTGGCAGCGGTTCACCGCCCATGCGCCTGCGCATGCCCGCGCAGTCCGCCAGCACTGCCACGCTGCCGATGAGCTCCAGCCGCTCGGCGGGGATGAACCGCGTGCCGCGCAGCCCAGCGCCGACCCAGATGCCGTTCAGTCGCTTCAGGTCGTCCGCGAGCTCGGCGCGCAGCACGCGCCCGATCCTTCGACCTTCACATACCACAGGCATGCCAATCATTCCACGCACCTTGCGCATGTGCCTCGCCTCCGCGTCGCCGTGAACCGGCACGCGTATTATCGGCAAAACGCGTCCGACATTTGCGCGGCAAAATTTGTCGCGTTGCGAAACGCTTCGCGCTGTGGTACAATATACGCGGCGGACTTTCTTCGATTCGACAGAATAATGATATGCATACGCCGAATCGAATATGACGCATTGTTATTCACAAGCATCGCGCTTTGCCATAGTTTTGACAAATATTTCTGTTAAATTCAGAGCGTATATACCGCAGGGAGGTAGAAATATGGAAGAGAATCGCAGCGGATACAGAATTCTGGTGGCGGATGATGATCCCAATGTGCATCAGTCGCTGAACGCCTATTTCCGCCGTGAAGGCTATCAGATGATTTCCGCCTATGACGGCAATCAGGCTGTGGAGCAGGTGCACCGCCTGCGCCCGGACATCGCGATTCTGGATATCATGATGCCCGGCATGGACGGGTTGATGGTCTGCCGGGAGATTCGCAAGGAATCCAACCTGCCCATCATCATGCTTACGGCCAAGGGCGAGGAGTTCGACAAGCTGCTGGGCCTTGAGATGGGCGCGGACGACTACATCACCAAGCCCTTCAGCCCCCGCGAGGTGCTGGCCCGCGTGAAGGCGGTTCTGCGCCGCATGCACGAAATGAAGTCGGAGGACAAGTCCGCCCATTTGGTGGTCGGCAATTTGGATATCGACATGAACGCCTTCACCGTGAAGCTGGACGGCCAGCCGGTGCCCTGCACGCCGAAGGAGACGGAAATTCTCTGGACGCTCGCGAGCAATCCCGGCATGGTCTTTAGCCGCGAACACCTGCTGCAAAGCATCTGGGGCTATGATTTTTTGGGCGATACCCGCGCCGTGGACAGCCATATCAAGCGCATTCGCGCCAAGCTTTGCAACGAAGGAAACGGCTGGGATATCAAAACGGTATGGGGCATTGGCTACCGCTTTGAAGTGGAAGGCGGGGCGCGGGGATAGCGCATGGGCATTCGCAAATACAGGCAATCGCTGAGCATCGGCGCAAAGACGCTGCTCAGCCACGTGACGCTCGCTGTGGTGGTCATCGCGCTGGCAAGCGTCATCAGCTATACGCTTTCTTCCCAATATATCCGCGAGACGCGCATCAGCGATCTGGTGGAAAAGGCGGAGCGCATCGCGGAAAGCAGCCAGGAAGCGCCGGAGGGCGACATGCTGCCCAAGCGGCGCACCGTGCGCACCTTCGAGGAGCTGACGAACGCGAAGGTGTTCTTTTTGGACGCGGACAACGAAATCATCCGCATGAGCCAGTATTATACCGATCCGCCGGACGACGGCGACGAGAGCGAATTCCAGTGGATCGAAGTGCTGGACGCCATCGACCAGGAATTTGCCCGTCGCGTGCTGGCGGGGGAGAAGGTGTCGGCGCTCAGGCGCTTCGAGTTTGCCCAGGAGGTCATCATATTCGCAGGCGCGCCCATCGTGGATGCTTCAGGCGCCGTGCGCGGCGGCGTGATACTCGCCCAGCCGGTTGAAAGCCTGCGCAGTCTTTCCCGCATGATTCGGTTGATGCTGGCCGTCGTGGTGGGAATATCGGTGCTGCTGGCAATTTTGCTGGCCACGCAGCAGACCCGCATGCTGGTCAAGCCCATACAGCGCATCACACGCGCCGCGCGGCGCATGGAGGACGGCGTCTATGCGGAGCGCATACCGGCCCTGCCGGACAACGAGATTGGCGAGCTGGGGCACGCGCTGAACAGCATGTCAGGCCGGCTGATGGATGTCATCAAAAACCTTCGCAAGGAGCGCGATAAGCTGGAATTGGTGATTTCCGGCATCGGCGAGGGCCTGATCGCCGTCGATACCGAGTGGCGCGTGGTCCATGCCAACGCGGCCTTTTTGGAGCTGGCGGAGCTGGAGAGCGCCGCCGATTTCCTGCGCGAAGGCGGCGCGGACGTGTTGTTTGATCCGCTGAAGGCGCTGCTTGAGCGTTGCATGCAGAGCGGACAGAGCGTGGAACAGGCGTGGGAAAACGCCTCTCACCGCGCGATATATGCCACCGCCACGGCGCTCACGGATGAGAGCGGCGCGATACTGGGTACGGTGTGTCTACTCAGAGACGTCTCCGAAGCCCAGCGCATGGAGCAGCTGCGCAGGGATTATGTCGCGAACATTTCCCACGAGCTGCGCACGCCGCTGACCGGCATTCGGGGCATGGTGGAGCCTCTCATCGACGGCTGCATGGACACGGAAGAGGAGCGCCAGGAGAGCTACAGGATCATCCTGAAGGAGACCATCCGCCTTGAAAAGCTGGTGGGGGACATGCTGGATATGTCGCGCCTGCAGGACGGCAGGCTTCGCGTGGAGCTGGAACCGATGGAGCTTCCCGGTATACTGGACGCCGCGGCGCGCAGTATGCGGAGCATCGCCGACGAGGCGGGGGTGGCGCTGCGCGTGGAGACGGATGGTTCACGGCTCGCGTGTATGGGCAATGAGGATCGCATCATGCAGGTGCTGGTGATACTGATCGACAACGCCCTCAGCTTCACGCCGAAGGGCGGCAGCGTCACCGTGTTTGCCTACGACGGCGGCGGCCACATCGCCGCGGGCGTCCGGGACACGGGCTGCGGCATCGAACCGAAGGACCTTCCCATGATATGGGAGCGGTTTTACAAGGCGGATCGATCCCGCATGCGCACCACCGGCACCGGTCTGGGGCTTTCCATCGCCAAGCTGGTCACCCGTCTGATGGGCGGTGATATCTCCGTCAGCAGCGAGCCGGGAAAGGGCTCAGAGTTTACATTCACGCTAAAAAAGCTGTAGAAGACACCGTGGGATACGCGATAGGATGCTGCCGCTTATGCATCTCAAGCGGGCCGGCGCGCTGCGCTCGGCTCGCTTCTTTGCGCCGAACAGTATTTATTAATAATGGTATAAGTATTAAAGAGGATGCGATTCCGCGCTTGTGTGTCCGCGCAAAAAGGAGTATACTGATTGTGTTCACACCATCCGGCGCGTGCCGATGCTGCGGCAATCTTACGTTTGAGGACGCTCAGTTCCGAAGAACGGCTGCAGGCGTTTCGACGGAACGCGCCGCGCCGGAAAGGCGATCGAAATCGGCCTTTGAGCGGCTTTGTGAACACATTCAAGGGTCTGTAATGCGAAAAGAAGGAAGATGAAGCTATGGAATCCAAGCTCAGACGCGATATGAATCCCGAATTCACGTGGGACTTAACACCGGTTTTTAAAGATGTGAACGCATGGGAGGCAGCCTATGCCGAGGCCGAGCAGGCCGTCAAAGCGCTGGATACCCTGCCTGGCACGCTGGGCTGGTCCGCGGAGCATCTCCAGGCGGGCCTCGATCAGATTACCAGGGCGCAGAAGCTCGCGGAGCGCGTGTACGACTACGCGTTTCTGTGCAAGTCCACCGACAATGGCGATCCCCAATATCAGGAGATGGAAGCTCGCGCCATCGGTCTGCTGGTGGCTCTGGAAACGGCCGCGGCCTTTGTTGAGCCGGAGATATTGCAAATACCCGCGGAGATGCTGGCGATGTGGCTGGAGCAGGATGCGCTGAAAACCTACCGCCATATGACCGACGACATCGCCCGGCGCCGGGACCACACCTTGGACGCTCAGGGGGAGCGTCTGCTCGCGATGCTGGGCGATGTTGCCCAAACCCCCGGCAATACCTTTGATATGTTCGAAAGCGTAGACATGAAGCTGCCGACCGTGCGCAACGAGGCAGGGGAGCGCGTGCCGCTGACGCATGGCGGCTTTACCGTATTTCGCGAGAGCCGGAATCCGCGGGTGCGAAGGGAAGCGTTTGAAGCCTATTTTGGCAGCTACGGCGATTATATCAATACCCTTGCGAGCATCTATGGCGGCGCCGTGAAGCTGAATTGCTTCAATGCCGATGCCCGTGGCTTCAAGGATGCCTGCGAGGCGGCGCTGTTTGGCAACAATGTGCCGGTGAGCTTGTATGACAGCCTCATTGAGACGGTGCACGGCGCGCTTCCCGACATGCGGGCCTATCTCGCGCTTCGCCAGAGGAAGCTCGGCCTGGATGCGCTGCACCTCTACGACCTCTACGCGCCGATTGTGGAGGATGTGGACTACCAAATGCCATACGCGGACGCCTGTGCGCTGGTAAAGGAGGCGCTTCTGCCGCTGGGCGAGGAATATCAGCGCCTGCTGGATCGCGCCTTTGCGGAGAAGTGGATCGACGTCTACGAGAATCAGGGCAAGAGCACGGGCGCATTCTCCATGGGCGTGTACGGCGCGCATCCCTATGTGCTTTTGAACTACACTGGGAAGCTGGACGATGCCTACACTCTGGCTCATGAGCTTGGCCACTCAATGCACTCCTTCTTTTCCGATCGCGCTCAGGACTATGCCAATCACGATTACCGCATCTTCGTTGCGGAGGTTGCTTCCACGGTGAACGAGGTGTTGCTGACCCATCACCTGCTCAAAAAAGAGCAAGACCCAAAGCGTCGCGCCTATGTGCTGAACCACTATTTGGAGGGCTTCCGGACCACTGTGTTCCGCCAGACGCTGTTTGCGGAATTCGAGCGCAAGGCACACGCGCTCTATCAGTCCGGCACGCCGCTGACGGCGCAAACGCTGAACGGCGTCTATCACGAGCTGAACGCGTTGTACTACGCGGGCGCGGAAATCGATGCCTTCGCCGACGTTGAGTGGGCGCGTATTCCGCATTTCTATAACGCCTTCTACGTCTATCAGTACGCGACTGGCTTTTCCAGCGCCGTTGCGATTGCCGACGATATCCTGCGTACGGGGGACGCCGGCCGCTATCTGAAATTCTTGAGCACCGGCGGCAGCGACTATCCCATTGAGGAGCTGAAAATCGCCGGCGTGGACCTCACGAAACCCGATGCCGTTCGCCACGCCATGGCGGCCTTTAAGCGAGCGCTGGCGGAGCTTGAAGAGACGCTGAACAAGTAATCTATTTTGCGAAAGAGAGACGTTATCCATGTTCTGGCAGCTGCTTGACTATATATTGCTGTTTTTCATCTATGCCTGCCTTGGCTGGGGCTGCGAGGTGGCCTATGCCGCCGTCAAGCAGGGCGAATTCGTCAATCGCGGCTTTCTGAACGGCCCGATTTGCCCGATATACGGCTTTGGCGTCATTGGCGTGGTGCTGGCCCTCGCGCCCGCGCGGGAAAACTTGTGGCTCCTATACCTGGGCAGCTTTGCGCTGACGACGCTCATTGAGTTTGTCACCGGCTTTGCGCTTGAAAAGCTGTTTCATGCCCGCTGGTGGGACTATTCCAACGCTCCGTTGAACATCATGGGGTATGTATGCCTGCCGTTCTCGCTGGTTTGGGGCGCGGCCTGCCTGGTGATCGTGCGATGGGTGCACCCGCTGTTCGAGCGCGCCGTGGCGTGGCTTCCGAACGCGGCCTGCGCGGCGCTGGACGGGCTGTTCTTGGCCGTATTCCTTCTGGATGTGTGCGCTACGGTATCCGCGGTTCGAAAGCTCTCAGAGCGGCTGCGTCGGCTCACTGAGATCGGCGGCGAACTGCACGCCGTCTCGGATGAGATCGGCAAGCAGATTTCCGGCACCACGCTGGCCGCGCGCAAGGCCGTGCTGGATGGAGAGGAGACGCTGGAGGGACGCCGCGAGGCCTTGCAGCAGCAATTCGTCCAGCGCGAGACACAGATTGCCGATTGGTTGGATCAGCAGCGCGCCCAGAAAAACGAACGCGCGGAAGCCATTCGCGTGCGATTCGAGGGCATTCGCGAGCGCTTCAACCGTGTGCTTGAGGAGAAGGGCTTTGGCCACCGCCGTCTGTTGAACGCCTTCCCGAATCTGCGCAGCGAGCGCTATCAGGAGGCCGTGGAGAGCCTGCGCGCCTTCTATCGGCGCAAGCGGGGGAAATAATTCTATGGGGCCAGATGCACGCCTCATCTAGTGCAGCTGGATACTATTCAGCTGGAATAGTCAAGCTATCGCGTGCGCTGATCCAACTTCATGTGAAACCGAAGAAGAAGCCTCTGCCTTACTGCGCTTCTCGATCTTTCCCTCGGCAATCAGCCAGGCGATTTCATCGTGCATGGTCTCATCATAGCTGCGGGTGCGGTAGCCAAGCTCGCGCATGGCCTTGGTGGAATCAAATACGTTGTTGCGGGCCAGGTTGTACACGGAGAAGGTGGTCATCATGGGCTTCTTGCCCATGCGCTTGGCGCTCTTTTCCATCATGCTGCCCATCATGTTCGCCGCCCAAATCGGCAGGAAGGTGCGCATCGGCTTGATGCCCGCCTCCTTTGCCACCATGCGGGCGAAGTCCTTGAAGGTGACCTCCTTGTTGCCCAGGATGTAGCACTCGCCGCAGCGCCCGTACTCGGCGGCGCGGATCGTGCCGTCCGCCAGGTCGCGCACGTCGCACAGGTTGAAGCTGCCGTCGATGCCCGCGGGCATCTCGCCGTTGATGATCTTGATCATCGTGGAGGTCGTCTCGCCCACGGCGTAGTCCTCCGGCCCCATGATGCCGCTGGGATGCACCACGCAGGCGTTCAGTCCGTGCTGACACACGGCATCCAACACCGCCTGGGTCGCAAGCGCCTTGGACTGGCTGTAGCAGTCCTTGAGCAGGCTGTCGTCAAAGTGATCGACCTCTCGGATGGGCTGTCCCTTGGGCTTCTCCGGGATCGCGCCGGTGGAGGAGACGTACACCAGTTTCCTGCACTCCGGATGGGCGAGGCACTGGTCGATGATGTTCTGCGTGCCGCCCACGTTCACATTCATCACGGTCTGGTTGAAGTCGGGGTTGACCGTCACCACGCTGGCGCAGTGGATGACCACGGTCTCGATGCCGTCCTCCACGGTGAAGAAGCGGCCCAGGGATTCCATGTCGGTCAGGTCGCCCTCGCAGATCTCGGCGGCTTCGGGCACGAACTTCATCGCCGGATCGTTCGGCAGGATGAAGGCGCGAACGCTGTCGCCACGATCGAGCAGCTGGCGACAGATCGTGCCGCCCAGGAACCCGGCCGCGCCGGTGACGAGATACTTGGTGTTGCCGTTGGCAGTATTCATATTCTTCATTTTGATGGATCTCCTTTCAGGTTAGGATTGTTTTGCTTCAGTTGATGGCACAATGATACCGCCGATTTATTCGAGAATTGTTTGAGAATTGTTTGAGAATGATTAATGCCACGCCTAACCTTCAATCAATGGTTTGAGGCTGAATATGGGGCAATGAGCAAAAAAGCAGCCACCCGATGAAGGGGGGCCGCAATGGACGGGTTTATTACCTTACGCTTTGGAATCATCGGTAGGCTTGTCGGCATTGACCTGCGCATTGACATCCGAGCTGGGTGATTCGACATTCTTTTGAATGTTCTGTTCCAGACGCCTGCGCGC
>JAFVBK010000165.1 GCA_017480045.1 Clostridia bacterium
CCTGAAAAGCCAGTCCGACTGCGAGATTCTCCAGCCCCTCTACCGGGAGTACGGCCTGGAGATGTTCCGGACGCTGGACGCGGAGTTCGCCCTGCTGCTCTACGACAGCGCGCGCGGCAAGCTCATCGCCGCCAGGGACCCCATCGGCATCCGGCCCCTCTATTACGGCAGGCTGCCGGACGGGGAATGGGCCTTCGCCAGCGAGCCGAAGAACCTCATGGGGCTCTGCGGGGAGATTCTCCCCTTCCCGCCGGGCTGCTGGTGGATGGACGGGCAGTTCACGCGCTACGCCGATCCGGCCCACGTGGATCAGTTCACCATGAAGGACGAGGACGCCGTCTGCGCGAAGCTCCGCCGCCTGCTCACGGATGGCGTCCAAAAGCGCCTGGACGCGGACGCGCCCGTGGGCTTCCTGCTCTCCGGCGGGCTGGATTCCTCGTTGGTGTGCGCCATCGCCCGGCAAATCCTGGACAAGCCCATCCGCACCTTCGCGATCGGCATGGATGTGGACGCCATCGACCTGAAATACGCCCGCATGGTGGCGGACTATATCGGTTCCGATCACACCGAGGTCATCATCTCCGAGAAGGATGTGCTGGAGGCGCTGCCCATGGTGGTGGAGCTGCTGGGCACCTGGGACATCACTACGATTCGGGCGAGCATCGGCATGTATCTGGTCTGCAAGTATATCCACGAGCATACCGACGTCCGCGTGCTGCTGACAGGCGAGATCAGCGATGAATTGTTTGGCTACAAGTACACCGACTTCGCGCCAAACGCCGCGGCCTTCCAGGAGGAGGCGGAGAAGCGCGTCCGGGAGCTGCATATGTACGACGTGCTTCGCGCCGACCGCTGCATCAGCGTGAACAGCCTGGAGGCGCGGGTGCCCTTCGGGGACCTGAAGTTTGTGCGCTACGCCATGAGCATCGATCCGGAGCTGAAAATGAATAGACACGATATGGGGAAATACCTGATTCGCAAGGCCTTTGCCGACGACCACATCCTGCCGGATGAAATTCTCTGGCGGCAGAAGGCGGCCTTCTCCGATGCGGTGGGCCATTCGATGGTGAGCGACCTCAAGGGGCTGGCCGAGCGCAGCTACACAGACGCCGAGTTTGCGGAAAAAGCGGCGAAGTACGACTACTGCCGCCCATTCACGAAGGAGAGCCTGCTCTATCGGGAGCTGTTTGAGCGGTTCTACCCCGGCCAGGCGGGGATGATCGCCGACTTCTGGATGCCGAACAAAACTTGGCCCGGCTGCGACGTAGACGACCCGTCGGCGCGGGTGCTCAGCAACTACGGGGCGAGCGGGGTGTGAGACACCTCATCCGTCACGGCTTCGCCGCGCCACCTTTCCCTCAGGGAGAGGGCATATGATGCGCCTCCAAGAGCCTTCCCCTTGAGGGGAAGGTGTCCCGTCAGGGGCGGATGAGGTGGCCACTTTAACCATTTCTCAACTTGACAAACGATCAGTTCCGGCATAAAATGACCGCAATTCCAAATGGCGCAAGGGTGTGCCGCTGAGAGAAAACTCTCGCGGACGCCCTTGCGCCGTTTCTTTTGGAATCATGGAAGGGAGGAATCATCAATGACATTTTCCGCTGTGAACACCATTTGGGTGCTGCTGGGCGCGGCCCTGGTATTCTTCATGCAGGCGGGCTTCGCGATGTGCGAGGCGGGCTTCACCAGAGCCAAGAATACCGGCAACATCCTGATGAAGAACCTGATGGATTTCTGCATTGGCACGCCGCTCTATTGGCTGATCGGCTTCGGCATTATGTTCGGCGCGGGCAGCGCGGCCTTCGGATGGATTGACCCGTTTATTATGAAGGACTACAGCCACGTGCTGCCGGCAGGGGTTCCGCTGTGGGCCTACGCCATCTTCCAGACGGTATTTTGCGCCACCAGCGCCACGATCGTCTCTGGATCCATGGCCGAGCGCACGAAGTTCTCCGCCTACTGCGTCTATTCGGCGGCGATTTCGCTGTTCATCTATCCCGTTTCCGGCCACTGGATCTGGGGCGGCGGCTGGCTCTCCGAGATGGGCTTTCATGATTTCGCCGGTTCCACCGCGGTGCACATGGTGGGCGGCGTGTGCGCGCTGATCGGCGCGAAGATGTTGGGGCCACGCATCGGCAAGTATGACCGGGACGGCAAACCCCGCGCGATCCTGGGCCACAACCTCTCCATCGCGGCGCTGGGCGTGTTCATCCTCTGGTTCTGCTGGTTCGGCTTCAACGGCGCCAGCACCGTGGGCATGGACAGCGACGAACTGATCACCAGCGCGGGCCTGGTATTCTTCAACACCAACCTGGCAGCGGCGGTGGCGACGCTGACCACCATGCTGTTTACCTGGATTCGCTATGGCAAGCCGGACGTGTCCATGACCTTCAACGCCTCGCTGGCGGGCCTGGTGGGCATCACGGCGGGCTGCGACGCCGTCAACCCCTTTGGCGCGGCGATTATCGGCCTGTGCTGCGGCTTCGCGGTGGTGCTGGCGGTGGAGTTCTTCGACAAGGTCGCCAAGATCGACGACCCGGTTGGCGCGATTTCCGTCCACGGCGTCTGCGGCGCCCTGGGCACGATCCTCACCGGCTTCTTCGCCACCGGCGTTTCCACCATGAAGGGCGTGTTTTACGGCGGCGGCTTCAAGTTCCTGGGCATGCAGCTGCTGGGCGTGGCCTCCACCATCGCCTGGACGGCCGTGGTCATTACCGTCGTATTCTCCCTCATCAAGGCGACTATTGGCCTGCGAGCGGACGCCGAGGACGAGATTATGGGCCTGGATCGCTCCGAGCACGGCCTGCTTACCGCCTACGCCGGCTTCAATATCCTGCACGACGGCGGGCTGGAGGACGTCTCCGTCGCGGAAGCGCCGGCCGTCGAGGCTGAAGCGCCCGTCCGCCCGGCGAAGGAGAAGGCTCCGGACGCGCCGGTCTATACCAACGTCCGCGTCATCTGTCGCCCGGCCAGTCTGGAGAACCTGAAGAACGCCATGAACCGCATCGGCATCACCGGCATGACCGTCACCAATGTTATGGGCTACGGCATGCAGAAGGGCAAGCCGGAATACTACCGGGGCACGCCCGTGAACACGACGCTACTGCCGAAGGTGCAGGTGGATATCGTGGTGAGCAAGGTGCCCGTGCGCCAGGTGATCGAGACCGCCAAGAGCGTGCTGCACACCGGCCACATCGGCGATGGCAAGATCTTCGTCACCGACGTGGAGAACGTCGTCCGCGTCCGCACCGGCGAGGAGGGCTACGACGCCTTGCAGTCGGAGCAGATAAAGTAGATTGTTCGAGCCAGAAAGCGGGGACACTCGGTGGATTCGGGCGTCCTCAGACCGTAGAAAAAGCCCGCAAACGCGGAAATTGCTGAAAAGAACTTTCGCAAGATGGCGATTTCCGCTTGCGGCGTCAAGAAAGCCCTGCAAATTCGGTTGCTTACTATTATGTAAGCGCCCTTATTTGCAGGGCTCCTTGCCTTGCGGGCTTTTTCAGCGGCCTGTCAGTCTGTTGAATTTGTCAGTATCCTGAGGTTTATCAATTGATAAGCCGGTTGTCTTGTCGTGAAAGCGCCCATTTCCCGATGGCGGGGAAAAATTGGATTGCCGATTTACTGCCGCCGCGCGAGAGCGGCGCGCGCCGCGGCTGTCGGCGGAGGCGCCCGATGGGGTCGAGTAAAGGACGAATTGGGTTTCAGAACATGTAAAAAAATGCGATATTGGTTAATGTTTTTGTGACAATTCCCATTTATTAGCTTGTAAATGTAGACATTAAAGGAAAAATGTGTTATTATGAGTATGAGTTACTTTGTGGCCGTTCCAGGTATTTTCAGCGATTTCCCGCTTGAAGCTGCCGGCGCGGCGCGCATTATTCAAGCCGCGCTGGCGGGCGGCGTCTTTTCGGTCGATTGACCGCATAGTGTTGCGAAAAGATCGTTCCCCGCTGGAATCAAAAGCGGCGGCCGTATTTGCTCGCTGAAATGGGAGACAGACATGTGGAATAGAAGCGTTGTGAGCGAAGCCGGAAACCGCCCCGCGCGCGAAGCGGAGCGCCGGTCTGTCGCGTCAACGGGAAAATTCCATATCAGAAAGCCTCGTCTTTCCCGCGTGCTGAGCGCCGTGCTGGCGTTGAGCATCCTTTTGAATGCCTTTGCCTTCGCGGCGGAGGATGGAACAGTCTGTCCGATTGAAGCGCATGTACACACATCCGATTGCTATGCTCCCGAGCTGATCTGCGGGCAGGAAGAGCGCGCGCCCGCGACGGAGACGCGGCGAAGCTGGGCGGCGGATTTCGCGCCTCACACGCATACGGCGGCCTGCCGGAACGACGCGGGCGAGTTGGCCTGCGGCTATGTGCAGGGCGAATACTATCACGTTCACAACAGCTGGTGCTATGATGACGCGGGCAATCTCGCCTGCGGGCTGGACGAGCATGCGCCGCACGTCCACAGCGGCGATTGCTATACCGAGACGACCACGCTGAGCTGCGGCCAGGAGGAATCCGCGGGCCATCAGCATGCGGAGGATTGCTACCGCCAGCAGACGAATCTCATCTGCGGGCTGGCGGAGACGCCCGGCCATGTCCACACCGACGATTGTTATATTGAGGAACCCGTGTTGAGCTGCGGCCAGGAGGAATCCGCGGGCCATGTCCATACCGGCGATTGCTATGTTGAAAAGACCGAGCTGACCTGCGGCGAGGAGGAGACCGAGGGCCACGCGCATACGGACGAGTGCTATACTCGCCAGTTGACCTGTGGGCGGGAGGAATCCGAGGAGCACCGGCACACCGACGATTGCTACAGCGATGTGTTGACCTGTGGTCTGGAGGCGGGCGCCGGGGCGCATACCCACGGCGAGGCCTGCTATACCGTCACCCGTGAGCTGGCTTGCGGCCAGGCCGAGGGTGAAGGCGCGCACGCGCATACCGACGCCTGCTATACCGCCGAGCGGAAGCTGACCTGCGGCCAGGCCGAGGGCGAAGGGGCCCATGCCCACGTCGATGCCTGCTACGAGACGGTTTCCGAGTTGATTTGCGGTCAGACGGAGGGCGAAGGGGCCCATGCCCACACCGACGCCTGCTACACCACCACCCGCGCGATGACCTGCAAGCCGGCGCGAGACGCCGCGAAGCGGCTCGGCCTGGAATCCGTGGAGCTGCACGCCCATACCGATAGCTGTTTTGTGGAAGTGAAGCGGGGCGGCGAGACCGTTCGGCTGGCGCGGTGCGGCTTTTGGGAGATTCCCACCTATACCAGCGCCGCCGATTGCTGGGCCGAGGAAGAAATTGTGACGGACGAGGGCCACGCGCACAGCGAGGCCTGCTATGCTGTTCCCGATGAACCGAACTGCGGCAAGCCGGAGCATGCGCATACCGCCGGCTGTTACGCGCCGGAAGCAACCGAGACGGACGACGAAAATAATGTCCCCCGCATCCTTTATCCCGCGCAGGCTTTTGACGGCGGCGCCGCGGATGTGCGCGTGCGCGTGGAAGCGCCGGAAGGGGCGTTTCCGGAGGGCGCGACCATGCGCGTCTCCCCCGTGCGGGACGACGCCACCCTCTCCGATATCGAGGCCACCGTGGCGGCGGACTTCGTCGAGGTGAAGCAGGTCCATGCCGTGGATATCGCCTTCTTTGACGCTGCCGGTGCGGAGATCGAGCCGCTGACGCCGATTTCCGTGGTCATGGCTGTGGAAACCCTTGAGGCGAAGCAGGAGGCCGTGGTCGTACACGTGGACGACGAGGGCAATGCGGCTGTGGTGGGCTCGGATGAAGCGCCCGCCGTGGCTTTTGAGGCGAACGCCTTCTCGGTCTACGCCATGGTGATCACCGAGGCCATCGAGCGGGTGGTCAAGGCGTCGGACGGCCGCAATTACCGGATCACCGCCGCCTATGGCCCCGATGCCGGCATTCCTGAGGGCGCGGCGCTGGTGGTGGAGGAGATCACCGCCGAGGCCGAGTATCAGGCCTACGCGGCGCAAGCTGCCGAGGCGCTCGGCGTGCGCGAGAGCTCGATTGCCTATGGACGCCTGTTTGACATTTCCATTTGGGCCGACGGCAAAGAAGTGCAGCCCAGGGCGGGCGCGACCGTGGATGTGCGCGTGACTCTGGCGGATGCCGGCGGCGCGGATATGCGCGTGGTGCACTTTGGCGATGCGCCGGAGAAGGTTTCCGCCGCCACCGATGGCGCCACCGTCAGCTTTGCGGCGGAGGGCTTCTCGGTCTATGGCTTCTTTACCGTGGACTTCTACTATGGCGAATACGAATATCACCTGCCCGGCGAGGAGGAAATCCTGCTCTCCGAGCTGTTTGCGCTGCTCAAAATCGAGGCCAGCGCCGCCAACGCCACGAAAGTGGTATTCTCCGCCCCCGAATACCTGGCTGTGGAGCAAATCGACGGCGATTGGCGCCTCACCAGCCTCCAACCCTTCGACACCGAGGAAACCCTGACCATCACCCTGGCGGA
>JAFVBK010000166.1 GCA_017480045.1 Clostridia bacterium
CCCTACTTGCTTCGGCTCGCCAAAGCCTCCGCTTTCCTCCGCTTCACGGCGTTTACTCTTCAGAATTCTGACTCCTCGCCGTACTCACCGCTCCCCGCTCCGCCCTCTCGGTCTTCGCGGCTCTTCGCAGCTCGTACAGCGCTTCTTTCTCGTCTCTCTGTATCGTTTTCAAGGTTCGCTCGCTGTCATTTCGAGGATTCATTTCCTCGGTGACAACGATATTGAATTATATCAACATCACTTTAAAATGTCAAGCACTGGACGCAAATCTTAACAACATTTCTTTTTTTCGCCCGCTTTCACGGTCGCGCGTCGCCGCGCGATAAAAAAGCCTTGTGAATTCCGTGATTTCCATATATAATAGAAAAGGTGCATACATCAACCGAGGAGTGATACCCATGAGACAGAGCGGCGTACTGCTGCATATCAGCTCCCTGCCCTCCCGCGGCGGCATCGGCACGCTGGGGCAGGCTGCCTATGATTTTATCGATTTCGTGAAGGATTCCGGCATGTCCGTCTGGCAGATGCTGCCCATCGGGCCCACCGGCTACGCGGAATCGCCCTATCAGAGCGTTTCCACCTACGCGGGCAACCCGCTGATGATCGACTTCGACATGCTGGAGGCGGAGGGCATTCTGCCGGCAGGCAGCTACGCGCCGCTGGAAAGCCTGCCGAATGTGGATTTTGAGGCCGTCAAGGCGCAGAAGAGCGAGCTCCTGCGCAAGGCCTTCGAGGTCTCCTTTGAAAGCCTGCGTGACGAAATCGCCGAATTCGAGGGCTCGCACCCCTGGGTGCGGGACTACGGCCTGTTCCGCGCCATCAAGGCGCACTTCGACAGCATCTCCTGGATGGCGTGGCCCGATCAGGACATCCGCCTGCGCAAGCCGGAGGCGGTGGCGAAATATGAGGCGCTACTGTCGGACGAGGTCAACTATTACATCTTCGAGCAGTACCTGTTCTTCGACCAGTGGACGCGGCTGCACGACTACGCCCGCGCGAAGGGCATCCAGCTGATGGGCGACATGCCCATCTACGTGGCGGAGGATTCCTGCGACGTGTGGATGAACCCGGACATGTTTGAACTGGACGAGGACTGCAAGCCCATCCGCATCGCGGGCGTGCCGCCGGACTATTTCCAGGCCGACGGCCAGCGCTGGGGCAATCCGCTCTACGCCTGGAAGAAGCACGCCGAGACCGGCTACAGCTGGTGGATCGGCCGGCTGCGCGCGCTGAGCGAGCTGTTTGACATCCTGCGCATCGATCATTTCATCGGCTTTGCCAACTACTACGCCATCCCCGCCACCGAGCCCACCGCCCGCAATGGCAAGTACGAGCTTGGGCCGGGCCGCAAGCTGTTCAACCGCATCAAAAAGGCGCTGCCGGGGCTGAACATCGTGGCGGAGGACCTGGGCGTGGTCAGCCCGCGGGTGAAGAAGCTGCTGGCCTTCTGCGGCTATCCCGGCATGAAGGTGATGCAGTTCGCCTATGACAGCGACGAAAACCCCGACCTGCCGGAAAACCACGTGGAGAACTGCATCGTCTACACCGGCACCCACGACAACAACACCACCCAGGGTTGGTGGGACGACGCCAGCGACGCGACGAAAGCCCGCGCCCGGAGGAAGCTGGGTATGCCGGAAGACGAGGACCATGTGCTGCCCTACATCATCAAGGCCGCGTTTGAATCCGTCGCCGACACGGTGATCGTGCCCATGCAGGACTGGCTGGGGCTGGGCGGCGAGGCCCGCATGAACTTCCCCGGCACCGTGGGCGGCAACTGGCTGTGGCGCATGGCCGAGACGGACTACGCACCCATCGCCCGCCGCGTTCGCCGTCTGAACCGCATGAGCCGTCGCGGCCCGATTCGCAGCGCCACCGGCGCGGAGCTGATCGCGCGGGCGGAGGAAATCGCGCTGTGCGACGTCCACGCGCCGCTGAAGGACGCCTCCGTGTTTGAGCTGCACAACGCCATCGCCAAGGCCGCGATGCTGGACATCGCGCCGCAGTGGACCGACGACTTCAACGCCCATCTGGACGGCCGCCGCGCCGCCTATCTTTCCGCGGAATACCTGATGGGCCGTCTGGTATACAACAATCTGTACAGCATGGGCGTGTTGAAGGACGTGCGGGAGCGGCTGGCGCTGCAGGGCGTCGACCTTTCAGACCTGGAGGATATCGAGGACGCCGCGCTCGGCAACGGCGGACTGGGGCGGCTGGCCGCCTGCTTCCTGGACAGCGCCGCCACCCACGATATCCCGCTGGACGGCTACGGCCTGCGCTATCAATACGGCCTGTTCAAGCAAAGCTTTGACGAGGACGGCGCGCAGTGCGAGGATCCGGACGACTGGACGATGTTCGGCGACCCGTGGAGCGCGCGCCGGGACGACCTGGCCCAGCTGGTGACGATGAAGGGGCTGGAGGTCTGGGCCGTGCCCTACGATATGCCCATAGTCGGCTATCAGCGCAGGAGCATCGGCACGCTGCGCCTCTGGCAGTGCGAGCCCGTGGAGAGCTTTGACTTCGACGCCTTCAACGCCCAGGATTACGCCGCCGCCAGCCGCGAGAAGAACGTCGCCGAGGACATCACCAAGGTGCTCTATCCCAACGACACGCTTAAGGCTGGCAAGCTGATGCGCCTGAGACAGCAGTACGTGCTGGTCAGCGCCTCGCTCAAGGACATGCTGCTCAGCTTCATGTGGCATCACGCCGAGGACTATCAGGCCAGCGGCTACGCCAACTTCTCGAAATATCACGCCGTGCAGCTGAACGATACGCACCCGACGATGGCCATTCCGGAGCTGATAAGGCTGCTGATGAACGAAGGCATCGACTTCAACCGGGCCTTCGGCATCGCCCGCGACACCTTCCGCTACACCAACCACACCGTCATGCGCGAGGCGCTGGAGTGTTGGGATTTGAAGCTGCTCAGCGAGCTGTCGCCGGAGCTGGTGAAGGTCGTCCGCCGCATCCAGACGAGGCTGAACCGCGACCTGAAAAGGGCCAAGGTGACGGACGCCGCGCCCTATGCCATCATCGATGAAGGCAAGCGGGTGCACATGGCGAACCTGGCCGTCTACGGCTCGTCCTACACCAACGGTGTCGCGGCCATCCACAGCCAGATCCTGAAGGACGACGTGTTCAAGGAATGGTACGCGCTCTATCCGCAGCGCTTCAACAACAAGACCAACGGCATCACCCAGCGGCGCTGGCTGGGCCTCTGCAACCCGGAGCTGACGGTGCTGCTGAAGGACGCGCTGGGCGGCGATGGCTTCCTGACCGATCTATACCGGCTGGAGGCGCTCAGACCGCTGATCGACGACGAGCTGGCTGAAAGGTTCATCGAGGTGAAGGCCGAAAAGAAGCGCCAGCTTTCCGAGCTGATCCTGGAGCGCGAGGGCATCGAGCTGCCGCCCCACTTCGTATTTGATGTGCAGGTGAAGCGGCTGCATGAGTACAAGCGCCAGCTGCTGAACGCGCTGTCCATCCTGGATATCTACTGGGGCCTCAAGGACGGCACGCTCAAGGACTTCCCCGCCACCGCGTTCATCTTCGGCGCGAAGAGCGCCCCTGGCTACGCACGGGCCAAGGCGGTCATTCGCTTCATCAACCACATCGCGAAGCTGGTGAACGCCGACCCGGAGACCAACGACAAGCTGCGGGTGGTCTTCGTGCAGAATTACAACTGCTCCTATGCCGAGCACATCATCCCGGCGGCGGACATCTCTGAGCAGATCTCCCCCGCGGGCACCGAGGCCAGCGGCACCGGCAACATGAAGCTGATGTTGAACGGCGCGGTGACGCTGGGCACCTACGACGGCGCGAACGTGGAGATATTCGAGCAGGCCGGGAAGATTGCCGATCCAGAGGATCAGCAAGTCCAGGCCGAAGGCCAGGGCCGCGGACGGTAAAATCAAAGGTTTGAGCGCCGCGCCGTCGAGAACAATTTCGTATTCGGC
>JAFVBK010000013.1 GCA_017480045.1 Clostridia bacterium
AAGGCCAAGTGCGACGCGATGCAGACGGCGCTCCTGGATCAGGTGACCGCCGACGCCGAGGGCTTTGAGCCGCTGGCGCGGGCCTACGGAATCCCGAAGGACGCGCCGAACCGCGACGCCATTTTGGAGGAGGCGACGGTTGCCGCCTGCGCCGCGCCGATGAGGATCATGGCGCTGTGCTGCGAGGCCATCGAGGCCATCGCGGTGTTTGCGGAGAAGGGCTCCCGCATCGCGGTTTCGGACGCGGGCTGCGGCGCGGCCTGCTGCAAGGCGGCGCTGCTGAGCGCGAGTCTGAACGTCTTCATCAACACGAAGTCCCTCAAAAATCGCGAGACGGCGGAGGCGATGAACGCCGAGGCCAACGCGATGCTCGAAAAGTACTGCCCGCTGGCGGACGACATCTTCAATCGCGTGCGGGCGAATTTCATCTGATTATTCGGAGGTTGCGCATATGGCAAAGCTGCTGCTGGGCAAGGAGGTCACCGCCGCGCTGAACGAGCGGCTGCAAAAGCGCGCGCAGGCGCTGCGGGAAAAGGGCGTCGCGCCCAAGCTGGCGATCATCCGCTGCGGCGAGCATCCCTCCGTCCTCGCTTACGAGCGGGGCGCGCTGAGCCGCGCGGCGCTGATCGGCATCGAGGCGGAGGTCATCGCGCTGCCGGAGGACGTGACTAGGCAGGCGCTGATCGATAGGATCCGCGCCTGCAACGCGGACGCCTCCGTGCACGGCGTGCTGCTGTTCCGCCCGCTGCCCAAGCACCTGCGAGCCAGCGAGAGCGAAATCCGCAACGCGCTGGATGCCGCGAAGGACGTGGACTGCATGACCGACCTCTCCAACGCGGGCGTATTTGAGGGACGGACGGATCTGGGCTTTCCGCCATGCACGCCTCAGGCCTGCATGGAGATACTGGATCACTATGGCATCGACCCGGAGGGCAAGCGGGCCGTGGTGATCGGAAGAAGCTTGGTGGTGGGCAAGCCCGCGGCGATGCTGCTGATGGGGCGAAACGCCACCGTGACCGTGTGCCACACCCGCACCGAGGACGTGGCGGGAGAGGCCCGGCGGGCGGACATACTGGTCAGCGCCGCGGGCGCGCTGAGATCCCTGACGGCGGAGCATGTGCGGCCCGGACAGATCGTGCTGGATGTGTCCATCAACTGGGATCCCGAACGGCCCAACGCCAAGGGGGGCAAGGGGGGCATCGCGGGCGACGCGGCGTTTGAGGCAGTCGAGCCCATCGTCGAGGCCATCACGCCTGTGCCCGGCGGCGTCGGTTCCGTGACCACCAGCGTGCTGATCGGCCACGTGATCGAGGCGGCGGAGCGGCGGTCGGCAGGGGAATGACGCGGACAATGCGGACGCATAAATCAGGAGATCCTTCGCTTTGCCCAGGATGACAAAGGGGCCTTGCCGTCAACCTGAGCGAAGCGAAGGATCTCCTGCTAGAACGAGGAATCAATTGTCGGATATGACTGCATCCACCGGCACGTCGTGCGCCTCGGCAACGAGGGCGTCGACCAGCTGAAAGTCATAGCACAGCGCGATCGTCGGGTGATGGGGATGCGCCTGCAGGTAGCGGTCGTAGTAGCCGCCGCCGTAGCCCAGGCGGCGTCCCCGCCGGTCAAATGCGAGCCCCGGCATCAGCATCAGCGCGGCCTCGTCCGTCGCGACGGGGCCGTTTTCCTTTGGCTCCGATATGCCGAAATAGCCCTCGCCAAGCGCGTCGAAGCTTTCCAGCCAGATGAAGACCAGCTCGCCGTCGATTACCTTCGGCACGGCCACGCGCTTGCCGTCGGCCCAGGCTCGCGCTACGATGGGCGCGGTGCGCACCTCCTGATTGAAGGAGAGGTAGGCGTAGAGCGATCCGGCCCGCCGGTATTCCGCCGTCTCAAACAGCTTTTCCGCCAGGATCTGGCTCCTCGCCTCGATTTCCCGCGCCGTCATTGCGCGCTTTTTTTCGCCGATTGCCCGGCGCAGGGACTTCTTGTCCATGACGGATTCCCTCATCGGATTTCGCGGTAGACGATTCGACGCGGCTCCCTGCCGTAGGGATGCGCCTTGCAGACGCCGCCGTGCCAGCGATATTCGACGTCGCTTGCGCCGTCGCCCGCGACGAGCGACCGTGCGGCGCTCAGCATCGCGTCGTAGAGCTCCGCCGGCTCGGGGCCGCGGCTGTGGCCCGTGAGGATCGTGTCAAACGCCGGCCGCAAAAAGGCCAATCGCTCCATGGCGGCGATTTGCGTCGAGATGGGCAGCGATTCCTCCAGCTGCAGCCAAATCTGCTCGATCACGCCGTCGCCGCTGAAGAGGATACGGTCCTCCCGGTCCAGCAGGACGATTTCACCCGCGGTGTGCCCCGGCAGGCGCCAGACCTCCACATGGATGCCGCCCAGGTCGAACACGTCGCCCTCGTCGATTGCATCGAACGCCGGGAAGCGCAGGCTGAAGCACCCGGAAATCTCCCGCACCATTGGCAGGTCGAGAAACGCCTGGGCGAGGGACAGGTCGGCGGGGTGCAGGTATGCTTTGTCGAAGCTCCAGTTGCCGCCGATGTGGTCGCTGTGGCCGTGGGTATTCACCAGCGTCAGTGGCAGGCCGGTCAACCGCTCGGCCTCTTCGCGCACGTTGACGAGGCCGGTCATGCTGTCGATCACCAGCGCGCGCGCTGTGCCGGCGACGACATAGCCAGTCGCTTCGTCGTTGTCGTTCAGCAGCCATATGTGATCGTTGACGGCGCGAACACTGGCGCGCCTGAGCGCAAAATCCATTTGTTTTACCTCCGCGGGCCCATGGCTCAATTCATGGTAACATTCTAGCAAAAGCCGCCCATAAAGTCAACGTCGCGCCAAGGAAGCGGTTTAATAGGTTTAAATCATTGTAAACCGTTTGACATTTTCCGCGCCGCACGCTACAATATCTATAATCCTTCAAAGAGAGGTTTGTACCATGACGCGCAATCGTTTCTTCATGTGCATGTGCAGGAGGCAACAGCGGCCTGCTTGATTCGTGCGCAAGGACGACGCGATGTAAGGGGAAGCGGGCTGAACCGCTTCCCCTTTTATATATCCCCAAATCATAGCGAACAGGGAGGGACGGCCATGCCCATCAAAATTCCCAACAGCCTGCCGGCCACCGGCGTACTGGAGAGCGAGAATATATTCGTCATCACGGAGTCCCGCGCCATCAGCCAGGATATCCGTCCGCTGCACATTCTGATATTGAATTTGATGCCCACGAAGGTGGCCACCGAGACGCAGCTGGCCCGCATGCTGGGCAACACGCCGCTGCAGGTGGAGCTGGAGCTGTTGCAGGTGCGCTCCCATGAGGCGAAGAACGTCTCTCAGCGCCACATGCTGGCCTTTTACAAGACCTTCGATCAGGTCCGCCACAACAAGTACGACGGCATGGTCATCACCGGCGCGCCGGTGGAGCATTTGCCCTTTGAGGAGGTGGACTACTGGGAGGAGCTCTGCGAAATCATGGAGTGGAGCAAGCGCCACGTCCACAGCACCTTCCACATCTGCTGGGGCGCCCAGGCCGGGCTCTACTATCACTACGGCATCAACAAGGTGCCGCTGGATAAAAAGCTGTTCGGCGTGTTCCCACACCGTGTGGAGCGGCGCAGCAGCATACTGTTCCGGGGTTTTGACGACGTGTTCATGGTGCCGCATTCCCGCTACACCACGATCCTGCGGGAGGACGTGGAGGCCGTGCCGGCGCTGAAGATACTCGCCGCCTCAAAGGAGGCGGGCATCTACGCCCTGGCCACCGATCAGGGCCGGCAGGTGTTCGTCACGGGCCACTCCGAGTACGATCCCGACACGCTGGAGCGGGAATACCTGCGGGACAAGAACGCCGGCATACCCATCGAGATGCCGAAGCACTACTACCCAAACGACGACGACAGCCAGCAGCCGCTGGTCAGCTGGCGGGGCCACGCCAATCTGCTGTACTCCAACTGGCTGAACTACTTCGTATACCAGAATACGCCCTACGATTTGAGCGAGATTCAGTGAGTGGAGGAAACAGGAAAAGGCAACACCGCGGCATCGTTGACGAGGCCGTCTACGCCGTCCTCCATTCTGAAGGGGCGACATCATTTACTTTTGCAAAAATAGGCGAGGCCGATTAAAATCCAGGACCGGGGGGACGGAGACTTTGGGGGTATGCTTTCAGAGCAGGAATCTTCGCGGGTTTCGCACATCGCGCGAAACCCCGCTCGATTGAACAGTTCTGAGAAGCATACCCCCGTGACGTGGGGATCAGCGAGTCATGCGTACCGCGCTCGGAGGGCAGGATTTAAATAGCTCTCCGAGTCCGGCAGCTCGAAGCTCGCTGTTCCCCCTCCCGCGCGGCGGAGCTCCGCCGCAAAAAAGGTTTCCCCGAAGCATGGGTTGACGGACAGGGAACCGTGCATGGGATTTTGAACAGCTTTCCTTCGCGCAAAGCAAATGATGTCGCCCTGTCCATTCTGATTTCACTTGACGGTTACATGCAAACTGAATATAATAGAGACGCGGTTTCCGCGCGTCCGTGGTTGAAAGTCGATGCCAGTCGCAGGCGAAACGATCCACGTAAGCCGGGAAAATTCCGGTGAGCATGGTGCGGCTTAGAGGTAAGTCCAACCGGCCGTTGTCGGCGCGTCCGCGCAAGCGGACTGACGAGGGGCGACGGTCGAGAGGGGTAGTAGTGGGGAGGCAAAGTCCTTAGGAGCGAACCCTCCGGTTGGCGAGTGTGGGGTCAAAGACCAGGTCGGGCGCGGAGACCGTATTTTTATTCATAACGCCGCGTTTTAGCGCGCTACATGGGTGCATAAAAAGAAGTATTTGCCTGACAGAAAATCATATTTCATCCTTTTTCTGATAAATTCAAGCTTAAATTGCAGGATATGACGTTTACTGATTCAAATGAGAAATAACGAAAAATACGCAAAAATGCGCGGTGACACTGCTTGACAACAAATTGCTGTAATTGTATAGTATCCATTAACGATATGTGTGTGCGATATGTACGCGCATAGCGAATTTATTTGGGAGGAAACTGATTATGAAGTTCAACAAGGCTATCGTCGCTATGACCCTCGCCCTCGTGATGGTCATGAGCCTGTGCACCGCCGCCATGGCGGAGGACGCGCTGAAGATTGGCGTCATCGGTCCGTTCACCGGCGCGGCCGCCATCTATGGCAATGCCTGCAAGTATGGCGCTCAGGTTGCCGCCGAGCAGATCAACGCCGAGGGCGGCCTGCAGATCGAGCTGCTGAATGAGGATGACGAGCACGATCCTGAGAAGTCCGTCAACGCCTATAATACCGTGCTGGACAACGGCGCTCAGATGATCGCCGGCACCACCACCACCAGCCCCTGCATCGCCGTTGGCGCTCAGGCCAACGAGGATCGCGTGTTCATGCTGACCCCCTCCGCCTCCTCCGTGGATGTCATTGACGGCAAGGACAATGTGTTCCAGGTGTGCTTTACCGATCCCGCGCAGGGCAAGGCCTCCGCTGCCTATATCAATGAAAAGGCGCTGGGCACCAAGATCGCCATCATCTATAACAACGCCGACGCCTATTCCACCGGCATCTATCAGACCTTCATTGACGAGGCTGCCGAGCTGGGCCTAGACGTCGTTTCCGTGACCACCTTCACCGACGAGACCACCGACTTCTCCGTGCAGGTTTCCGACGCGAAGGACAATGACGCTGATCTCGTGTTCCTGCCGATGTACTACACCCCCGCTTCCATGATTCTGGCCACCGCCAAAAACATGGAGTATGCGCCCGTGTTCTTCGGCGTGGACGGCATGGACGGCATCCTGACCATGGAGGGCTTCGACGCTTCCCTGGCCGAGGGCGTGTTCATGCTGACGCCCTTCTCCGCCGACGCGCCCGACGAGCGCACTCAGGCCTTCGTGGCGCGCTATCAGGAGATCACCGGCGAAATCCCGAACCAGTTCGCCGCGGATTGCTACGACGCCGTGTACGCGCTGTATGAGGCCAGTCTGGCCGCCGGTATCGACGGCAGCACCGACGCTGAGGAAGCCTGCGAGCTGCTGATTGAGCAGTTCCAGTCCCTTGAGGTCGAGGGCCTGACCGGCAACATGACCTGGGACGAGACCGGCGCAGTCACCAAGATCCCGACCTCCGTCGTCATTCAGGACGGCACCTACGTCGGCTTCTACGACTGATAAGTCATTCCACCCCGGCTCTGGCGCTTCGCCAGAACCGGGGTATAGCTGCTTCGAGGCATCCGAGCCCGGAAAGGCGAAACGCTCTCCGGGCTGGCGGGTCCCGCGGAGCGGCGCGCCGGCAATCGAGGTAACTGACGATTGTCAACACAAATGGGTGTTGATGATGGTCAGTTACCTTAAATCCGTTAAAAGAGGAGTTGGAATTCATGGTATCATTCCTGCGATTTCTAATCAATGGAATCAGCCTGGGAAGCGTCTATGCGATCATCGCGCTGGGCTATACAATGGTCTACGGCATCGCGAAGATGCTGAACTTTGCCCACGGCGATATCATCATGATCGGGGCCTATATTGCCTTCTGCGCCATGCAGTACCTGGGATTGCCGCCGCTGGTGGCGGTACTGTGCGCAATGGCGTTTTGCACGGTGCTGGGGGTCATCATCGAGGGGCTGGCCTATAGGCCGCTGCGCCAGGCGACCAAGCTTGCCGTGCTGATCACGGCCATAGGCGTCAGCTACCTGTTGCAGAATTCCGCGCTGTTGATCTGGAGCGCCAATCCGAAGGTGTTTCCCTCTGTTTTCAGCGTGGGCTCCATTCGCCTTTTTGACGGCAACCTGGTCATCAGCAGCGAGACGATTTTGACCATCGCGGCCAACATCGTCATCATGATCGTCCTGACGATGTTTACCGGCAGGACCAAGATGGGCAAGGCCATGCGCGCCGTATCGGAGGACAAGGGCGCGGCGGAGCTGATGGGCATCAATGTGAATCGCACCATCTCGCTCACCTTCGCCATCGGCTCCGCGCTGGCGGCCATCGCGGGCGTGCTGCTGTGCTCCGCCTATCCCACGCTTCAGCCCACCACCGGCTCCATGCCGGGTATCAAGGCCTTTACCGCGGCGGTGTTCGGCGGCATCGGCTCCATTCCGGGGGCGATGATCGGTGGCCTGCTGCTGGGCGTGATAGAGATTTTGGGCAAGGCCTATATCTCCACCGAGCTGGGCGACGCGCTCGTGTTCGCCGTGCTGATCGTCGTGCTGCTGTTCAAGCCCGCGGGCCTGCTGGGCAAGCCGATGCGCGAGAAAGTCTGAGGTGAGCGGCATGAAACTGAAAAAGAGTACCATCAACAACATCATCTCTTACGGCATCGTCATCATTGCCTTCATCATCTGCCAGAGCATGATCTCCGCGGGTGTGATGAAGCGCTCTCTGCGCGGTCAAATGATTCCCATCTGCGTGTATATCGTTATGGCCGTGTCTCTGAACCTTGTGGTAGGCATCTCCGGCGAGCTGAGTCTCGGTCACGCGGGCTTTATGAGCGTCGGCGCGTTTTCCGCGATCATCGCCTCCGCCTGGATCCATGCGGCGCTGGGCGTTGGGAATGAGATCGTTCGACTTGTGCTGTCCATGATCGTGGGCGGCGTGTTCGCGGGCATTGCCGGCGTGCTGATTGGCATACCGGTGCTGCGGCTGCGGGGCGACTACCTCGCCATCGTGACGTTGGCCTTCGGCGAGATCATCCGCAATGTGTTGAACTGCCTGTATTTTTCGCTGGACGGCAGCCGGCTGCACGTCTCCTTTAACAATCCGAATATCCCAGGAACGATCCTGGTCAACGGCCCCGCAGGCGCGGCGTCGGTGGACAAGATCGCTACCTTTCCGGTTGGCTTCGTGCTGATTCTTTTCTCGCTTTTCGTGGTGCTGAATCTGATCAACAGCCGCTCCGGGCGCGCCATCATGGCTACCCGTGACAACCGCATCGCCGCCGAGGCCATGGGCATCAACGTCACCAAATACAAGATGATGGCCTTCGTCACCAGCGCTGTGCTGGCGGGCATGGCGGGCGCGCTGTACGGGCTGAACTTCTCCACAGTGGCGGCGTCGAAGTTCAAGTTCGATACCTCGATCCTGGTGCTGGTATTCGTGGTGCTGGGCGGTATCGGCAACATCTGGGGCAGCATCATCGCGGCGGCGCTGCTGACCGTGCTGCCGGAGCTGCTGCGCGCTTTCTCGGACTATCGCATGCTGGTGTACGCCATCGTGCTGATTCTGGTCATGCTGGCCACCAATAACCCGATTATCCGCTCGCTGTTCGACCGGCTGATTCATCGCAGGAGATCCGCGGCACAGAGGGGAGGCGCTTCCGAATGACGCAGACCACGCAGAAAAAACGCATGCTGGACACCAAGATGGTGCCCGCGCCGAGCCACGGCATCATTCCGGAGCGCGACCTGAACAGCACGCCGGTGCTGGAGGCGCGGCATCTGGGCATAGAGTTTGGCGGCTTGAAGGCGGTGGAGGACTTCAACCTCATCATCGGCAAGACGGAGATCGCCGGACTGATCGGCCCCAACGGCGCGGGCAAGACCACCGTGTTCAACCTGCTGACCAAGGTCTATCAGCCCACGATGGGCACCGTGCTGCTCAACGGCAAGGACACCGCCGGCATGAACACCGTGCAGGCCAACAAGCTGGGCATCGCCCGCACCTTTCAGAACATTCGCCTGTTTGACAACATGACGGTGGAGGACAACGTGCGCATCGGCCTGCACAATCAGGTGAAGTACGGCATGTTCACGGGCATTTTCCGGCTGCCGGGCTATTGGAAGCAGGAGAAAAGGCAGCACGAGCAGGCGCTGGAGCTGCTGAGCATTTTCGATATGCAGGATCTGGCGGGCGCGCAGGCTGGCTCGCTGCCCTACGGCGCGCAGCGCAGGCTGGAAATCGTGCGCGCGCTGGCGACGAACCCGTCGCTACTGCTGCTGGACGAGCCTGCGGCGGGCATGAACCCCCACGAGACGGAGGAGCTGATGCGCAACATCATCAAGATCCGCGATCAGTTCCAGATCGCCATCATGCTGATCGAACACGATATGAACCTGGTCATGGGCATCTGCGAGGGCATATGCGTGCTGAACTACGGCCGCATCATCGCCAAGGGCACCGCCGATGAGATTCAGGCGAATCCGACCGTCATCGAAGCCTATCTGGGCAAGAAGAAGGAGGGCTGAGTATGAGTGATGCAAGGCAGGCAAAGAGCCTTCTTAGGGTGGACGACATCCACGTCTACTACGGCAGCATTCACGCCATCAAGGGCATCTCCTTCGAGGTGAACGAGGGCGAGATCGTTACGCTGATCGGCGCGAACGGCGCGGGCAAATCCACCACGCTGAACACGGTCTCCGGCCTGCTCAGGCCCCGCAGCGGCATGATCACCTTTGAGGGCAGGAGCATCGTTGGCATTGGGGCAAGCAAGGTGGTGGGCCTGGGCATGGCGCTGTGTCCGGAGGGGCGCCGCGTGTTCCAGCAGATGACTGTGCGCGAAAACCTGGAGATGGGCGGCTTTTCCCGCCCGAACGAGGAGATCCCCAAGTCCCTTGAAGATGTGTTTCGGCGTTTCCCACGGCTGAAGGAGCGCGAAAGGCAGATCGCGGGCACGCTCTCCGGCGGCGAGCAGCAGATGCTGGCCATGGGCCGCGCGCTGATGAGCAAGCCGAAGCTGCTGATGCTTGACGAGCCCTCCATGGGTCTTGCGCCAATCCTCGTAGAGCAGATATTCGATATCATCAAGGAGCTGCATCAGTCGGGCACCACCATCCTGCTGGTGGAGCAGAACGCTCAGATGGCGTTGTCCGTGGCGGATCGCGCCTATGTGCTGGGCACCGGCAGGATCACCATCTCCGGCGACGCCAGGGATGTGCTGGCGGACGATCGCGTCCGCGCGGCCTACCTGGGTGGCTGAGTGCGAAAAAGAACCGCTGTATGGCCAAATATCTTAATGACATTGGCTGTATGGCGGCTCTTTTTTTGCTCCAAAATATAAACAAAGGCGCATAACTGTCTATGGACATTTCGATCCTTCACGGTTATTATAATTTCCAACACATGTTTTTGCCTAAATGGACAGAAATTATGGATTTATTTGGCATTTCATGAAAAGATTTAATACATTCTTTCTTGATTGTGGCGGAGAATAGGGATATAAATATAGTATAAAGGTTATTATGCGTTTTGTTAATTTTTTGCGTATAGCGATGCTCGACCCGTGCAAGCGCGCGGGCGGTGGGAGATGCGTATGAGGAAACCGGATAGGGCGGTGCTCACTCAGACGGCGCGGGTCGCGCTGGGCGTGGCGGCGCTGGTGGCGGTGATGCTGATCGTCTATGCCGTCATCGGTCGGCTGAACATGAGCGTGGTCTGCGGCGGCGTTTACGCCGGAGTACTGGGCGTACTGAACTTTTTCATCATGGGCATGCTGGTGCAGAGCATCACCGAACGCATGGCGGAGAAGGAGCGCACGGAGCAGGAAATCGCGGATATGAGCATCCAGATGCAGAATCGGATGAAGATTTCCTACAATACGCGCATGATCGCGCTGTTCGCGCTGCTGGTGCTGGGCATCGCGGTGTTCCACTTCGACGCCCTGGCGACGATCCTGCCCTCCATCTTTCCGAGCATTGTGATCCGGATCCTGCAAATCGCGGAGGCAAAGAAGCCCTCCGATTCCGAAGGAAGTGAAGCAACTTGAATCTCGACGTACACGGCGCAAAAATCCTGTTTGAGATTCCGATCAAGGTGCCCGGCTTGGGCAACATTGTCATCACCGAGACGGTGGTCAACACATGGATCGTCATGGCGGTCATCGTGGGCCTGTGCCTGCTCTTGACCCACGGCATGCAGGTGCACGCCCGCTCCAAGCGGCAGATCGTCGCCGAGTTCATCGTGACAAAGGTGAACGGCATGGTGGGCGAGAACATGGGCGAACGCTTCCTGAAGGTGTGCTACGCGCCGCTGATCGCCGCCATCATGGCCCTCTCGGCGCTGTGCTCGCTGTCCAGTATGATCGGCATGTACGCGCCCACATCGGATCTGTCGACGCTGCTGGGCTGGTCTCTGATGGTATTCGTGCTGATCACCTACAACAAGTTCCGCGCGGGCGGCCCGCTGGGCTACATCAAGGGCTATTTCGAGCCGATACCGGTGCTGCTGCCCTTCAACATCATCAGCGAATTCGCCACGCCCCTTTCCATGGCGTTCCGTCACTTTGGCAACATCGCCTCCGGCTCGGTCATAACCGGTCTGATCTACGCGGCGCTGGCGAGCCTCTCCGCGGCGATCTTCCATCTGATCCCCGGCGTGGTGGGACAGACGCTGGCGCAGATTCCGCTCTTCCAGGTGGGCTTGCCGGCCATCTTCTCCATCTACTTTGACCTGTTTTCCAGCTGCCTTCAGGCATTCATCTTCTGCATGCTGACGATGATGTACATCGGCTCAGCGGCGGAGGGTTAAGCATATCATACCACACAATATATTCTTGGGAGGAATATTACAATGAATGAACAGCTCTGGACCAAAGCAATCGTCATGGGTTCTTCCGCAATCGGCGCCGGCCTGGCCATGATCGCCGGTATCGGCCCTGGTATCGGTGAAGGCTACGCCGTCGGCAAGGCCTGCGAAGCCATTGGCCGTCAGCCGGAGTGCAAGGGCACCGTGCAGTCCACCATGCTGCTGGGCTGCGCCGTCGCCGAGACCACCGGTATCTACGGCTTCATCGTCGCCCTGCTGCTGATGTTCGCCAATCCCTTCATCGGCAAGCTGTAATCCTTCGCAAGGGTGACTCTAAAAACTGTCGCGATGTCCGGCGAGAGGAATTTTAGTCAGATTTGACTTGCAAAAGACGCTGGCTGCCTGGCGGGCATTCAAGGTTTTTGCAAGGCAAAGATGGCTGGAATTCAGCCGCACGGCTGCGATGAGAGCTTTTAGAGGTGACCGCAAGGGAAAGCGACATTTCCAGGAGGAGAGGAAGCAAAGTGGATAAGGTACAGGAGTTTATTTCGATAACGCCCTGGACGATCGTCTTTCAGATCTGCAACCTACTGATCCTGTGCGCGCTGATCAAGAAGTTTCTCTGGAAGCGCGTGATGGCGGTGCTTGACGCCCGTCAGAAGGAGCTGGACGGCATCTATGACGCCGCCGACAAGGATCGGGCGGACGCCAGGCAGATGAAAGAGGAGTATACCGCGCACATGAGCTCTGCCCGCGACGAGGCCGACCGCCTGGTGCGCACCGCCGTGGACACGGCCCAGCGCAGGGGCGACGCCATCGTGCAGGAGGCCAAGGCGGAGGCCACGAACCTGAAGCAGAAGGCGGAGAGCGAGATCGAACAGGAGAAGCGCAAGGCCTATTCCGAGCTGATGGGCGAAATCTCCGGCATGGCCGCGGACATCGCCGGTCGCATGGTTGAGCGTGAGATCAACGCGGAGGATCATCGCGAGCTGGTGGAAGAATTCATCAAAAGCGCAGGTGAAGCGTCGTGACGGGCCTGGCGAGGGAATACGGCGAGGGCCTGTACGAGCTGGCGCGGGATGAAGAGCTGCGCCCGATGATCCATGAGCAGCTGGAGGACATCAGCGCCCTGCTGAAGGCCGAGCCCGAATTCATCCGGCTGCTGTGTTCGCGCGCAGTGGAGCGTGCGGCGCGGCTGAAGATCGTGGACGATACCTTCGCCAATCACGTGCATCCCTACGTGACCAACTTCATGAAGCTGCTGGTCGAAAAGGAGCACTTTGACGCCTTTTTGCTGTGCTGCCAGTGGTTTCACCAGCGCTACAATGAGGATTACGGCATCGTGGAGGCCCGCGTGACCAGCGCCGTGGCGCTCAACGAGGAGGAGCGCGCCGCGCTGCGGGTGCGGCTTTCCAAGATTTCCGGCCGTCAGGTTTCGCTGATCGAGGCCGTGGATCCTTCGGTCATCGGCGGCGTGCGCGTAGAGATGGACGGCAAGCGCTATGACAACACCATTCAAGACAGGCTTGGCAGACTCAAGCGCAGCCTGACACAAGGACTATGATCGTGTGCTTTTAAGTTTTTCGCACGGCACACATTGACCCTAAGAGCACACGCAGAAAAGAGGACGAGCAGATGCAGCTGAGACCTGAAGAAATTTCCAAGATCATCAAGGATCAGATCAAGCATTA
>JAFVBK010000167.1 GCA_017480045.1 Clostridia bacterium
GATGCGGACAAACAGGAGGGAGATGAAACCAATGCGCGAGTATATCTTTTCAGCGCCGGGACGCACGGAGATCAGCGGCAACCACACCGACCACCAGCACGGCTGCGTGCTGGCGGCCTCCGTGAACCTGAAGACCACGGCGCGCGTCACGCTGAACGATGAGGGAATCATCCGTGTGCGATCCGAGGGCTACGCGTCGGTGGAGGTGGATCCGGCCCGGCTGGACGTCGTGCCGGAAGAGAAGAACTCCACGGCGGCGCTGGTGCGCGGCGTGGCGGCGGCCTTCGCCCAGCGGGGCGCAGAATTGAAGGGCTTTGACGCGAAGGTGTCCTCCACGGTGCTGCCCGGCAGCGGCTTAAGCTCCTCGGCAGCCTTTGAGGTGCTGATCGGGAATATCATCAATACGCTGTTCTTTGAAGGAAAGCTGGACGCGGTGGAGATCGCCAAGATCGGCCAGTACGCCGAGAACGTGTACTTCGGCAAGCCCTGCGGCCTGATGGATCAGATGGCCTCCAGCGTGGGCGGCATGGTGTTCATCGACTTCGAGGACCCGCAGAATCCCAAGGTGGAGAAGGTGGACTTCGACTTCGCCGCCACGGGCCACGCGCTGTGCATCATCGACACCGGCGCGGACCACGCCGACCTGACCGACGAGTACGCCGCGATCCCCGGGGAGTTGAAGGCAGTCTGCGATGTATTCGGCAAGGACGTGCTGCGCCAGATACCCGAGGCGGACTTCTACGCCCGGCTGCCGGAGCTGCGCAGGGCGGCGGGGGACCGGGCGGTGCTGCGGGCTATCCATGTATATGACGACAACAAGCGGGTCATGAAGCAGGCCCAGGCGTTGAAGGACGGCGATTTTGACACGTTCCTGGCCTGCGTGAAGGAGTCCGGCCTGTCCTCCTGGCGGCTGCTGCAGAACGTGGTGCCCGCGGGCTATACCGACCACCAGGAGGTGGCCTTCGCGCTGACGCTGGCGGAGAAGCTGCTGGGCGGTCGCGGCGCGTGCCGCATCCACGGCGGCGGGTTTGCCGGGACCATCCAGGCCTTCGTGCCGGTGGATATCCTCGACAGCTTCAAGGCGGGCATCGAGGCCGTGCTGGGCGCGGGCATGTGCCACGTGCTTGAGATCACCCCCGACGGCGGCAGGCTGGAGCGCGAGGAGGAGATCGAGGGATGAGCGTGAATCAGTACATAGCCGCGCTGGCACAGTACGGCATCGACAAGGGCCTGATCGAGGCCTGCGACCGGACCTGGGCGATCAACCGGCTCATCGACGCGCTGGGGCTGCACAGCTACGAGGACGAGACGCCGGTCGAAGCGTCCTTGGAGGACATCTTGAAGGGCTTGCTGGACGACGCCGTGGCGCGGGGCGTCTGCGAAGGGGACGTGACCAGCCGGGACCTGCTGGATACCAGACTGATGGGCATCTTGACCCTGCCGCCGAGGGAGGTGCGGGCGAGGTTTGCCGAGCTGTACGCCAAATCTCCCCGGGAGGCCACGGACTGGTACTACCAGTTTTCCCAGGACACCGACTACATTCGCCGCTATCGCATCGCAAAGGATGTGCGCTGGCTGGCCGAGACGGAGTACGGCGAGCTGGTCATCACCATCAACCTGAGTAAGCCCGAGAAGGACCCCAAGGCCATCGCCGCGGCGAAAAACGCGCCCCAGTCCGGCTATCCCAAGTGCCAGCTGTGCGCGGAGAACGAGGGCTACGCGGGCCGCATGAACCACCCGCCGCGCCAGAACCACCGGATCATCCCCGTGACCATCGCGGGCAGCCACTGGTTCCTCCAGTACAGCCCCTACGTGTACTACAACGAGCACTGCATCGTGTTCAACGCCCAGCACACGCCCATGGTGATCGACCGGGCGGCGTTCATGAAGCTGATGGACTTCGTCACCGAGTTCCCGCACTACTTCGTGGGCAGCAACGCGGACCTGCCCATCGTGGGCGGCAGCATATTGAGCCACGAGCACTTCCAGGGCGGCCACTTCACCTTCCCGATGGAGGTGGCCCCGGTGGAGAAGGAGCTGCGCTTTGTCGGCTACGACGACATACGCGCGGGCATCGTCAAGTGGCCGCTGAGCGTGATCCGCCTGACCGGCGCGAGCCCCGAGCGCATCGCGGGCCTCGCCGAGAAGATATTGAACGACTGGCGCGGCTACACCGACGAGGCGGCGTTCATCCTGGCTGAGACCGACGGCGTGCCCCACAACACCATCACGCCCATTGCCAGAAGGCGCGGTGCGGACTACGAGCTGGACCTGGTGCTGCGCAACAACATCACCACCGCCGAGCACCAGCTGGGCGTGTACCACCCCCACGCGGAGCTGCACCACATCAAGAAGGAGAACATCGGCCTGATTGAGGTGATGGGCCTGGCGGTGCTGCCCGCGCGGCTGAAGAAAGAGCTTTCCGACCTCGCGGACGCGCTGGTTTCGGGCGCGCTGCTGACCGGCGAGCTGGAAAAGCACGCGCCCTGGGCGGAGGAGCTCAAGGTAAAATACACCTTCACCGCCGACAACGCGGACGAAATCCTCCGCTTGGAGACGGGCAAAGTGTTCGCCCAGGTGCTGGAGCACGCGGGCGTCTACAAGTGGGACGCAAATGGCAGAGATGCGTTTATACGGTTTATCGACCATGTCAACGGGGAGGCATAAACTATGAAGGTATTGGTTACGGGCGGCGCAGGGTATATTGGCAGCCATACGGTGGTGGAGCTGATCAACGCGGAATACAGCGTGGTCATCGCGGATGATCTTTCAAATGCGCGGCATGAGGTAATCGACCGTGTACAGGCGATCACAGGCACAAGACCGTTATTCTATCAAATCAACTGCGCGGATAAAAGGGAGCTTCAAACGGTATTCACTCGAAATGAAATTGATGCCGTGATTCACTTCGCGGGCTTCAAGGCCGTTGGGGAGAGCGTTCACAAGCCGCTGCAATACTACCGCAACAACCTGGACAGCACCATGACCCTGCTGGAGGTCATGGAAGAATTCGGCTGCAAGAAGTTCATCTTCTCCTCTTCCGCAACGGTGTACGGCCCGGAAAACCCGCATCCCTACAAAGAAGAGATGCCCGCCATCCAATCCTCCAGCCCCTACGGATGGACGAAAGTGATGATCGAGCGCATCCTCACCGACTATACCACGGCGCATCCCGATTTCTGTGCGGTGCTGCTGCGCTACTTCAATCCCATCGGCGCGCATGAATCCGGTCTGCTGGGCGACGATCCCAACGGCATTCCCAACAATCTGATGCCCTACATCGCCAGGGTCGCGGCGGGGCAGCTGGAGAAGCTGACGATATTCGGCGGCGACTATCCCACGCCGGACGGCACTTGCCAGCGAGACTACCTGCACGTCGTGGATTTGGCGGTGGGACACCTCAAGGCGCTGGAATACGCCAAGAGCCATGTGGGCGTGGAGGCTATCAACCTCGGCACGGGCAACGGCGTTTCGGTCTTTGAACTGGTGCAGGCCTTTGAAAAGGTCAATAACATCAAGCTGAACTATATCATCGGTCCTCGCCGCGACGGCGATCTCCCGGCTTTCTGGGCAGATGCAACCAAAGCAAAAGCTCTATTGGGCTGGGAGGCGACGCACACTATTGAGGATATGTGCGAAAGCGCCTGGGGCTTTGCAAAGAATACTTCTTTATGAATCATGAATCCACGACGTGCATATCGCTTTGATTTCTTTTGGTATTATACGGCGAATATATCGTTTTCATCCGCCTATCCGCCTAAGTGC
>JAFVBK010000168.1 GCA_017480045.1 Clostridia bacterium
ACCCTGTCGCGTCCAAATCCATTCCTTTCCAGCGGTTGAACCTCGCCGCAACCGAAGGGTGGAAGGAGCAAGCCCCCTCCGACTGGCAGAGCGCCGCGGAGGACGCCATCCGAGCCTGCGTAGCGGAGCTGAATGAAAACGCGCTGGACGCCGCCGCCATCTCGGCCATCTCCATCGACGGCACCAGCGGCACCATCGTGCCGCTTGACGCCGCCCACCGGCCCCTGATGAACGGGATCATGTACAACGATCCCCGGGCCAAAGTCCAGGCCGCTCGTGTCCACGCCGCCATGGCCGTTCAGGAGCGCACGCTGGGTTACGCTTTCGGGACGTCTTTCTCTCTGCCCCGCATCCTTTGGATTAAGGAAAATCTGCCTGATATCTATGAAAAAACCGCCGTATTCGCCCATCAGGCGGATTACGTCGCCGGACTGCTTTGCGGGGAATTCGCGATATCCGACTACTCCAACGCTCTGAAGACCGGCTACGACCTGATCGATAGACGATGGCCGGATGAAATTGAAGCCGTCCTGGGTATCGACACCGGCAAGCTGCCGAGGATAGTGCGCCCCGGCGCACCCATCGGCCGCGTCACCCGAGCCGCCGCGCAGCGGCTGGGGCTCTCCGCGTCTACGCTGGTGATGGGAGGTTCCACCGACGGCTACGCCTCCGCACTGGCAGCGGGCGCGGTGAAGGCAGGCAACTGGGCCTCCATCATCGGCACCACCTTCGTGCTAAAGGGAGTCGTCCGCGAATTAATCATCGATCCCGCCGGAGCCTGTTATTCCCACCGGCTGCCCTCTGGCGAATGGCTGTTGGGCGGCGCAAGCAACATTGGCGGGCTGGCGCTGAACGGCTGCGTTGGCGATCACAGTTTTGATGAGATGAACGCCGCCTCAGAGGCGCTGATTCCCACCGGCGTGCGCTGCTATCCTCTGCCGGGAAGGGGCGAACGCTTCCCCTTCGTGCTGCCAGGCTGTGAGCCCTTTTACGTGGGCGACGTAACGAACGGGCGGCTCTATCCGGCGGTGATGGAGGGCGTGGGCTTCGCCGAGCGCCTGGCCTACGACCGCGTGCAAAATCTCGGTTGCCCAGTGGGCGACGTCATTCACACTGCCGGGGGCGCGTGCAAGAGCGACCTGTGGCTTCGGATTCGCGCCTCCATATTGAACCGCCAGCTGCGCGTGCCCCGCGCCACGGACGCCGCCATGGGCTCGGTGCTGTTGGCGGCCTCGGCGCAGATGGCCGCGGCCTCGGCGGCTCCCGAAGAGGAGGGCCTGGCCATTGCCGCCGAATGGATGATCGAAACGGCGAAGGTGGTCGATCCCGAGCCGGCGCTGGCGGCAGCCTATGATGGAATCTACTCCCAGTTTCTGGAGGACATACGCAAAAACTACGGCGTGGAGGTTTGAATGAGCATTTACAAGGACTGTGATATCCGGGGCGTCTACCCCGCCGAAATCGATGAGGGCGCGGCCTATGCCGTCGGCTGCGCCCTCGCGGCGCTGCACCCCGATGCGAAGCTTGCCGTGGGCGGCGACGTGCGCGTCTCCACGCCTGCGCTGAAGTCGGCTTTCATCCGGGGGCTCGTGGACAGCGGAGCGCACGTGCTGGACATCGGCACAATTCCCACCCCCGCGCTCTATTTCGCGCTATCCCACCTGGATGTGGACGGCGGGGCGACGGTGACGGCCTCCCACAACCCGCCCGAATACAACGGAATCAAGTTCATGTTCGGCAATATGCCCGTCACCCGCGCCGACATGGATCGGTTAAAAGCCGCCGTAGAGGCGGAGCAGTTCCCGGACAGGCGCGGCAATCTCGCGACACACGACATCCTGCTCGAATACATGGGCGCGCTGGCGCGGCGATTCTCCGCGCCCAGGCCGCTTAAAATCGTGGTGGATGCAGGCAACGGCGCCATGAGCGCAGTCGCGCCCCAGGTACTGCGGCGCTGCGGCTATCGGGTGATCGAGCTTTTCTGCGAGCCGGACGGCGCCTTTCCCAATCGTGACCCCAACCCCGCCGAGTACAGCCACCTTTCCGCCGTATGCGAAAAGGTGAAGGCTGAGGGCGCAGACATGGGCGTGGCCTTTGACGGCGACGGCGACCGGGCCGTGTTCATTGACGAGACCGGCACGGCGGTGATGAATGAGAAATCGCTGGTGCTGTTCATTCGCCACCTGCTGCGGGACAAGCCCAATCCCACGCCTGTGGTCTATGACCAGAAATCCTCCAGCGCCATTCCGCGGGCCGTGTGGGCCATGGGCGGCCTGCCCGCGCCTGAGCGCAGCGGTCACGCCTTCATCAAGCGCCGGTTTTTGCAGGCCGGAGCGGCCATCGCAGGCGAGGTCAGCGGGCACTTCTTCTTCGGCGAGTTGGGCTATGACGACGGTCTGTTCGCCGCGCTGATGATGGCGGATATCGTGGCCGGCTCCGGCGAGACGCTGTCCCGGCTCACGGCGGACATTCTGTGCCCGCCCATCACGCCGGATCTACGGATCCACTGTCCCTACGACCAGCAACAGCTGTGGCTGGATCGCATCGAAGCCCTTGCGGAGGGCCGGGACTGTGAGGTCAGTCACCTGGATGGCGTGCGACTGGCGTTTGACGACGGTTGGCTGTTGATGCGCAAATCCGTGACGGCCGAACAGGTCACCCTGCGAGCC
>JAFVBK010000169.1 GCA_017480045.1 Clostridia bacterium
CGCGACGGCGCCCCTATAAACGAGGTTCACCATGACATTTCACCACCTTCCCGTCCTGCTGAACGAATGTCTGGACGGGCTGAACATCAAACCCGACGGCGCGTATCTGGACTGCACCCTCGGCGGCGCAGGCCATTCCAGCGAGATATTGAAGCGTCTCGGCGAGGGCGGCCTGCTGATCGGCATCGATCGGGACGCGGACGCCATCGAGGCCGCCACGGAGAGGCTTTCCGGGATTTCCACGCGGGGCCGCTTCGCCGCGCTGCGGGGCAACTTTCACGACGCGTCGGCGCTGCTGCGCGCGGCCGGCATTGCGCGCGGCCTGGACGGTATCCTCGTCGATCTTGGCGTCTCCAGCCACCAGCTGGACGTGCGGGAGCGAGGCTTTTCCTACCACGACGACGCGCCGCTGGACATGCGGATGGATCGATCCCAGGCCCTCAGCGCGCGGGAAATCGTAAACATGTGGAGCGAGGACGCGCTGAACCGGGTTCTGTGGGACTACGGCGAGGAGAAGTGGGCGCGGCAAATCGCCCGCGTGATCTGCGACCGGCGCAAATCCGCCCCCATCGAGACCACCGCGCAGCTGGTGGATATCATCGACGCCGCCATCCCGAAGAAATTTCGCCAGGGCGACGGCAGCCACCCCGCCCGCCGCAGCTTCCAGGCGCTGCGCATCGCCGTGAACGACGAGCTGGAGCCGCTGGAGCCGGCGCTGCGCGCCCTCGCCGGCCTGCTGAACCCCGGCGGGCGGCTCTGCGTGATCACCTTCCACTCGCTGGAGGACAGGATCGTCAAGAACACCTTCCGCAATCTGGCCAACCCCTGCACCTGTCCCAAGTCCTTCCCGGTGTGCGTGTGCGGGAAAAAGCCGGTGGTGAAGCCGGTCTCCCGCAAGCCGATCACCGCCTCCGAGGAGGAACTGGCGCAAAATCCCAGGTCGAGGAGCGCGAGTTTGCGGATCGTCGAAAGGATGTGAAGCCATGCTCAGCGCCAACGGCATCCCCTTTGATTACGTGCTTGACCTGTTCCGACACAACGCCGGTATCGACGAGACTACATTCTCGTTTGTCAACGCCGGGGCTGACGACTACCACTATTTGGGCTGCCTTCCGAATGGCTTGCACCCTGAAACGCCCTATTGGGCAGGCTACTGTGACCAACCCGACGGCTTTAGCTGCGCTACCGCGGAGGATCTGTTCAACGCGCCGATATACGGCGGCAGATCGCTGAGGGAGCGCTGGAGCGAGGTCAAAATCCACGCATTCGGCTACGTGCCCATAGAAGAATTCATCAAATGGCACAACGCCGAATTTCCCTTTGATTCCTATCTGAACGGAGGCCGCCATGAAGGTTCTTGAAACGCCCTCCGGCCCCGTCAGGCTCCCCGCCTTCTTCCCCGACGCCACCTACGGCGCGATCCGCGCGGGGGCGTTCGAGGACGTATACGCGGCGGGGCTCATGGGCTGCGAGATGAACAGCTATCACCTGATGACCAAGCCCGGCGCGAAGCTCGTGAAGAGCCTCGGCGGGCTGCACGGCTTTACCGGCTACAGCGGCGCGATACTCACCGACAGCGGCGGGTTCCAGCTCTACTCGCTGATTCGGGAGAACCCAGAGTACGGCGAGATCCGCGACAAGGAGATCATCTTCCGGCCCGACCGGGGCAGGGAGAAGCTGACCTTCACGCCGGAGAAATGCATGCAGGTGCAGTTCCAGTACGGCAGCGACATCATGATGGCGCTGGACATGTGCACCCACCCGGACGACCCCATCGAAGTGCAGCGCCGCAGCGTGGAGCTGACCGTAAAGTGGGGCGAGCGCTGCCGTGCGGAATTTGACAAGCTGGCGAAAAGGCTGGATAAAAAGCCGCTGCTGTTCGGCATCGTGCAGGGCGGCAGCGACCCCCAGCTGCGCATGGAATGCGGCCGACGGCTGGAGGCAATCGGCTTCGACGGCTACGGCTTCGGCGGCTGGCCGCTGGACGCGGAGGGCAACTTCCGGCTGGACATCCTCAGGATGGCGGCGGACGCCATGCTCGATAATAAAGTAAAATACGCCATGGGACTGGGCCGGCCGGAGGAGATCGCGGCGCTGGTGAAAATCGGCTATTCCCTTTTTGACTGCGTGATTCCCACCCGCGAGGCGCGACACCAACGGCTCTACACCTGGCTCCCTGGTCTGGATACGCCGGAGGGCGTGCGACGGGAGGACGGAAAATTCTATAGGTTCCTCTACATCCTCGACGACGAACACCGGCGGGAGGACGGCCCCGTCGACCCCGCCTGCGACTGCGCATTGTGCAAAAATCACTCCCGCGCCTACCTGCATCACCTGTTCAAGGTGAACGACCCCTACGCCCTGCACCTGGCCACGGCCCACAATCTGCGGTTCTACGGGCGGTTGATGGAGCTGCTGGGCCATGAATAGCGATCTGCTCGGCAAGCTGCTGGCATCCAGGAAATATCGCGACATTTGCCCGGATACGGTGCGGCGGGTCTGGGACGCGTGCCAGCGGAGGTACAAGAGGCCAAAGGACGCCGAGAAGGCCGCGCGGGAGGCGCTGCACGGCATCACAGGGGCGTTTATGACGCCGCGGGAGGTCGCGCTGCTCGCCGATGATATGCGGGCCTGGCACGCCGATCAAACCGACGCCGGGCTTGAGCGGATGCTCAGCCGCCACGCCTCGACGCGGGAGCGGCTGCCCCTCGCGGATACGGACGCGCTGTACGGGCGCTTGTTTGAAGTCACCGGCAGGCCGCAATCCATGCTGGATTTGGCATGCGGCATCAACCCGCTGTACCTGGGCGCGCGGGGCATAAGGACGACTGGAATCGATATCTCTGGACAGGCGGTGGCGTCGATCAACGCCTTCGCCTCAAGCTACGGCATGCCGGTCAGCGCCGTCTGCGCGGACCTGCTGTGTCCCGGCGCGATTCCGGCGGAGCGCTTCAACGTGGCGCTGCTGTTCAAGCTGCTGCCGCTGCTGGAGAGGCAGCGCGCCGGCGCGGCCATGGACGTGATGAGCGCCGTCGACGCCGATTTTATGGCCGTCTCCTTCCCCACCCGCACGCTGGGCGGGCGCAACGTGGGCATGGCGGCGCAGTATGCCGCATGGATGGAAGGGCATATACCGGAGGGCAGGACAACCGTCGGCAGGTTTGAGACGGAAAACGAGTTGTTCTACGTTTTAAGTTGACATTTCTTTTGCGCGATTGCATCGAAAACAGCGATGCCGTTTCGCCCGATCATGAATCTGTACGTGGGAAAAGGACCCTCCGCCCATCTTGAAAATGAAAACGTCGGCGACTCGGAAATAACGAATTGACCCATCTCTATCAATCAGACCAAAGGAGAACCGCTCATGCCCAAGCTCTATGTCGTCGCCACCCCCATCGGCAACCTGAACGACCTGACGCCCCGAATGCGGGAGGCGCTGGAGGCCGCCGACTTGATTGCCGCGGAGGACACGCGGGTGACGATGAAGCTGCTGAATCAGTTTGACCTGAAAAAGCCCATGACCTCCTGCCACAGGCACAACGAGAAGGGCAAGGCGCCGCAGATCGTGGAGAAGATGCTGGCGGAGGATTTGACCGTGGCGCTGACCTGCGACGCGGGCACCCCCGGCATCTCCGACCCCGGACACCTGCTGGTGCGGGCCTGCTGGGCGGCGGGCATCCCCGTGGAGCCGGTGTGCGGCCCCTCGGCGGTGGTGACTTGCCTGTCGGCCTCCGGGTTTGACGCCCGCGAATTCGCTTTCTACGGCTTTCTCCCCAGGGAGAAGAAGGCGCTTTTCGACAAGCTGGACGCCATCCACCGCGCCGGCGCACCGGTGTTCGTGCTGTACGAATCGCCGCATCGGATCGTCGATCTGGCAGCGGCGCTCGCCGAGAAATGGCCCCAGTGTACGCTCTGCGTGTGCAGCGACCTGACCAAGCGCTATGAGCGCATCTATCGGGGAACCGCCCCGGAGGTGCTCGGCCAGCTGCGCGCCAACCCAAGCGTGGAGAAGGGCGAATACTGCCTTGCGGTCGATATCTCCATGCTGCCGCCCGCCGAGGCGCCCGTTCAGCGCCCCCAGGCCGCGGCCTTCATGCTGGCGCGCATCCTGGAGGGCGACGGCCTGCGGGAGGCCGCTCAGGCCGCCGCGGACGCGGGCTATCCCAGAAACGAGGTATATCGGGCCAGGCTTAAAATCTCGGAAATGTTCGAGGAAGCATAGCTGTAACGCAAGAATTAACCGTCAGAAACCCGGTTTTTCAGCAAAATTATGGTTGCGTTTTGATTTGAACCGTGCTATAATAATCCAGTGCGTTTAATCGGCAGGTGTAATTGTACGCGGAAAGCGACGCCGCGCCGGATAAATCAGCGGATTTGTGTTTTTCATACTTAAGGAGGAAGTTTCATGTCTGCTCTGTCCATTATCATCGATATCGTGCTGATTCTGATTTCCATCGTTCTCATCGTGACCGTGCTGATGCAGGAGGGCCAGCGTCAGGGGCTGGGCGCGATCGGCGGCGGCGCTGAAACCTTCTTCGGCAAGAACAAGGCCAAGAGCATGGAGGGCCGTCTGCAGCGCTACACCAAGATCGCCGCCGCCGCTTTCATCGTGCTGGCAATCGTCGCCACCATCGTCACCTCCCACAACAGTGGTAGCACTGTGAGCGTCGCCGATCTGGCCGCGGATGAGGCCGTTGAGGATGTGGTCGAGGACGCCGAGGCCGCCGTGGAAGAAGCCGCTGAGGGCGCTGAGGCTGCTGTCGAGGAGGCCGCGGATGAGGCTGAGGCCGCTGTCGAGGGCGCGGCTGAGGCGGCTGAAGAAGCTGTCGAAGAAGCCGAGGCTGCCGTGGAAGAGGCCGCTGAGGAGACCAAAAACGACTAAATTTGCTCCAATCGCGTTGAAGACCGGGCAGGCGGATGTCTGTCCGGTTTTTTAACCTTCCACGCTTGACAAACCCCTGTCGTGCTGGCATAATAGTAGCTGCGTTGAAGGAAAGCAGTAAGCGGTTCTGGGCGGTGATCCCATAGGATCCCCCCGCACGCGACCAAAGAGAGCTGCCCGGACATTCGAAGGATGTCGCAGGCTGAAAGGCAGCGTCGCGCCCCCGCCGAACTCGTTCCGGAGCATTCTCCGCGCTCGGAGACGGCCGCCGCCGTTACCGGCATCGAGTGGGTTCCGCGAGGAATCAATGAGAGTGGTACCGCGAAGGATGATCGTCCTCCGTCTCTTGATGAGGCGGAGGTTTTTTATACCAAATCAGAGGAGCGTTTTGAAATGAACAACATTCCCGTCTACTCCCCCGCAGACATCGAGTCCAAGTGGCAGAAGCACTGGGACGACACACACGCCTTCGAAGCCGAAAAGAGCCACGCCAAGCCGAAGTTTTACGGCCTGGTGGAGTTCCCCTACCCCTCCGGCGCGGGCATGCACGTGTGCCACATCAAGGCCTATTCGGGCCTGGAGGTCATCTCCCGCAAGCGCCGCATGGAGGGCAACAACGTGCTCTTCCCCATGGGCTTTGATTCCTTCGGCCTGCCGGCGGAGAACTACGCCATCAAGACCAACACCCATCCCCACGACATCACCACCAAGAACATCGATCACTTCAAGGATCAGATGAAGAAGATCGGCTTCTCCTTCGACTGGAGCCGGGAAATCGCCACCTCGCTGCCGGACTACTACAAGTGGACCCAGTGGATCTTCCTCAAGCTGTTCGACCATGGGTTGGTGTTCCGCGCCAAGACGCTGGTGAACTACTGCCCCCACTGCAAGGTGGTACTCTCCAACGAGGACAGCCAGGGCGGCAAGTGCGACATCTGCCACAGCGACGTGGTGCAGCTGCCCAAGGACGTGTGGTATCTGCGCATCACCCAGTATGCCGACAAGCTGCTGGAGGGCCTGGAGACCGTGGATTATCCGGAAAGCATCAAGCAGCAGCAGGTCACCTGGATCGGCCGCTCCACCGGCGCGTTCGTAAACTTCCAGCTGGACGGCATCCCGGAGAAGCTGGAGATCTATACCACCCGCCCCGACACCCTCTTCGGCGTCACCTTCATGGTCATGGCGCCGGAGCATCCGCTGCTGGACAAGTACAGGGATCGCATCGCCAACTGGAGCGCCGTGGAGGCCTACCGCGAGGAGTGCGCCCGCAAGACCGAGTTTGAGCGCACCCAGCTGGTGAAGGACAAGACCGGCGTGAAGCTGGCCGGCATCGAGGCCGTCAACCCCGTCAGCGGCAAGAAGATCCCGATCTTCATCGCCGACTACGTGATGATGGGCTACGGCACCGGCGCCATTATGGCCGTGCCCGCCCA
>JAFVBK010000170.1 GCA_017480045.1 Clostridia bacterium
ACGCCGACGCCGACCCCGACGCCGACGCCGACCCCGACGCCCACGCCGACCCTGACGCCCACGCCCACGCCGACCCCGACACCCACGCCTACGCCGACCCCGACGCCCACGCCTACGCCCACGCCGACCGCGAGGCCGACGACGGCGCCTGATCCCACGCCGACGCCCACGCCCACAACGACGGTGCGCGGCACGAAGATCTGGGTGGATGAGAGCGACGCGCACAAGCTGCGTCCCGCTCAAATCATGGTGCGCCTGTATGCCAACGGCGTTGAGGTGAACGCGACGGCACAGTGGCTGGATACGGAGGGCGACGTCTGGAGCTATAGCTTCGGCGCGCAGCCTGCGGTGGATGCCAACGGTGCGGAGATTCGCTATACCGTGCGCGAGGACGCGGTGACGGGCTATACAACCAGCATATCCGGCACCACGATAACCAACCGCCTGATCGAATCCAAGCCCAAGGCGTACGATACCCTCTCCGGTATAAAGACCTGGGTAGACGAGGACAACAGGATGGGCTTGCGCCCCAGCCATATCACGGTGTATCTGCTGCGGGACGGCGAAGAGATCGCGAAGCGCACGGTTACAGCGGCCAACGGCTGGCAATACAGCTTTGGCACGCAGCCGCTGGACGACGGCTACGGCAACGTCTATAAATACGAGGTGCGCGAGGATGCCGTCAAGGGATATTTCACGCGCGTAAGCGGCTTCGATATTGTCAACCAGCTGTTGCCGACAATCGTGCCGCCGGAGACCGATGGCGCGGAGAACGGCGAAAGTGAATCCGGCCTGACGCCGCAACGCATCGGCTTGCTGAGCGAGCACAACGTCAGCGGTGAAATTACCGCGATGTCGGCGGGAGAATTGACCGCGCGCCGAACCGGTACGCCTCCGCCAAAGCTCGCCGGCTTCAGCGAGGAGGAAATGGAAAACCTGATTACCATGCTGGATATCGGCACGCCGCTTTGGGGCGGTCTGCTGCCGACGGGCGACGAGACGCCTGCCTGGCCTTTCGCCTTTGGCGGCTTCGGCGCGCTGGCGCTGATCGCCGTGGCGCTGCTCGGCAGAAGGCGGAAGCAGCAATAACACAACGACCCTGCGACGTCAGGCCATTCGGCCTGGCGTCGTTTTTGAAGGTGGGCACGATTGGCGAACGGGCCGCCAAAGGCGGGCGTTGCCCGCTCACAGATTGTCGACCTGGCGCCGCGCGATTCAGCCCCCAAAGGCGCGAGGGATTGCGATATTCTCATCTCCAAATGAGCAATATGCGCTGATTTGCGGAAATGTGATGGATTATTTGAAAGTTTTGTGCTATGATGTATACGATATTAAAGGCGGCGGACGCGAAACGAGGCGCGAAAGCCCGTCATGAGCGCAGGAAGGGGATTTTTTGTGAAAAAAAGATTTGGAGACCGCAGGGACGCCACGCTGGTGCGCAAGCTGGATTCCATGCACTATATCATGCCGCTGATGTATCCCAACCGGTGCGACAACGAGGCGTTTATTTCCGAGACCATCGATCTGACGAACGCCATGGCGTATCTCGCGCAAAGGAACGCGGGCGGTCCGGAATACAAGTACAACGCCTTCCAGCTGATCGTGACCGCGGTGCTTAAGACCATCACGCTCAGGCCGCAGCTGAATCGGTTCTATGCCAATTACAATCTCTATCAGCGCAACGAGGTTTCCGCGGCCTTCACCATCAAAAAGCAGTTCAAGGATGAGAGCGACGAGGGCCTGGCCTTCATCCATGCCAAGCCGGAGGACACCATCGACAGCATACACGATGAGATTCACCGTCAGGTGTCCTATGTGCGCTATGAGGGCAAGGATCAATCTACCGAGAGCATGGATTTCCTCCAGAAGCTGCCCTTCAAGAAGCTGATCGGCGCGGTTGCGCGCTTCATGGACAGGCGGGGCTGGATGCCTCAGTCCGTGATTGCCACCGACCCTTTCCAGTCCTCGGTGGTGCTGGCGAATCTGGGATCGATCAAGCTGCACGCCGGCTATCACCACCTGACCAATTGGGGTACCACCTCGGTGTTCGTGGTCATCGGCGAGATCAAGGAGCGCAAGCTGCTGGATGAAAACGGGGAAGAGCGGCTTCGGACCAGCGTGGATATCGGCCTGACCGTGGATGAGCGCATCTCCGACGGCTTCTATTGCTCCCGCGCGGTGCGACTGCTGCGCACGCTGCTGGAGAATCCGGCGCTGCTGGAGAAGCCGCTCTCTGAGAAGGTGGATTTCTGATGGGGAAGGGCCTGCCCTATTGGGTGTACCGCGCGGTGCGGGGACTGGTGCGGCTGTTCTATCCCAGCCCGGAATTTGAGGGGCTGGAGAACCTGCCGGAGGGGCCCTGCGTGATCGTGGGCAACCATGCCCAGATGAACGGCCCCATCGTGGGGGAGGCGTTTCTGCCGGGGCGACACGTCGTGTGGTGCAACGGCGAGATGATGCACCTCAAGGAGGTGCCGGACTATGCCTACGAGGACTTTTGGTCCCGGAAGCCGGGCCATATTCGCTGGTTTTACAGGCTGCTCTCCTACGCGATCGCGCCGCTCTCGGTTTGCGTGTTCAACAACGCGCTGTGCATCGGCGTCTATCGCGACGCCCGCATCACCAACACCTTTCGCCAAACGCTGGAGCAGCTGGCGGCGGGAGCGCGCGTGGTGATCTTTCCGGAGTGCCGTACGCCCCACAACCGCGTCGTCTATGAATTCCAGGATCGCTTCATCGCGCTTGGACGCATGTATCACCGGCAGACGGGCCAGGCGCTCGCCTTCGTGCCGATGTATGTGGCGCCGGAGCTGAGGAAGACGATTTTTGGGGCGCCGGTCTATTATGACGCCTCCGCGAACGCCGAGGCGGAGCGCTGCCGCATCTGTGCTGCGCTGATGGAGGCCGTCACCGAGCTGGCCGTCAGACAGCCCCGGCACCGGGTGGTGCCCTATTTGAACTTGCCGAAGAAGGAGTATCCAATGAATCTTCCCGATGAGGATGGCGCGCTATGAGGAAGCCCGCCGTCGACTACCGCGAATTTCGCCTCTCCCGGCTGAACGAGCCCCGCTTTGCCCATGTCAAGCTGCTGGCCGGCTGGGTGGTGTATTTCGCGCTGTATTTTTTGACTGAAAACTTGATCCCTGCCGCGCGCTGCCACGTGATCCACTGCGCGCTGGACGATCTGATTCCCTTCCGGGAAGGCTTTTTGGTGCTCTACTGCTACTGGTACGTTCTGCTGGCGGGGTCGCTGCTGTACTTCTTTTTGTATGACATCCGCAGCTTCAAGCGGCTGCAAATCTATATCATGATCACCCAGGCCGTGGCCATGCTGGCGTACATATTCTATCCCAGCATACAGCTGATGCGGCCGGAGAGCTTTGAGCGGGACAACGCGCTCACGCGGCTGATGGGCTTCATCTACGCCTTCGATACGCCCACCGGCGTGTGCCCCTCGCTGCACGTGGCCTATTCCCTGGGCATCGCCTCGGTGTGGTGCCACAGGCGGGAGAGCTCCGGGGTGTGGAAGGGCTTTATGGTGCTCTCCGCGGCGCTGATCTCCATCTCCACGGCATTTGTCAAGCAGCATTCCGTGGTGGATATCTGCGCGGCGCTTCCCGTGGGGCTGCTGGCGGAGGTGCAGGTGTTCGGCAAAACCCGGCTTCACAGCTGGATTGAGGGAGGGGCGAACCCATGAAGGAATTTGCGCGCGTGTTGAAATTCACGTTCTTCTCGATCAGCGCGGGGCTGATTGAAATCGGCGCCTTCGCGCTGTTCAACGAAGTGCTGCGCCTGCCCTACTGGCTGGGCTACCTGCTGGCGCTGGTGCTGTCCGTGCTGTGGAACTTCACGCTGAATCGCCGCTACACCTTCAAATCCGCGAGCAATGTGCCCGTGGCGATGCTGAAGGTGGCGGCCTATTACGCGGTGTTCACGCCGCTCTCCACGGGATTGGAGCACTGGTATACCGCGTCGTTGGGTTGGAACGAATATCTGGCCACCGCCGCCAACATGCTTCTGAACTTTGCCACGGAATTTCTCTATCAGCGCTTCTTCGTGTTCGGGAAGTCGCTGGACAGCCGGAAATGACGGTTGTCGGAGGCGATTGAAGCGTGCACACCAACTGCGCCTTCCGGAGATCGCCGCGCTCCGAGGCTACAACAGCGCCGAGCGCTTCAGCCGCAGCTTCCGCCGTGCTTGCTGCGTGGCGACGGACCAATTCCGCAGGGCGGCTGTGCAACCATCCGGAGGTGACCGCGGTGCTCTCCGGTGCAACGAGGCCGGCGGACCGACGACAACCTGCGCATCATCAACGGCCTCAAGCAGGCGTGAGATGAGCTGAAACAAATGGCGCGCAGGGCCCTGCGCGCAGTGGGCTTTCCCGCGCCGTCGGATATGCTGTGGCATAGGGTGAGGTCATTAACAGAGCATGAGATCATTAGCGAAGGACGAGGATTGCGAATGCGCGCTTTTACGGATTACCAGCACTATATTTTCGACCTATACGGTACGCTGATCAGCATTCACACGGATGAGGCGTCGATCCAGCTGTGGCGCTGGATGGCGGACTGGTACGCGGTGTACGGCGCGGACTGGTTGCCCGCCGCCATGTTCAGGCGCTATAAGCGCATGTATGCCGAAGAGGAGGCGCTGGTGAAGGCGCATACGGGCTGCGCCAGACCGGAGATCAAGCTGGAGAAGGTGTTTTTGCGGCTGCTCAAGGAGGCGGAACGCGGTCATCCCGCGGCCTGCGCGCCCCGGGACGGGGACGAGGAGGCCGCTTGGGCCGTGGCGACGGCGAATGCCTTTCGCGTGTGCTCGCGGGCGTGGCTGAAGCTGTATCCCGGCGTGAACGCGCTGCTGGACGGCCTGCGTGCGCGGGGCAAGCGGGTCTATCTGCTGTCCAACGCGCAGGCGGTATTCACCCGACCGGAGATTGAGCGGTGCGGCCTGGCGGATCGCTTTGACGATCTGTGGCTCTCCTCGGATCACGGCCTCAAGAAGCCGGACCCCGCGTTTCTGGCGAATCTGATGCGCGCCCATGGCATGGCGGCAGAGGATGTGGTGATGATTGGGAACGACTGGCACGACGACATGGGCGTCGCCGCGGCGAATCGCGTGGCGGGCGTTGCCGTCAATTCCTACCACCTGTCGCGGAGGCAGTGCCGCGAGCAGCGAGCGGCGCTGGCGGAGCGCTTTTCACCGGAGGACGCCGAGAGAATCATGGAGGTCGACAATATCGCTCAGCTTGCGCGCATTGCTCAAGGCGCGAGCAACGTTTGTAAGGAGCCTTCCCTTCGATTAGAATGACGAACGAAGCTGTCGCGTCGTCATGAGCGCGGCGAAGGATTCTTACATATCAAAACCAGCATGCCTTTAATCTCTCCGGAGCGCTTTTGTGAGCGCTGGGGGATGCCTTTCGAAGCTCATTTAAGAGGCGATTGGCATGAATTTTTAAGTTTTTGGGCAGACTCTTGACAGATCACGCTAAATAGTTTAAACTAACTATAGTTAGAATTATTAAACCAACATGGCGCGCCCGCTTGGCGGGCGTTCATAAAGACATGCGGTTAGTATATTCTAACAATATATTGAAGGGATGTAGCCTATGCTTGAGCAAGCTCTGATCACTCACGGCGCGCCGACGCTGGCCCGACTCAAGACCGGCAACCTGTTCAACCTGGCGTGTCCGGACGCGGATTGCTTGGCGGAGGAGATCGTGTGCCTGACGCCGGTGCTGCGCGAAAAGGGCGTGGAGCTGACGGTGCTGCGGGAGAAGGACGGCCGGTATCTGCTGTACCTGTACCGCGTGCAGGCGCTGGAGGCCGCGCTGAGCGACGCGGACACGCGGCAATTCCTGCGCGCCTACGGTTATCCGGCGGGCTGCTCGGCAAGCGAGGCCGTCGAACGGCTGCGCCGTCGCCTGGGAGAATCGGACGAGTTTCCCCACGAGATCGGCGTATTCCTGGGCTATCCGCTCTCCGACATCCGGGGCTTTATCTGCAACGAAGGGCGCAACTGCCTGTGCTGTGGCTGCTGGAAGGTCTATTCCGAGCCGGAGCGCGCGCTCAAGCTGTTCGCCCGCTACCGCAAGTGCACGGAGGCGTACGTTCGCCTCTTTGCTGCGGGCTGCCCGCTGTCCCGGTTGACGGTGCAGGCGCATCCCGCGTAAACCGAAAAAAGATTGCACAGGAGGATTTGAAAATGAGTAAGGTTGCAGTTGTATACTGGAGCGGCACCGGCAATACCGAGATGATGGCGCAGTCCGTGGCCAAGGGCGCGGACGCCGAGCTGTTCACCGCCGCGGACTTCACCCCCGACAAGGCCGCCGAATTTGACGCCATCGCCTTCGGATGCCCCGCCATGGGCGCCGAGGAGCTGGAAGACGGCGAGTTCCAGCCCATGTTTGAGGCCGTGAAGGATCAGCTGAAGGGCAAGAAGATCGCGCTGTTCGGCTCCTATGACTGGGGCGACGGCGAATGGATGCGCACCTGGGCTGAGAACTGCGAGGCCGACGGCCTGACGCTGGCCGCGGACTTCGTGATTTGCAACAACACCCCGGACGACGACGGCCTGGCCGCCTGCGAGGCGCTGGGCAGGGCGCTGGCGTAGTGAAGGGGGAGAGGGCCGCTTTCCGGCCCTCTCATCGATGATCATGGGTGGATAATCCTGCCGGACAAAGGAGAACTGCATGAGCGCGATCATCATCGGCGGCAACGAGTGTATGGGCCGCAAATACTGCGATCTTTGCGCCAAGTACAACATCAGCGCGCGGGTCATACCGCTGAAGAAGGGCGGCTTTGCCAATCAGCTGGGCAAGCCCGATTTTATATTCGTATGTATGGATACCGTGTCCCATCCTCTCGTCATCAGCGCCAGCAAGGAAGCCAAGAAGCATGGCAGCCGGCTGGTAAAGCTGTCCAGGGGCAGCGCCTCGGCGCTGGAGCGGGAGCTGATAAAAGTGACCGCGCAGGCGTAAAATACATGGAAAAGATTGACAGTGAAGCCCTCGCGATGGTAAAATAGGCCCGATATTTTCGGGCCTATTTTCGCGCGAAGGGGGATTATCACATGTGTGGCATCGTTGGCTATACCGGGTCGCGCCTCGCGGCGCCGATCCTGTTGGACGGACTTTCCAAGCTGGAATACCGGGGCTATGATTCCGCGGGACTGGCGGTGCGGGATGGCGAGGCGCTGGCTCAGGTGGTGAAGTCCACAGGCAAGCTGCGCAACCTGGCGGAAAAGACGGACGAGGGCCGGGCGCTCGCGGGGACCTGCGGCATCGGCCACACGCGCTGGGCTACCCACGGCGAGCCCAGCCAGACCAACGCCCATCCCCATGTGAGCGGCAATTGCTCCGGCACAGGCTCTGGCCCGGTGGAATCCGCGGTGGTGGGCGTGCACAACGGCATCATCGAAAACTTCGACGAGCTGAAGGCCAAGCTGCTGCGCCACGGCTATCAGTTTTACAGCGAGACGGACACCGAGGTAGTCGTCAAGCTGGTGGACTACTACTACAATAAGTATAAGATCGGCCCGGTGGACGCCATCAACCGCATGATGGTGCGCGTGCGGGGCAGCTATGCCCTGGCCATGATGTTCAAGGATTATCCCGGCGAGATCTTCGCCGCCCGCAAGGATTCCCCGATGATCATCGGCGTGAGCGGCGACGAGTCGTTCCTGGCCTCCGACGTGCCCGCGATTTTGAAGTATACCCGCAACGTCTACTACATCGGCAACATGGAGCTGGCGCGACTGTCGCCCGGCGCGGTGACCTTCTACGACCTGAACGGCGACGAGCTTCAGAAGGAGCAGACTCGGATTACCTGGGACGCCGAGGCGGCGGAAAAGGGCGGCTATGAACACTTCATGATCAAGGAGATTCATGAGCAGCCCGCCGCCGTGCGCGATACGCTGGCCAGCCTGATCAAGGACGGGACCATCGACCTGAGCGCTGCGGGCATGACGGACGAGCTGCTCTCATCCGTCAGCCAGGCGCAAATCGTGGCCTGCGGCTCGGCATGGCATGTGGGCATGGCGGCCCAATATGTGCTGGAGGATCTGGCGGCGCTGCCCACGCGGGTGGAGCTGGCCTCGGAATTCCGCTATCGCAGGCTGCTGCTGGACGAAAACACGCTGGTGGTGGTAATCTCCCAGTCCGGCGAGACAGCGGACAGCCTGGCCGCGCTGCGGGCAGCAAAGGCGGCGGGGGCGCGGACGCTGGCCATCGTGAACGTGGTGGGCAGCACCATCGCCCGCGAGGCGGACAACGTGCTGTATACGCTGGCGGGGCCGGAAATCGCCGTGGCGACCACGAAGGCCTATTCCGCCCAGATGGCGGCGGTGTATGTGCTGGCGGTGGCCTTCGCCGCGGCGCGGGGCAGGATCGACGGCGCGGCTCGCGCGCGCTACATTGAAGAGCTGTTGGCCCTGCCGGACAAGATGCTGCGGGTGCTGGAGGACAAGGAGCGCATTCAGTGGTTCGCGGCGAAGTATGCCGGCGCGAAGGACGTGTTTTTCATTGGACGCGGCGTCGATTACGCCATCAGCCTTGAGGGCAGTCTCAAGATGAAGGAGATCAGCTACATCCACTCCGAGGCCTATGCCGCCGGGGAATTGAAGCACGGCACGATCAGCCTGCTGGAAAACGGCACGCTGGTCATCGGCGTGCTGACCCAGGACGATTTGTTTGAAAAGACCATCAGCAACATGGTGGAGTGCAAGGCCCGCGGGGCCTATCTGATGGGCCTGACCGGCTACGGCCACTACAGCGTGGAGGACACGGCGGATTTCACCGTGTATATCCCGAAGGCCGACCAGCACTTTATGGGCAGCCTTGCGGTGATTCCGTTGCAGCTGCTGGGCTACTACACCTCCGTCGCCCGCGGCCTGGACGTGGATAAGCCGAGGAACCTGGCCAAGAGCGTGACGGTGGAATGATAGGGCGGAGGGAAACCTCCTTTTAGACATAATCCAGTATTATCGATTTCTGATCCTCAGCATATCGCCCGCCTCGATCCCCTCCGGCGCGTCCATATCGAACAGCGTCATCGGCACGGCGGCGGCGTCGATGGGATTGCCATCGGCGTCGGTCATGTTGGCGGCGGCAAAGGACAGGCCCAGAGCGTTGGGGGAGAGCGCCTCGATTACATCGCCCGCGTGCACCCGGTTGCGCTGCTCCACGCGGATCCTGCCGCCGGGCAGGCGGGCCTTCACCACGCCCACAAATGTACAGTCCTGTAAGTACGCGCCGTCGTCCGGCGCGTGCTTTTTCATGGCGCCGAAGTAGAAGCCGGAGGCATAGGCCCGGTGGCTGGCGGCGTTCAGCTCGCGCTGAAGCCGGGCGACGGATGCCGGCGTGGCGCTGCCATCCAGGATGCCGTCGATGCGCCGCCGGTAGGCGTTGGTGACGGTGGCGACGTAGTAGGGCGACTTCATGCGCCCCTCCAGCTTGAAGGAGACCACGCCGGCGTCGATCAGTTGATCGAGGAAATCCAGGCAGTTCAGATCGAAGGAGCTGAGGATGGTCGTGCCGTCCGCGTCCTCCTCCACGGGGAAGAACTCGCCGGGACGCTTCTCCTCCATCAGCGCGTAGCGCCACCGGCAGGACTGGGTGCAGGCGCCCCGGTTGGCGCTGCGCCCGGTCAGGTAGGCGCTGATCATGCAGCGCCCGGAATAGGCCATGCACATCGCGCCGTGCACGAAGGCCTCCAGCTCCAATCCGACGGGGATCTTGGCCCGCAGCTCGCGAATTTGTTCGAGCGTCATCTCCCGTCCCAGCACCACCCGCGTCGCGCCCATGTCCCAGTAGACCTGGGCGGCGGCGTAGTTCAGGCAGTTGGCCTGGGTGCTGACGTGGATCGGCAGCGCGGGCGCGGCCCTGCGCATGGCGGCGATGGCCCCCAAATCGGCCACGATCGCGCCGTCCGCGCCGAGGGCGGAGAGCGCCTGGGCGTAGTCGCCCAGCGCGTCGATTTCCCGGTTGGTGGGAAAGGCGTTTACGGTGACATATAGCTTTTTGCCCCGCCCGTGGACGAAGCGCGCGGCCTCCGACAGCGCGTCCATCGAAAAGCCCGCCGATCCGGCGCGCAGCTGTAGCTTCGGCCCGCCCACGTATACCGCGTCCGCGCCGAAGCGCAGCGCCGCTTGCAGGGCCTCCGGGGAACCGGCGGGGGCTAAAAGCTCATAGTGTTTGTTCATAAAGCGCTCCCCTGCATATCAGAGTTAAGAGTGGGGATGAAGACAGTGTGGAGTTGAAATGAGCCGCTGGCGCGGATCGCGGCAGGGCACGTCTCTAGATAATGTATGTCCATAACATACCTACAGATTCTTCATGCCGTTCAGAATGACACCATCGTCTTTCGCGCCGTTGTCATTCTGAGCGCAGCGAAGAATCTGTACGGTGAGCCAGAACATCTATTTCAGGTGAAGCGGTTTTATAGATGCCACGTCGGAGACGCCGGATAGCGCCACACTCTACGCTCAAACTCAGCCCTCGTCGTCCTCAGGGATGTACGTCACGTCGTCCCAGTCCTCCGGACGCAGGCCGATGTTGGTGCGCGCGCCCTCGATGTGGGGATTCAGATAGGTCTCGCACAGCCAGTTGGCGTAGGAGGCGACGATCAGCTTGTTGAAGGCCACCAGAAATACGATGTACAGCAGCACCACGATCATGATGATGTGCATTTGGATGTTGGGGATCAGCAGCGCCAGACCCAGGCCGACCGCGGGGACCACGAACTGCGCCAGCTTGATCAGCACCGCGAAGGGCAGCTTCGCCACGGAGAGCAGCACCGAGTTGCGAATGACGTTCTTCGTCTTGAGATCGTAGGTGATCAGCATCGGGTAAGCCAGCATGCTCGCCAGGGACCAGACGATGCCCACCAGCATCATCAAACCCAGGGGCACGATGTAGATCGAGCTGCTGGCCAGCATGCCGCCGTAGAAGCGCCAGCCGGTGTAGAGCACAAAGGGCATGACGCCGTCGATCAGCGAAATCACCAGCGCCTGCTTCCAGTTGGCCTTCACCGCGTCCTTGAAGTCGCTGAGCACAAAGCTGTGCTCATCCCGCGCCCAGTTGCGCAGCACGTAGCTCACGCCGGCGTTGAACGGCCCGGTGATGGCGATGCAGGGGATCATGATCAGCAGCCACGTGGCGATCAGGCCGGAAATCTGCTGTCCGCTCAGGGTTTCCACGCCGTTGTACAGCGCCGTAATGTTCAGCCCCGTCCAGATGATGGCCGGGATCCATGCGATCATGTACAGCAGGTTCACGCCGAACAGCGCGCTCCAGCGCACCTTCAACACCTCGCCGAACAGCTGGCGGCGGTTTTGAGGCATGCTCTCGATGGTGTAATCCGCCTTGCCCTGCTTGCCGTAGTAATAGTTGTTCATCAAATCGCGTAAAGCCATGGGCTACCTCCGTAATGCAATCCGCAAGAATATAATATAGTATACACGGATAGAATTCCTTTTGCAACACGAAAACATTAAAAATGACCGCATTTGGACATTCGTGTTGCAATTTTGACAAAAATAGGATATAATGATTGATTGTTGGAGTATAGATATGCCATCGGACCGCGCCGCGCGGCCTGCTGAAAGGGGATGTCAGCCTTGCGGCCCACGATTATGAGCGTTTCCACTGAGACCGTCGCGGCCAACGCGCGGGCGATTCGCCGCCACATACCGGCAAATGTGCGGATGATGTGCGTCGTCAAGGCCGACGCCTACGGACACGACGCCGCGCGCGCGGCGAAGAAGCTGCGGGACAACGGGGCGGACGCCTTCGCCGTCGCCATTGTGGAGGAGGCCGAGGCGCTGCGCCGGGCGGGCATCGACGAGATGATACTGATCCTCGGCGGCGCGGGCGAGGAATCGCTGCGTCAGGCGGTGCGCTGCGGCGCGTCTCAGGCGGTTTATTCGATTCAAATGTTGGATATATTGCAGGATGAGGCCGTCAGGGCGGGCGTTCCCGCGAAGGCGCATTTGAAGCTGGACACGGGCATGTCCCGCGTGGGCGTGCGCGATGCGGGCGATCTCATCGCCCTGCTGGGACACTGGAAAAGCAGCTGTCCCGATGTCGAAATGGAGGGCGCTTTTACCCACTTCTGCGCGGCGGACAGCGATCCGGAATTTACCGCGCTGCAAAACGGGCGCTTCGCGAACGCGCTTGCGCGGATCCGCGCGGCGGGCTTTCGGCCCATCGCCCACGCGGCGGCCACCAGCGCCATGCTGAACCCCGAATTGCAGTACGATATGGTGCGTCCCGGCATCGGGCTGTACGGCTCCTGCGTGCCGGCGCTGGCGGGCGAGCTTGAGAACGCCCAGACGCTTTCCACCTATCCCATTCGCGTTCAGAGGATCGCGGCGGGGGACACGGTGGGCTATGGGCGCACCTTCACCGCCGGGCGGGAGACCGTGGTGATGACGCTGCCCATCGGCTATGGCGACGGCTATCCGCGCATCCTCGGCAATCGGGCCAGCGTGCTGGTCAAGGGCAGGCGCGCGCCGCTGGTGGGCCGGGTGTGCATGGATATGATCATGGCGGATGTCACAGACATCCCAGGCGTATCCTTATCGGATGAGGTTGTGCTGCTGGGCCGGCAGGGCGGCGAGCGCGTCACGCCGGACGAGCTGGCGGCGCTGGCGGAGACGATTCCTTACGAAATCATGCTGGGCTTTGGCGACAGAATACCGGTAAGGGTGATTGACTGATACATCGGGAGGCGAACCATGAGCGTTTCGGACATGTGGAAGGCGAATGCCGCAGAGGTATTTATACTGATTTTTCTCAATCTTGCGCTGTTCACGCTAGGCAATCTGCCTTGGATGGTGCTGGGGCTGATCCTGTTGGCGGTAGCGCTGTTCATGTCCTTTCGGCGGGGCATGGATTTCGGGCACCATGCCTACGGCCTGCTGGAGACCGTGAAGCGAGCCGAGGATCCGGCGAGCCCCGCGCACGGTCAGCTGGATGAAGGCGTGACGAAGCGGGTATGGGGCGTGAACCTGGGCATAAAGGCCGTGCTGGCGGCGGCGCTGCCGCCCTATGCGGTGGGCTGCCTGTACATCGTCAGCTCGCTGCTGAACATCCAGCCGCTCATTCTGCCCATGCGCCTGTTCGCATGGGTGATAGCGATGCCTTTCTGGCCTTGCGTTCTGGCCTGGACGCAGACCTTTGACCGCCTGACTGGCACGGTGGCGGCGGTGCTGATGATCTCGCCCTTTATCCTGCCGCTGAGCATGTTCGCGGGCTATATGCAGGGCCCGAAGCTGTGGGCAAAATCAGAAAAAACCATGGCCGAGGGCAAGCGTCGGGCCAAGGCCAAATCCAGGGTCAACCGCCGCAAGAAGGCGCCTCGCGTCCAAAAACCTGAAATTTGATATTTTTTCGAAAAACCGATTGCAAATATTGCACAATTATGATATAATTGAGGCAATATCATAGGTGGAGCTATGCGCATTATATCTGGAGAAGCCAAAGGGCGCACGCTTTACGCGCCGTCCGGTTCGGATACGCGCCCCACATCCGATAAGATTCGGGGGTCGCTTTTCAACATCATCGGCGCGCGCGTGATGGACGCGCGGGTGCTGGATCTGTTTGGCGGCACGGGTGCGCTGGCGCTGGAGGCGCTCAGCCGCGGAGCTGAATCCGCAGTCATCGCGGACAATGCCCGCGCGGCCCAGCAGGCCATCGACCGAAACGCGCGCAGTGTTTTGAAGGATGATTTCGAATATCGCGCGCAGATTCTCCGCTCGGATTACCGCGGCGCCATCAGCGCGCTGGAGGGCCGGATGTTCGATCTGGTGTTTCTCGATCCGCCCTACCGCATGGTGGAGGCCTATGGAGACGCGCTCAAGCGACTGCTGGAAGCGGACATGCTGGCGCCGGGCTGCCTGATCGTCATGGAGCGGCTCAAGAGCGCGAGTATCCCCCTGCCGAAGCGGTTCAGCGTGTTCGACACGCGCTATTACAGCGATACGGCGGTGGATTTCGTGGAGATAGGCGCGGCTGAGATTTGATAACGACGCGACATAAAATAGGATTAAACCGGTAACTCCGGGCAGACTAAGCTGCATCCAGGCGGCCGCCGGATGCGGAAAGGAAGGGCAAAAGATGGATCGCGATCAGGAAAAGTTCTACGAGGATGAGGAGCTGGACACCCGCGAAGCCCCGCAGACGCAGCAAAACGATGAAGTCAACGATATGCGTTACTTTCTGGAGCTGCTCAAGCACATTCGCGCGGCGATCAATGCGGGCACCAACGTGCCGCTGACCGGCAAAAAAATCATCGATGCGGAAAAATGCCTGATGATTATTGACGATATGGAAAAGAACCTGCCCGACGCGGTGCAGTACGGTCTGCAAATGTATTCCGAGCAGGAGCGCATTATGAACGAGGCCGAGACCAAGGCGATGAATCGCATCAGCTCCGCGGAGATGCGCGTCAACGCCGCGCTGGAGCGCGCCCGCGAGGATGCCGAGCAGCGGGTGCTGGACGCTGAGAATGAGGCGCGCGCCATTCTGGAGGACGCCCAGGAGCGCGCCGATCACATGATCGACGAGAGCGAGATCATGCGCCAGGCTCGCGAGGAAGCCCGCATCATCAAAAACGATGCCCGCGTGGAGGCCAGCGAGCTGCGCCTGAAGGCCCAGCACGACGCCTATCAGCTGCTGGCCAGCGTCGAGGATCAGATGACCGAGGCCTGCAAGAACATCCGCCGCCGCCGCGCTGAGCTGGGCGACGAGCAGGAGTAATCGCGATTGAAAGCCAAATAGCATTTTCGCCGGGAGGTATGCGCCTCCCGGCGTTTTTGGAATTGGCCCGATTAGCGGACCGCCGAGGCGCGAAATCGAAGATTTTAGCATGCCACCGCGAAGCGGTCGCGCGTTATATTTTGCCATAATTCGGCCCATACTGATAGATAATCTTGCATTTTGCGTGGAGGATCAGTATGGATCAAAATATGGGCTTGAGCCAGGAATATATAGACGATGGCGCGGCGCGCTTGGGGCGGCTCGCGGAAAGACCAGCGCCGAAGGGCCGCGCCAGGCTGCATTTGACGCGGAAGAGCGTTCGGCGGATGGAGGCGCTGCTGGATGTCGCGCGTCGCCTACAGCGTGCGGAGGGCGTGGAGGACGAGGCGCTGGGCAGGCTGATTCGAGAGAGCCGCGTGATCGAGACCTGCGCCCGTCAGGCGCGTGCCGAGGACGGCGCGGCGCTGCCGGCCTGGAGAGATCACCCGAGAGTCGCGCTGATAATGGATCGGCTCATCGCGGGTGGCGACGCGCCGCTGACCCGCGAGCGTCTGTTGGAGGCCGTCGAGACCTTTGACGCCCTTCAACCGCTGACCATGGCGGAGCTGTGGGCGATTCCCCAGGCCGCGCGGATCGCGCTGACGCGGGCACTGTTGCGCACGGTGGCTGCCATCGTCAGCCGGGCGCGGCTGTGCGCGGAGGCGGCGCGATGGGCGCGCAAAAATGGCGGCGGACCGATCAGAGAGGATCCGGCCTTTATCGAATATGCCCTAAAGCGTGTGAGCGAGGACGGCTTGCCGGAGGCGCGGGCGCGATTGGATGCGCATCTGTCCCGACGGGGACTCGCGGCGGAGAGCGTGGTGCCTCAAGCCCAGGCGGAACGCGCGCGCGACGCGCTGCGGCTTGAGAACCTGCTGGCGGCCCGGCGGATGCTGGACGGCATGAATTGGCAGACGTGTTTTCAAGGGTTGTCGCAGGTGGACCGGGCGCTGCGCGGCGTGGACGCGGGGATGTATGAACGCATGGACGAGGCCTCTCGCGCGGCGGTGCGGCGGCAGGTGGCGGCAATCGCCCGGCGGCTGCGACTCCCGGAGATCGTGGTGGCCCGATACGCTGTGGACGCGGCCCGGCGGGGCGAGGGCATTCGCGCGGACGCGTGCTGGTGGCTGTACGACGACGAGGGCCGCGAGGCGCTGCTTGAACGCATGGGGCGGGGCAAGGTGAGGCTGAGGAAGATGACGCCGGATCCGGCGGGAAGGTGGGTCGTGGCCGCGCAGATCGCCCTTGCGGCGCTGTTGACGCTGTTTTTTTCAGGATTGACGGACAATCTTTGGCTGCTCGCGCCCTGCGCCGTGCTGGGCTGGAGCTGCGCCGGGGCGCTGATCGGGCGCTTCTATCCAAAGCTGTTTCCGCCGGCGCGGCTGTTGAAGCTGGAGCTGGAGGAGATACCGTCGGATTGCAGAACACTGGTGGTGATGCCGGTGCTGCTGTCCACGCCGGAGCGGGCGGAGGGCATCTGCGATCAGTTGGAGGCGCTGGGCTGCCTGGAAAAGGACAAGAACATCGAATATCTGCTGCTGGGAGACTTTGCCGACGCACCCCGTCAGGACATGCCCGGCGACGGCGCGATCCTCGAACGTGCCCGCGAGAAAATCGCGGGGATGAACGCGCGGGCGGGGTGGGAGAAGTACGCCCTGCTGCACCGCCGCCGCATGCCGCTGGCCGCGGACGGCTTGTGGATGGGTCGGGATCGCAAGCGCGGGGCGCTGATGGACCTGAACCGGCTGCTGGTCGGCGAGGCGGGGGCGGAAGCGGCCTTTCGGGCCGAGGGCGCGGCCTGCGAACGCCTCCGGGGACGCTTTCGATATGTATTGACGCTGGACGCCGACACGCGGCTGCTGCCAGGCGAAGTCCGGCGGCTGATCGGCGCGATGGCGCATCCGTTGAACCGGCCCGATGGGACGCGGGGCTATGTCGTGCTGCAGCCGCGGATGGAGCCGCTGCCCTCCGCCTGCGTCAACGGCTTTGTCCGACTGTTCGCGGGACCGGGCGGTGTGAACGCCTATCCCGTTTCGGTATCAAATCTCTGGCAGGATCTGACGGGCCGGGGCATCTATGCCGGCAAGGGCATCTATGACGTGAAGGCCTTTTACTGCCGCCTGAACGGCGCGCTGCCGGAGGGCAGGGTGCTGAGCCACGATTTGATCGAGGGCGCCATCGCCGGTGCGGGCTTCATCGGCGACGTGGCCTTTTACGACGGCTATCCCACCTCGCTCTCGGCCTTTGTGCGCCGGTTGCATCGCTGGACGCGGGGCGACTGGCAGCTGCTGCCGTTCATGCTGTCGAAGAAGCTGCCGAACGGCAAGGCGCTGGCGGGCGCGGACCGATTCCGCATGCTGGACAACCTCCTCAGATCGCTGCGCGCGCCCGCGCTGCTTGCGCTCTTGACCGGCGCGGTGTGGACGGGTGGCGGCGGGACGCTGCTGGCGGCGTTGATCGTGAACTATCTGGAGCCGCTGCTGAATCCGCGGGCGAGAGAGGGACGATTGTGGCGCAGGGCGACGGCGGAGCTGGCGATTTTGCCGGCGCTGGCCTGGTGCTCGCTGGATGCCATTGTGGTTACGCTGTGGCGCTTGGGCGTTTCCGGCAGGCACCTCATGCAGTGGGTGACGGCCGCCGACGCGGAGGCGCGGCGGGGCGTGGACCGGCGCGTCGTC
>JAFVBK010000171.1 GCA_017480045.1 Clostridia bacterium
GAAGGGAGACCGGCTCATAGCCCGCGTCCAGGGCATAGCCGATCACCACCGGGCTCTCCGCGATGAAGAGACCCTCATCGGGGTTCAGGCGGTTGCGCAGCTGCGCCTCCGTCAAGCGGACGTATACGTCCAGCTCCGGGGCGGAGAGGTCACAAATTTCTACAACCTTGCTCATGGCATCCATCAAATGAGAGTTCAGAGTTTAAACCAAACTCTGAACTCTTGAAATTTTTCTCGGTCCTGATTACAGCTTAGCCAGCGAGGCCCTGACTCTTCTCAGCGTCTCCTCCCGCCCCAGCAAATACGCGATCTCAAACGCGCCGCCGGGAGTGGACATCTGGCCGGAGATGGCGATGCGCAGCGGCCAGAGGAACTGGCCGTTCTTCATACCCAGGCCGGGGATGGCCTCCATCACGCGGTCGTGCAGCTCGGCCTCGGTCCAGTCGCCGATGCCCTCCAGCAGCGGAAGCGCCGCCTCCAGCGCGGTCTTGGCGCTCTCCAGCGTGGACTTCTGTTTCTTGTTCACATACAGATCCGTGGAGAATTCCGGCTGCTCCGCCAGGAATTTGATCATGGCCGGCAGCTGGTTGAACACCTCCGTCCGGCCCTGCAGCAGCTCGGCCAGGCGCTTGAAGTCGAAACTCTCTGGATCCAGCGCCTGCGCCATCCAGGGCATCGCCAGCTCCAGATATCTTTGGGGGCTGAGTTTTCGGATGTATTCGGCGTTGAACCAATTCATCTTCTGGATGTCGAATACCGAGGGCGACTTGCTGAGGCCCTCCAGGTCGAAGACCTCCTCCAGCTCGGAGAGGGTGTAAAACTCTCGCTCGCCGCGGGGGCTCCAGCCCAGCAGCACCAGATAGTTGATCACCGCCTCGGTGAGATAGCCCTGCGCCAGCAGATCCTCGAAGGAGGGATCGCCCTTGCGCTTGGACATCTTGCGCTTCGCCGTCACGGGATTGCCCGCCTCGTCCAGCACGGGGCTGCCGCCTTCGTCCAGCACCGGCGCGTCCACCATCACTGGGGTCAGGTGCACATAGGTGGGCGGCGTCCAGCCCAGGGCCTCGTAGAGCAGGTTGTACTTGGGGGCGCTGGACAGGTATTCGTTGCCGCGCATCACGTGGGTGATGCCCATCAGGTGGTCGTCGATGACGTTGGCGAAGTTGTAGGTGGGCAGGCCGTCGGCCTTGATGAGCACGTTGTCGTCCAGCGTGTCGCAGTCCACCTCCACATGGCCGTAGATCACGTCGTCAAAGCCCGCCTTGCCCTCGGTGGGGATGTTCTGGCGAATGACGTAGGGCACGCCCGCGTCCAGCTTCGCCTGGATCTCCTCCTTGCTGAGGCGCAGGCAGTGCTTGTCGTACTTGAAGGTCTCGCCCCGCTTCTCCGCCGCCTCGCGGGCCTCGTCCAGCCGCTCCTTGGTGCAGAAGCAGTAGTAGGCGTGGCCGGATTCGATGAGCTGCTTCGCGTAGGGCATATAGGTGTCCTTGCGCTGGGACTGCACATAGGGGCCGCAGGGGCCGCCCACGTCCGGGCCCTCGTCGTGGCTCAGGCCGGCGGTTTGCATCGACTTGTAGATGATGTCCACCGCGCCGGGAACCTCGCGCTCCTGGTCGGTGTCCTCGATGCGCAATATGAACTTGCCGCCGGTGCGGCGGGCGTAGAGATAGGTGTACAGCGCGGTGCGCAGGTTGCCCAGGTGCATGTAGCCCGTGGGGCTGGGGGCGAATCGGGTTCTGACTTCCATTTTGGGTTACTCCTTGTCGATAGGTTGGTGTTCTGGTATTGGGTTGATGGGGGCGAGGGAACAGGGATTAGAAATGGTGGCTGCCTCGCGGCTTTCCTAATCCCTGCTGATCGAATTTGCGGGGCAGATTTGATCAGCCCTCCACATCAAACGAGAAGATCGTCGTGAAATCGTACTTTTCGCCGGCGCGGAGGACAGAATCGATGAACTCCGGATGGTTGATGGAATCCGGGGCGAACTGGGTCTCCAGGCAGAAGCCCTCGCGCTTGCCGTAGACGCGGCCGGAGGAGCCGGGGTTGACGCCCTTGAGGGCGTTGCCACAGTAGAGCTGGATGGCGGGCATGTCGGTGAACACGTCCATCACGCGGCCAGTATCAGGATCGGTGACCTCGGCAGCGAAGCGCAGTCCGGCTTCGAAATCGTTGACGTTGAAGTTGTGGTCGATGCCGCCGCCGTAGCCCAGCTGCTCGTCGCTGTCGGTCAGGGCCAGGCTGTCGCCCACCCGCTTGGGCTGACGCAGATCGAAGGGCGTGCCGGTCACATCGCGCTGCTCGCCGGTGGGAATGCAGTCGGCGTCCACCACGGTGAAGGTGTCGCAGTTCATCTCAAAGATGTGGTCCTCGATGTTCTTGCCGGAGGCCTCGCCGTTCAGGTTGAAATAGGTGTGGTTGGTGAGGTTGCACAGGGTGTCCTTGTCAGACACGGCCTCGTAGCGGATCAGCAGCTCGTTCTCGTCGGTAAAGGTGTAGGTGACCAGCACCTTCAGCGTGCCGGGATAGCCCTCCTCGCCGTCGGGGCTCGTGTACCTGAGCAGCAGGTGATCCTCGCAGATACCCTCGATGGGGGTAGCGTCCCACAGCTTCTCGTTGAAGCCCACGTTGCCGCCGTGCAGGTGGGTCACGCCCCGCTCGTTCTTCGCCAGCGTCAGCTTCACGCCGTTCAGCTCGCACTCGCCCTTCGCGATGCGGTTGCCCACGCGGCCGATCAGCGCGCCCAGGTAGCCGCAGGTGGGCACATAGCCCGCCGCATCGCCGTAGCCCAGGACCACGTTGTCCAGCTTGCCGTTCCTGTCCGGCACGTTGATGGCCCGGACGATGCCGCCGTAGTTGGTGATCTCCACGCTCGCGCCGGCGCTGTTGGTCAGGATGTACAGATCCGCCTCCCGCCCGTCGGGAAGCTTGCCAAAGCTCTTCTTCACAATGCTCATGGGAATTACCGCCTTTCTCCAAAGGCCCTCTGGGCCATATTTCCTTATTTATATAATACATCCTTTGAGCTGGAAATTCAAGGGGGAAACGAGTCACGGGCGGGTTCCATAGGATATCCGTCCCCCTTGACAGGGCGACAACATTTACTTTTGCAGAAATAGGCGGGACCGAATAAAATCCAGGGACGGGGAACGGGGAATTTTGGGGGTATGCTTTCAGAACAGGAATCTTCGCGGGTTTCGCACATCGCGCGAAACCGCGCTCGATTGAACTGTTCTGAGAAACATACCCCCGTGCCGTGGGGATCAGCGAGTCATGCGCACCGCGCTCGGAGAACAGAATTTATACTATTTTCAATCTGTAGTATAAAGCCGCAGCGTGGCTTAACCGTGAAAATCATGTTCCGGGAGCTCCGCCGCAAAAAAGGTTTCCCCTAAGCAGTGGTTGACGGACTGGGAACCGTGCATGGGATTTTGAACTGCTTTCCTTCGCGCAAAGTAAATGATGCCGCCCTGGTTACCTTGACACGCTCTTGACAGCTCGCCCCCGCAAAAAGTATAATAAGGATACTTAAAATACCGTATATGCGATCTATTCGAAAGGGGCAGACCATGAGCAGCAGAGGCACCAGATCAACCGGCGCGGGCTACACCGCCCATGTGGAGCGCCCAAGCAAGCAGCGGGCCGTATCGTCGCGGGCGATCTTTGGCCTGGTGCTGACGGTGCTCCTGCCGCCGGTGGGGCTGCTGTTTTTGTGGCACCAGGGCGTATTCCGTGCCCGTGGCCGCGTGCTGCTGACCGCGCTGGCCACCGTGGAAATGGCGGCGCTGGTGGTGTGGCTCACGCCCCACGCCGAGCTGACGCCCCGCACCCCCATCCCCGCCGCGCCGCCGCAGGTGACCGCCGCGCCGGAGGGCGAGACGCTGAACGCGCTGTACAACATCGAGCAGCTGCTGTACGAGCAGCAGCTGGCCCAGGTGCTGGAGCAGGGCGGCACCGCCAGCGACCTGCTCACGGAGGAGCAAAAGCTGGAGGTCGCCAACCAGCAGAACGAGGAGGCCTACGAGACCGTGGTCTACAGCGTGTTCGGCGACGACGCCATCTACTACCACGCCACCAAGGTGTGCCGCACCCAGACCAACGGCCGCGAGCTGACCGTGCGCGACGCGCTGAGAGAGGGCCTGCAGCCCTGCCCCTACTGCAATCCGCCCACGGTTACCGCATAGATTATGGCATATCTGGAATAAAATACCTAATTAAAGTCATAATTATAACCTTGATTTAAGGCAAAAACCATCCTATCATATAAGATAGGATGGTTCTAATCAGATCATTTCCTGAAACGAACCGCCTCGCGCGTCCAAATTCGCGCCAACAGGCGGTTTTTCCATATTATTTGGACTAAAATCGTCACACAGGAGGAGGCCGAGCCATGTTTTGCTCCAGATGCGGCAAAACCCTGATGCCGGAAGACACGCAATGCCCGCATTGCGGAACCCCCGTGGGGGAGAGCCGCTTTGAGGGAACGCCCTATACCTCGGCGCAGGCGCACATTCTGCCCGATACCCCCGCCGGACAGGCGTCCGCGGCCTATACCCGCACCACCTACACCACCATGCCTCAGGAGCAGCAGCAGGAGGGCGCGGTAGACAGCCGCACCACCTACCGCCCGGTGTATGACGGCGCATCCGCCCCGGAGGAAATTCGCAAGGATATGCGCGCGGTCATCGAGGGCTCCGATGAGGAAAAAACTGACGAGGCCGCTCAGGCTCCGCAGGAGCCTCTGTCTGAGGACGCGCAGAACACCCTCCATGCCGTGGACGAGGAGCTGACCATGGAGAGCATGGACACCTCCGAGCTGCAGGCCCGCCCCATCGAATCCACGGGCCGCGCCGGCATCAGCACCGAGGTGGAGGATTACATTCAGAAGCTGGAGGCCACCCAGAGCCGCCGCGCCGCCCGTCGGCGCCGCGCCGTGGACGACAGCGAGGATACCTACGCGACGCCCCATGAGGGCGTGGTGTACGACGATACCGTGGATGTGGATCCCGATATCGACACCGAGCAGAGCGATGTGTTCAATGACATCGACGAAGAGGAATTCGACGAGATCCGCTACGGCCGCACCATCGGCGTGAAGGAGATTCTGCGCGTAGCGCTGATCATGATCCTGGCCGCGGCGCTGATCGTGGGCGGCGTGCTGTGGTTCCGCCACATTCGCGGCGCGCAGAACGCCTCGAAGATCGAGGGCGTCACCCAGACGCTGTACGACAGCGGCGTGGAGCTGATCAAGTCTCACACCGACGGCGCGTACATCAACGAGCTGGTGAACGTCTACCGCAATGACGGCGTGCTGACCTTCACCGAGCGCGTGACCGGCGATTCCGCCGCAATCGACGCGCTGCTGCCCCAGGAGCCGGCGGTAAACGATTCGCTGTTCGTCTCCGCGCTACAGACCATCCAGGGCAACATCGGCAACGCCATCCTGATGGACGCCACCGAGGCCGACAACACCGCCGGCGATTCCGGTCAGGATTCCGCCGCCCGCTGGGCCATCGTCAACGAGGAGATCGCCCAGATCGAGAACGCCACCACCGCGCAGGAGCTGACCGCCGTGCTGAACGGCGAGCGCGTGACCGTGGCCGCCTCTCCGACGCCCACGCCGGAGCCGACAGTCACCTATAACACGCTGTCCAAGGGCGACAAGAGCGACGAGGTGCTGGAAATGCAGAACCGGCTGTACATGCTGGGCTTCCTGCTGGACGACCGCGACGGCGCCTTCGGCAAGAACACCCAGACGGCCGTGAAGATGTTCCAGCAGGCGGCGGGCCTGGAGGTCACCGGCATCGCCGACAACCAGACGCTGCAGCTGCTCTACTCCGAGGAAGCGCCGCGCACCGAGTACGCGCAGGCCACGGCCACGCCCGCGCCTGAGGCGACGCCGGAGCCCGCGGCTGAGCCGGAGGGAGACGCGGAGGAGGATCCGGTCGTTTAAACAATTTGGAATGAGGAATGCATAACAGCGGGCACCGCTATTTGGTTCCTCATTCCTCATTATTGTGGAGGTATACGCCATGCCGACGCCCATCGTCGCGCTGATCTACGATTTTGACAAGACGCTCTCCCCCCGCGACATGGAGGAATACTCGTTCCTGCCCGGCATCAGGGTGGAACCGGACATCTTCTGGGGCAAGTGCGCCGATTTCGCGCGGGAGCACGACATGGACGGCATACTGACCTACATGTACCTGATGAAGCGGATGGCCAGCGGCGAAATGGAACTGACGAAGGAAAATCTGATCTCGCTGGGCCGGGACGTGGAATTCTTCCCCGGCGTGGCGACCTGGTTTGAGCGCATCAACGAAATTGGCCGCGCGTGCGGCGTGAGCGTGGAGCACTACATCATCTCCTCCGGTCTGACGGAGATCATCCGCGGCTCCGCCATCGGCAAGTACTTCAAGGCCATCTTCGCCGCCTCCTTCTGCTACGATGAGGACGGCCGCGCGGTGTGGCCCTCCACCGCCGTGAACTACACCAGCAAAACCCAATACCTGTTCCGCATCAACAAGGGCATTCTGGACGTGACCAACGACCGCGACCTGAACGCCTTCACCCCGGCCTACATGCGCCGGATCCCCTTCTCCAACATGATCTACGTGGGCGACGGCCTGACCGACGTGCCCTGCATGAAGATGACCAAGCAGAAGGGCGGCTACTCCATCGCGGTGCACGCGCCGGGGGCCACCGAGCTGGCCGACGACATGCTGCTGCAGGGCCGGGTGGACTTCTCCGTGGAGGCCGACTATTCCGCCGGCAGCGAGATCGAGCAGGTGGTGACGTTGCTGATGAAGCGCATCCGCGCCAGCCACGCGCTGACGCTGCGCCATGCCGAACAGGTGCAGCGCGCCCATCGGCGCCGGGGCAACTTCGTGCCGCTGGACATTCCCATGCGCGGCGGGCTGGCGGACGAGGAGGACGTGGAATAATCGCTGGCGAAAAAAATCATATTGACAAAGTTCTATGCGTATGTTAGAATATTGAATAGAAGCTTTTCTATATGAGGTGGCCTGTGGAACAAATATACGTGGATACGGCGAAGGCGCTCAAGGCTATATCCGATCCCAAGCGTTTGCGCATTGTGGATATGTTGTCTTGCGGCGAGCGCTGCGCCTGCAAGATATTGGAGGAATTCCACATCACCCAGCCAACCCTCTCCCACGATATGCGGGTATTGGTAGACGCGGGGCTCGTCATCGGCAGACGAGAGGGCAAGAATACCTATTATGCCCTGAACCCAGAGGCGCTTCAGAGCATACAACAGGCATTGGAGAGGATCTTCGAGGCCGGGCCGGACTGCATTTGCCATAGAGCGAAGGCGTGAGCCGACAGACATTCTGTCGGTTTTCATTTAAACCTTTATATAGAATAATTTCAATATTTCAATAAGAAGGGAATCACAATGGCCAAACAGGAAAAAGGCATCAGTTCGTTCCAGCGTCATCTCTCCCTCTGGGTGCTCGCGTGCATGGTCGCGGGCGTGCTGCTCGGGCACTTCCTCCCCGCGGTTCCAGAAGCGCTGGGGAGGCTACAGATTTCCGGCATCTCCATCCCGATCGCCGCGCTCATATGGGTGATGATCTATCCTATGATGTTAAAGGTGGACTTCAAGAGCGTCCGGCAAATCGGCAGGAACCCGAAGGGCCTGTTCGTTACATGGGTGGCCAACTGGCTCGTCAAACCGTTTACGATGTATGGCATTGCATATCTGTTTCTGTTCGTGATCTTCCGGGCCTTCATCTCGCCGGAACAGGCAACGGAATACCTCGCCGGCGCGGTGCTGCTTGGCGCGGCGCCCTGCACCGCGATGGTATTTGTGTGGAGCGCGCTTACCCAGGGCAACCCTGCCTATACGGTAGTGCAGGTAGCCACAAACGATCTGATCATCCTCGTCGCCTTCGCGCCGATTGTGCGGTTTCTGCTGGGCGTCTCAAATGTAGCCGTGCCCTATGGCACGCTTCTGGTCAGCGTATTCCTCTTTGTCGTCATCCCGTTGGCGGGCGGCATCCTCACCCGAATGGGCATCGTTCGACGCAGGGGGCGAGATTATTTTGAGAACACCTTCGTCCATAAATTCGATCACATCACCACCCTCGGCCTGCTGATCACGCTGGTGCTGATCTTCAGCGCGCAGGCGGAAGTGATCCTTTCGAATCCGATACACATCGCGCTGATTGCTGTGCCGCTCATCCTGCAAACTTTCCTGATCTTTTTCATCGCCTACGGCGCGGCGCGGATATTAAAGCTGCCCTTCGATATCGCGGCACCCGCGGGGATGATCGGAGCGTCAAACTTCTTTGAGCTGGCGGTTGCCGTCGCAGTCGCGCTGTTCGGGGCCGCCAGCCCCGCCGCCCTCGCCACCACGGTAGGCGTGCTTACGGAAGTGCCCGTCATGCTGATGCTGGTGCGCATCGCCAACAGCACCCGGCAGTGGTTCGACTGAAGGGCATGCAAGGCCGCGCCGCGCAACGCACGGCCTTCGCCTCACTTGTTCAGCTTCAACCGCTCCAGCACCTCGTCGCCCCTGATCCGATCGAAGCGACGGACGCGACCGGCATCCATGCGCTCGTCGAACAGGCAGATGCCGCGCCAGTCGCAGTATTGACAGGGGTTCTGCTGGCGAAATCTTGCCGGCGCGGCCTGCATGAGGCCCGCGCGGATGCCATCCAAGTGCTCCCCCGCCTTTTGAAGCGTGCGGCTCATCAACGCCCGGAAGCCATTGGCGTCGGTGGCCAGCGTGCCCTTGTACAGATCGCCGCCCTTGGTGACGCGCACGTTCAATACCTCCGGGAAGTTGGGCGACTGCGCCTGAAGCAGGTCGAGGTCGTCCGGGGCGAGGCCCGTGAGCCGGAAGCCCTCGCGGCGAGCCTTCTCCACCTCGTTCGAATCGGTGCTCTGCATCGCCAGGATGCCCTCGTCCAGACTGAAATAGTACACGCCGGCGCTCTGCTCCCGGCGCTTTTTCATCGCCGCCGCCAGGTAGACCGGCAGCTGCAGGCTCAGCCCATGGTACACCGCGTCCAGCGCCATGTCCCTGCCCCCGCGCTTGTAATCGATCACCCGCAGATAGCCGCCCGCGGCCCACTCGTCGACGCGGTCGATGCGCC